>DATBGU010000359.1:0-83432 GCA_036557825.1 Gemmataceae bacterium
TTCCAGGGCGATCTCGAACTGCGTGACGACCGGACCCGTATTGATGCCGACGACCTCGACGTTCAGGCCGAAGTCGGTGAAGGTTTTTTCCAGGAGAGCGGCGCGCTCGCGCAGCTGCTGATCGTGTTGGCGATGGTCGAACGGCCGGGCGTCCTCCAGCAATTTCAAGGAGGGAAGTTCGTAGTCGGCGAAGCGTTCCCGATCGGAGACGGTCTGCGCCGGGGCTTTGCGGCGCGGAGCCGAGAACAGGTGCGGCCCCTGCGCTTCGTGGCGGACGATCTCGTTGTGATGGTGAATCGGGATAACATGAGGGCCCTCTGCCGGTTCCTTTATCCGCGCGGAAGGGGAGCCGGCGTCTTCGTCCGGTTCGTCGGACTCGACTTCCGCCGGTACGATCATCCGCAGAATGGGCGGCGCGGATCGGCTTCGGACGGCAGGACGCGGTTCCGCGTCGGCGCGGACATCGAGGTTGGTGCGGATCAACCACCACAGCAGGCGGCCCAGGCGCAGCAGGAGCGTATCGAGACTCAGGACCATGCCCAGCGCGACACAACTGGCGAGGAGGATTTGTTGGCCGATCGGATGAAACGAGGCTTGCAGCCAGTCGTCCAGCCAAGCGCCGATGCTGCCGCCCGCCCCCAGCGGAGCGGTCGTTCCCGGCAGTTCGAGCGCGGGCCATCGTTCCGCCAGCACAGCGGCGGAGGGAACCAACAAGATCCAGCCAAGCGAACGCAGCGACCAGCTCAACCAGCTCCGCCGCAAGACGAGCCGAAGGACGACCGTGAACCAACCGGCGAGGAAGACGTACGCGGCCGCGCCCAGCGCTTGCCGCAGTTCGTGGGCGATGCCGGCGCCGAACGGGCCAAGACGATTGTGCATCCGCGCCGCGGCGGCGTCGGCCGGCTCGTAGTCGAGTAGGCTAAGAGTCAGGAAGACGCCGACGCCCAGCAGAACGCACACGGCGAGATACAAACGCCAAGGTCGGCGATCCGGCATGAGGAGGACTCCAAGATGTACGATCATCGGGTCGCCCGCGGCCCGGCTCTCCGAGGGAAAGCTGACGCCGCACATCCTTCTCCCCTCGGCAGTCGATAGGGTGGTTCATCAGGAAAAAGCGATCAATCGAGGCATCATGTTTCACATCGCCTTGCTGGAGCCGGAAATTCCGCCCAACACCGGCAACATCATCCGCCTGTGCGTGGCCACCGGCGCGGTCCTGCACGTCATCGGCCGGGCCGGATTTCCCCTCGGCGAGCGCACCGTGCGCCGCGCCGCCGTCGATTACTGGGACGAGGTGACGCTGATCCGCCATGCCACCCTTGAGGAATTCGAGGCGCGTCAGGAGGGCGGACGCATCTTCTGCTTCAGCGCCCGTGCAACCGTCCCGTACACGCGCATCCACTATCGAGTTGGCGATCGTTTGCTGTTCGGCTGCGAATCGAAGGGATTGCCGCCGTCGGTGGTCCAGCGGTACGGCGACCGCGCCTTGTGCATTCCCATGCCGGCCGGCAAGGTCCGCAGTTTGAACCTGGCCAACGCCGTCGGCATTGTCCTCTACGAGGCACTGCGGCAGGTCCAGGCGTGGTGAGTTCGCTGCATCCGCAGGACGAATGAGCCGATAAAGAATGGCGAACGCGAGGCCCCTGTTTTATTCGGTCCTCGCCGTCGTCCCGGAGTCACGAACCTCGATGAACACCGTTGTTTGTCTGCCCTCTCTGGACGTTCTGCGCCAACACGTCCGCAACACTCTTTGCGCCCACGACCAACTCGACCCGACTCAGACGCCGATGCACGAGGCGATGATTACCCGTTCGGGCCGACCGTGCGGTCTGTTCTTTCAGGTGCAGGGACCACGCATGGTCAAGACGTACGCCGTCTGGGCCGGCGATGAGGACCGTATCCTCTTTTACGATTCCAACGGCCAGCGCTTCGCCGAGGTCCGTCTCAGCGAAGCGCCCGACCCGCGCAAGCTGGCCGCGTGAACGAGGCGCGTCACGCTTTGCCAGGCGCGACTCCGTAATTTCCTTGTTCCAGGCGAATTGCCCGCGTATGCTACAGGGGGTGCGACAAACCATTAAGGCGGGCGACGCTGTCGCCGAAGAGCGCACCACCTATCTGCTGAAAGGCTCGGCGAGCAACTTCACCGCGGCGGAGTCCGCGCAGGCGGCGCAGCATCTCGAAAACCTCGGTCGGAACTACGATCTCCAGGAAGCTCACGCCGCCTATCGTGCCTTGGAAGAGTCGCCGGCCTCTTTCCGCGCCGTGCTGGAGGCGTGGCCGGCCGCGCATCTCGTCGGACGGGCGGGAATCGAGGAACGCATGAGGCCATCGCGTCTTTTCTGGTTGCTGGGCGGCTCCCTCTGGTTGCTGCTGCTCGCAGTCGGCTGGCTCGTCCTGCTGCGCCACGATCGGACGCCCGGCTCCCGTGGAAGCGTCCCCCCGACCTGGCCGGCCGAAAGCACGTTGTCCCTCAACCCCCAACGACCGACGCTGCTGATTTTCGCGCATCGCAACTGCCCTTGCACGCGGACCGCGCTGGGCGAACTGGAACACATCCTCGCGCATTGCTCGGACCGCGTTGCCGTCCACGTCCTCCTTGTCGCACCGGCCGCCGCGACGGCCGATCGCGTGGGCCGCGACATCGAGGCGCTGGCCCGGTCGCTGCCGGACGTGGACGTGGTGGTCGATCGCGGAGGCGCCGAGGCGCGGCGCTTCGGCGTGCGCACGTCGGGGCACGTCGTGCTGTACGGCGCGGAAGGATGCCTGCTGTTTAGCGGCGGCATCACGGACGGACGCGGACACGCGGGAGACAACGACGGCGGGCAAACCGTGTTGGCCTGGCTGCAAGACGGGAGCGCGGAGCGCGGGACGGCTCCCGTGTACGGCTGCCTTCTCTTCGCCAATGGCGGCGAGATGACAGAGGAGGACGGATCATGGAACCCCTAACGTCGAAGTCGAAGGAGATGACCGCAACGGCGCGGCGGGCGTGCGAACTCCTGGCGGAGCATCAGCGCAACATCCACGTTCGCTCGGATCGCCTGTTCGCCGGACTGCTGGTCCTCCAGTGGTTGTTCGCGATCGGCGTCGCCCTGTGGCTGTCGCCCCATCAGTGGGCCGGGGTCATTCGGCAAACGCACGTCCACGTTCTGGCCGCCCTCTTGCTGGGTTCGGTCATCGTCATCTTTCCCGTGCTGATGGTGGTGCTTCGTCCCGGCGGCGTGGCCACTCGTCACGTCGTCGGCGCGGGGCAAATGCTGATGGGCGCTCTGCTCATCCATCTCACCGGCGGCCGGATCGAGACGCACTTTCACGTCTTCGGCTCGCTGGCGCTGTTGGCGTTCTACCGCGACTGGCGCGTCCTCGTCTCAGCCTCGCTGGTCGTCGGCGTCGATCACTTCCTGCGCGGCCTGTACTGGCCCCAGTCGGTCTACGGCGTCGCCGGCCCCGCCAATTGGCGCTGGCTCGAACACGTCGGCTGGGTGGCGTTCATCGACGTCTTTCTCATCTGGTCGTGTATCCAGGGCGTCCGCGAGATGACCGCCTTCGCCGAGCGGCAGGCCGAACTGGAAGCCACCCATGTTCGCATCGAGCGCACCGTCGCGGAGCGCACCGCCGAGCTGCGCGAGCAGTCCGAACGAATGCGCGAACTGACGGACCAACTGCAAGTGAGCGAGACGCGCATGCGGCGGGCCAAGGAGACGGCCGAGAAGGCCAACCGCTCCAAGGGCCAGTTCCTCGCCAACATGAGCCACGAGATCCGCACGCCCATGAACGCCATCCTGGGCATGACGCAGCTCGCCCTCGATACCGAACTCGACGACCAGCAGCGCGAATGCCTGGAAGCCGTCAAGACCTCGGCCGACGCTCTGCTCGACATCATCAACGACATCCTCGATTTCTCCAAGATCGAGGCCGGTAAGCTCGATCTCGAAAAAATCCCCTTCTCCCTGGGCGCCGTTCTGGACGACACGCTGAAGGTGTTCCAGTGGCGGGCGCGCGACAAGGGGCTGGAACTGAATGTCCGCCGCGACGCTGGTGTGCCGGATCGGCTGGTCGGCGACCCCGGCCGTCTGCGGCAAATCCTCGTCAACCTGGTCGGCAACGGCATCAAGTTCACCGACCGCGGCGAAGTGTCGGCCACGGTCGTGTCGGTGGGAAGCGCCGGTGCGGAGGTCCGCCTGCACTTTGCCGTCCGCGACACCGGCATCGGCATCCCG
Source organism: Gemmataceae bacterium (assembly GCA_036557825.1). Lineage (GTDB taxonomy): Bacteria > Planctomycetota > Planctomycetia > Gemmatales > Gemmataceae > JAJPHU01. The sequence continues at coordinate 4,218 of DATBGU010000359.1, forward strand.
GAGGACAAGCAGGACGTGATTTTCCGGGCCTTCGAGCAAGCGGACGGCTCGACGACGCGCAGGTACGGCGGCACGGGACTGGGCCTGGCCATCACGCAGCGCCTGGTGCAGATGATGGGCGGGCGCCTATGGGTCGAAAGCCGTCCCGGTCAGGGCAGCACGTTCCATTTCACGACCGTCTTCGGCCGGGCCAGCGCCATGACGGTGCAGTTGACGGAGGGAGCGACCGTCCTCGAACCCTGCCCTTCCGCCGTGTCCTCATCCCTTCCGTCGCTTAAGGTGCTGCTGGTCGAGGACGGCGTGGTCAATCAGAAGCTGGCCACGCTGCTGCTGGAGAAAAAGGGGCATCGGGTGACGCTGGCCTGCAACGGCAAAGAAGCGCTGGCCGCGCTGGAGCGCAGCCGATTCGACGTGGTGCTGATGGATCTGCAAATGCCGGAGATGGGCGGTTTGGAGGCGACGGCGATCGTCCGCGAGCGCGAGAAGGGCACGGGACGACGTACCCCGATCATCGCGCTGACCGCGCACGCGCTGTGCGGCGACGAGGAGCGCTGCCTGGTGGCGGGCATGGACGGCTATGTGTCCAAGCCGATCCAGCCGGCTTATCTCTGGGAGGTGCTGGCGTCGGTCCTCTCCGCGACGCCACCCGCCCCGGCCGAGGAGCCTGTGCCGGAAAAGGTGGTGGACGAGGACACCTTGCTCGAACGATGTGGAGGCGATCCCGACCTGGCGCGCGAAATCATTCGGATGTATCTGGAGGAATATCCCAAGCTCTTGTCCGAGATCCGCGCGGCCCTCGCGGGGCACGACGCCGTGCTGCTCCATCGCACGGCCCACACGCTGAAGGGAGCGGCGGGCAACTTCGGCGCGGCGCGGGTCGTGGCCGCGGCCCTGCGCTTGGAGGAGCGCGGCGCCGCCGCGCACTTTGAGGACGCCGCCGAGGATTGTCGGGAATTGGAGATCGCTCTGGAGCGGCTGCACGATATCCTCTCGCAGTGGTCGCCGGAGAGCGCGGTCTGTTGAGTGCCGGCCCTTCTTTGGGTTTCCCGGTCGATGTGCTAGAATGCGCTAATCCCGGTTGAAACGCGGAGGAGGTATCGAGAGCATGTGTCCGCTGCGCCTCGTCGAGGACCATCGCGCGGGTCCGTCCGCCTTGGGCATCTTGGTGCCGCCCGGCCGGCGCACCTTCCTGATCGTCCGTCCGCGCTCACTGGCCTGGGATCTCCTGCTGCTCCGCCCCGACTCGCCGACCGCTTTCCGCGAACTGTACCCCGAACAAGCCGGCCGTATCGCCGAGGCACTGTCCGAGGAATTGAACAACTGGTCGCACGGCGGACGTATCGAAGAAATCGCCTGCCCGGACGGACTCGGCTACTGGCTGCACGTCCGCGTTGGCCCGTTCGTCCTGGCGCTGTGTGGCCGGTGTCCGGGTCAGCCCTATCAACCGCGTGCATTCCGCGACGCCGAGGAGGCGCGGACGGCGGCGGTCGAACTGCGGAGCATCCTATGTCCCCCGACCGGAATATACCAGGAAGTGTATCTCAATAATCGCCATTTCTCACGCTAGGCGCGCCACTCATGCCCTTCACGCCGGTCCTCGCCACCCTTGGCTACGTCCTTTCACCGGATGGCCGCCGCGTCTTGATGATCCATCGCAACCGTCGGCCGAACGACCCGCACTTCGGCAAATACAACGGATTGGGCGGCAAGCTCGATCCGGGCGAAGACGTGGTCGCGTGCCTGCGCCGCGAGATCCGCGAAGAGAGCGGGTTGGAATGCGAAGCGCTCGTGCTGCGCGGCACCATAAGCTGGCCCGGTTTCGGCAAACACGGCGAAGACTGGTTCGGTTTCATCTTCCGCGTCGATCACTTCCGCGGCGAACCCCACGCGGGCAACGCCGAGGGCGATCTCGAATGGGTCGAAGTGGAGCGTCTTTCGGAACTGCCCTTGTGGGAGGGCGATCGTCATTTCCTGCCGCTGGTCTTCGAGCGCGGCGAACGGCAATTCCACGGCGTCATGCCCTACCGGGACGGCCGGCCGGTCAGTTGGAGTTACAATTTGGTGTGAGCCGTTTTTCGGTTACAGGCACTCAAGAATTGAACCGCCAAGACGCCAAGGACGCCAAGAACAGAAAGAGAGGAAAAAAGAAAAACAGGCAAAAGTATCCACGCATTTCCAGTTTTATCGATCTTTTTTGTTCTCTTTTTCTCTTTCGGTTCTTGGCGTCCTTGGCGTCCTTGGCGTCTTGGCGGTTTATCGTCGCTTGCGCAGTCCCTGGTCGGCGCGGTCGGCTTCGTTGGCGTCGATCAGTCCGTCGCCGTCGGCGTCGAGGCGGCGGAACTGCTCCATCGTGCCGAGGAACTCCGTCTGCGAAACGTCGCCATCGGCGTTGCGGTCCATCTTGCGAAACCACAGCGGGCCGCGCGAACGATCGCGGAACAGCGGCATGTCCGCGTAACCGGGGCCGGCCGGAGCGAGGTTGGAGCGCGGCTTTCCGTGACTGAGGACGAACTGGAATTGCCGCGGGATCTGCTGCCGGGTGAGACGTCCTTTGCCGTCACGGTCCCACGGGGCCAGGCGTGTCCACGCCGAACGCATCTCGCGCGGACTGAGCCGGCCGTCGTGGTCCGCATCGAGGAACTCGAACAGCGACGGGCCGCGATCCACCACCGTCAGATAGCTGGAACGGAAGAAGAACTTCTCCTGCAACTCGAGGAAGTCGGCCAGTTCCTTGCGCGACAACTGGCTGTCGCCGTTGCGGTCCGCCAGACGCAAGAGCGCCACGAACGTGAAGGGCGGCTGATAGATCACCTTCTCGGCGAGGACGCCGTTCTTGCCGGCCATGCGGTCGAACTGCTTGAGCATGTTCTGCCGCAGGGTTGGCCCATTGGATCGGCGCGCCAACTCCAGTTGTTTCTCATCGACGGGGATGCGCAGCGCGCCGTCGCGGGCCGGCGGATGCAGCGCCGCCAAGCGGTTCGGTTTGCCGTCCATGGCCGGCATGACGAGGATGTCCTTGCGCGAATTGTTCTCCAACGGGACGATCATCTCCAATTCGGGAGGCAGCTTTCGCCAGCCGGCCAACTCCACCGCGTCCAGTTCGCCGTCGCGGTTGGCGTCGAGTCCCTCGAACGCCGATTTCTCCAGCGGCAATTCCGTCCGGCTCAATTTGCGGTTCTTGTCGCGGTCGTACAGTTTCAGGATCTGCCCCGCCAATCTGTCGGCCGGCGTATCGGGCTGAAGGACGGCGAAGGGGAAATTGGCGGGCACCGGCTGCTGATCGGTCGAGGAGCGGAAAGTGAACACCGGATAGGCGCCGGCGGGATCCAACTCGAAGGCGCGGATGATCTCGTCGCCGTCGGCATCGAGGAGATGCAGCGTCGCCTGCGCCGCGGACAGTTCCTCGCGCGACAGGGCGCCGTCCTTGTTTTTGTCGAGGCGCTTGAACAGGGCGTCGGTCAATCGGTCCTGCGCCGGCGGACGCCAGCCCCATTCGACCTGCAACGCGCCGCCGCCGGCGCCGCGGTAATAGCGGAGAAAGTTGTCCAGCGTTCCCTTCTTCTCTTTTTCGCCGCCGGCGAGGGCGGCGAATTCCGGAGCGGAGTCCGGCTCAACGGGGATGCCGCCCATCAGCTGTACCCATTGCGTCGTGCTGGGAGCCAGCGCCGCTTCCTTCGGGCTGAGCGCGCCGTCGCCGTCCGCGTCCAAGTAGCGGAACAGGTGAGCGATGGTTTCGTCCCAGCTTTTCTGAAAGGATTTGCCGTGTACTTGCAGGTGCAGACGGATCAGATAAGGCCGTGTGTCCAGAAACAGAACGAGATCCTGAGCATCGCCGGGCACGGCGCGAAGAGGTGTGGGAGCGGCGGCCGGCTTGTCGGCGCCGAGGGCCAAACCCGACGCGGCGATGAGAATGAAGAACGTGAAACCTACTCGCATGAAAGAATCTCCTCGCTTATTTGATCCACTAGCCCGGAGCGCCAGCGACGGGCGCAAAAGCCCGTCGCTGGCGCTCTGGGCTAGTAATTGGGATCGTGCAGCCCTCAGAAATCGTCTCCCAGGGGGTTGCCGTCATTGCGCGTGATGGCGTTGCGCATTGTTTTCTCCGTGATTTTGTCCGACAGGAAGCGCACGGAGCCATCGCACATCGACGCCAAAAACCCGCCGGCGCCGGGCCGGCTGAGCTTCGGCAGCGGTTTGGCCGCGTCGTAGACAATGTCGTCCGGCTTCGACCACGGCACCGCCTTCGCCGCCTCCACGATCATGATCGTGTTCGAGGTGCCGTCGGGGAAATCCCCAGGGATGCTAAGGGTCTTTTTGCCCTCGAAAAACGCGCCTTTGCCGAAGAAGCCCTGATAAGGGGTCGTATGATCCTTCAGCGTCTTCTCGTCGCTGGGCGTGGCGTACAGCTTCGGCATCTTGGCGAGCAGTTTCTTGTTGTGCTCGCTGTCCCACGGTTCCTCGAGGTGGAACTCTTTGTATAAATCCTGCCCTTCGACAAACGGCAGGATCATGACGCGCCAGCTCAGCATCGGCTTGCCGTTCTTGTCGTAGGTGGCCTGCGGCGGCAGATGGCCGTAGGTATCGTTGTAGTTGTGCAGGGCGATGGCGATCTGCTTCAGATTGTTGCTGCTCTGGGTTCGCGCGGCGGCCTGGCGCACCTTCTGCACGGATTGGGCCAGCAGAACGCCCACGTGGGCGACATCGACCTTGAGCAGGGCCGACGCTTGCAGCGTCTTGCCGTCCTGCTCGATCTTGGCCGCTTTCAGGCTCGTCTGGACCTGCTTGAGCAACTCGACGGTACTGGCCATCTCTTTCTCCTTGCCCAACTCGTCCACGCCGCGCTCGAGTCCGGCGCGGGCCAGGTCCAGGCCATCGCGCGCCGGTTTGAGTCCAGCCTTGGCGTCCTTTTCGTTGGCGAAGACCAGCTTCACATCGGCGCGCGTTTCCGCGCCCACGTCTACCGTCAGCGTGGCGTACCGTGCTTCCAACAGGGGCTTGAACGGCTCGACTTCGCCCGGCAACTGAGCGCCGACCGCCTCGTTGAAGGCCGTCACGTTCACCGCCTGAACCAACGAGTGTTTGCCCGCAGCCAGCCGCAACGCGGCGTCCAGATTGCCTTCCGTCTTGGGCGCCGGATGGTCGATCAAGCCGCGGAGTCCGTCGGCATTGCTGTACACCAGCGAGCGGTCGTCGAGTGGATAGACGGCCAGGTTCTTCCCCCGGACGTAGAAGGTTTGGCCCTTGTATTTTTCTTCCTTGGCTTCCTCGCCGGCGGCGATCAGCTTGTCCCGGTTGTATGCCTCCGTGGTCCGCAGAAACAGAAGCGGCTCCGCCGGACCCCTCACGTCCATCATGACCATCGTCAGACGCTCGACTTTCTCGAGGGGCAGCCCGAAGGAGCGCTCAAATGCGCGCGTGCCCTCCTCGATTTCCTTGGCCAGTTTCGCGCGGACGGGTTTGGCCACTTCGCTGTTCCACAGATCGGCCACCCGCCCCGAGATCAGGAAGACGGCATCGGTGGGCACTTTCGCCAGGTCCCGCGGCAGGGCCGCCGCTTTCGCGTCATCGCGGGCCGGCAGCGGTGTCTCGGTGGTGAGCAAGACCGCGAGCAGCGCGCTCAGCAGCACGGCCGCCGCGCCCGCGCCGCGCCATCGACGCAAACATGATTGCACCATATCAGGCTTCTCCTTAGGGGAGGTTCGCCGAAAGAACTACCGGCGCACCACCGCTTCCTCGGAAGTGTAACACTGTCACAGTACACCAGTGATGTTGGGGTCGTCAAGCTAAAAAGAGTCGATTTTTCGCGCGGGTCGCGGACGGCGAGTGTCTCAGGAGTCGGTCTGGCGGAGGACGCGGCCGTTGTCGCCGTCCACTTCCAGGCGTTGCCCGTCGCGCAAGGCATCGAGGATGCCGGGGATATTGGAGACAGCGGGTATCCCGTATTCGCGGGCCACGATGGCGCCGTGAGACAGATAGCCGCCGACCTCCATGACCAGAGCGGAGGCGCGCAGAAAGAGCGGCGTCCAGCCGGGATCGGTCGAGGGCGCCGCCAGTACATCGCCGCTCTGGAGCCGTGCGGCCTCGCTCGGATGGCGAAGGATGCGCACCGGGCCGGCGGCGCGGCCGGACGACAGGGCAAGTCCGGTCCAGCCGGCGGCGTCGGCGGCCGCAACAGCGCTGTCCGGCGTCTTGTGAGGCGCGATGCCCTCGACATCCTGGAAGAAAACGTCCGGCGGCGTTTCGGCAAGCCAGGCGGCGAGCTGTTGGCGGCGCTCGGCGACGAGTTGGCGCGCGCCGCGGCCGTCCCATTCGCCGCGCAGATAGCTCTCGGCGTCGAGGTAGCAGAAGTGAAAGACATCTTCGGGACGATCGAGCGCGCCGCCGGCGGTGAGACGGCGGCCGATTTCCAGGATCACGTTACGCATCGGTTCCCAGATCGCCACCAAGAGGGACTTGCCCGTCTCGCGCATGGCGGCGGCGCGGCGCGTCCGCTCGGCCAGCCAGCGAATCAACGGGCGGAAGAAAAAGGTCTGCCGAGCGAGTTCGCGTTCGGCGTCGGCGCGGGCGGCGCGGGCGGCGTCGCGCGGAGAACGCGAGGGCGGGTTCGCCAGCAGGAAACGCACTTGTTCGAGCAAATAGGTGGGATCGTCGTTCCAGCGCGGATTGGCGATTTCGATTTCGTAAACGGCGCGATGTCCGAAGTCGGCGAGCCATCGTTCCAGGGCGCGGCGGAAGGGCGAGGTCGCGGGGAGGCCGCGCCAGCCGTGCGGATCGAGGGGAGCGCGGGCGAGATAATCGCGGGCCGCGTCGTCGTGGCGCGCGGCCTCGGCGAGATCGAACAACCGATAACCCTGATCGGCGCTCGTCACCTGGTTGGAACCGGCCAGAAGTTTGGCCGCCAGCGCCGGGCCGCGTTCGCCCATTCGCCAGCGGAGCAGTCCTTGCAATATCGTGTGCCAGCCGCCGGCGCTGGCGTTAATCAACTGAAAGACAAGTCCCAACGGCAGGCTCCGGTCGCCATGACGGTACAACCAGTCGAGCATCTGCCCTGGTGTGAGCGCGAGCAGATCCAGCGCCCGAGCGGTACGGACGAGGGCGCGGATGCGCGGGGTCAAATCGGCCAGTCGGGCGGGCACGGTCAACATCAGCCCGAACAAGCGGAGGCTGGCGAGCAGCCGAGCGAAACCGCGCCGGCCCAGGAACGGCGAGCCGGGCGGCACGTCGATTTGCGGTTGCTGTCCGCCAAGCAAACGGTCGGTGGCGGCAGGCGGCACGCCAAAACAGTCGTAAAAGATCCATTGCAGGGCGCTCAAGTCGAAATAGAGCCGCCCCACATAACGACGTATTATCTCCATTCCTGGAGGCAGGCGGTAGCCGACGGCGCGAGGCGCCACATAAAGGATGCTCCACAGGGTCGGCTGCAAGATGCTCCAGGTCATCGTGGTCGGCACGCCGGGAATCGCTTCCTTTGTGTTGGCGCTGGACCAGCAGACCGGCCGGCCCTCCCGTGCGGGAACCGTCGCCGGCGGCAGGCGCGTGACGGGACGCGATTGCAGCAGCCAGAAGCGGCGGCCGTCCTGCGTCCATTCGATGTCTTGCGGTTGTTGCCCCTCGCCCAGCGCCCAGTGGATGCGCCAGACGAGGCGGGCCAACTCCAGGGCGTGGGCGTCGCTGAGGATGCGCTCGCCGCGGCCGGCGCGCTCGACAATGCGGAGATGGCCGGCGCTGAGAACGACGGTGATCTCTTCGGGCTGTTCGCGTCCGCTGACGAGCGCGTCGCCGAGTCCGGGCACGGCGCTGAGGCGCAGACGATCGCGCCATCCGGTGCGCGGATCGCAGGAGAACGCCACGCCGGATACTTGCCGCGAATCCGCTGAGTAGGGACCGATCATGGCGCACAGGACGACGGCGCAGGCGACTTGCTCGTCGCTGAGGGCAAGTCGCCGCCGATACGCCAAGGCGGCGGGCGTCCACAACGAGGCGTAGCAAACGCGGATTGCACGCAGGACCGCGTCGAGTCCGATGCAGTGCAGCGAACTGTGGTGGATGCCGGCGAACGAGGCGGCCGCTCCATCCTCGGCGACGGCGCTGGAGCGCACAGCCAGCGGCACGTCCGCGAGATGCTGTTCGTCGAGGAATGCAGCCACCGCGTCGCGGACTTCCGGCGGCAATTCGTGCTCCTGGATCGCCGTTTGCATCGCATCGAGACGCCGCGTCACATCGGGATCAGCGGCCTTCGCCGCGGGAACATCGGCGAGGGAAGCGCGAAGTGTAGCGAGCGGCGGCACCGACAACAACCGTGTGTAGGCATCGGCGCTCAGAACGCCGCCAGCGGGCACAAGGAAGCCGTAGCGATGCAGCCGGCCGAGGTTCCAACCTTTACCGCCGCAGCGCAGCGGACCGGCCGCCGCCGCCTCGTCCCAGTTCAGAATCCGCGGTTGACTCAAATGGTGACCTCCAACCGGAAGCAAGCCGCGATCCGCTCACAGATAAACCCGACTTCCGAAGCGCTGCCGCAAGGCGTCCTTCGTGGACTCGATGTTGCAATGACGCACGCTGAGCCTGCGCAGTTGACCCAGATGAGGCGAGGCGAGCAGAGCATGGGCGCCGGCATCGCCAAAAAGGTTCCACGAGAGAGCGAGTTTGCGGACCCGCGCCAGGTACGGCGAAGCCGCCAGCGCCTGGATTCCGCGCTGACGGAAGAGATTGCCCCTCAAATCCAGGTTTGCAACCTGCTCCAGTAGGGGCGAGGCTGCCAGCAATTCCACCGCGTCATCGCTCAATCCATTGGAACACAAGGACAACATCAGAGGGCGAGGTAGATACGGCGAGGCCAGCAAGACCCGAAACGCCACCATTCCCCGGTGCGTACTGCTCAAATCCAGAGCGGTCAAACGAGCCAGCCAGGGCGCGGTCGCCAGTGCCGCAAGGACAGGATTGTCGTGGTCGAAATTATATCTCAAGTCCAGGCTAGTCAGGTTCGACAGATGTTGCGATGCCGCCAAGGCACTCATGCCGGTAGCGCCGATGTTGTTGAGGCCCAGGCGCAGGGTAGCCAAGTGCCGCACATGCGGCGAAGCCGCCAACGCTTCGGCGCCGGCATCGCCCGCCGCATTGGAGCGCAGGTCCAGCGCGGTCAGGCCGGCCAAATGGGGCGATTCGGCCAGGGCGGCGATACGTCCTTCACCGCGGCGCACGCGCATACTCCGCACCGGGGCGGCACGCATCAAGGTCGCGCCGTGCTTGATGAATTGCAGCGCCGTACAAGTAACATGCGTCACGAAGCCGCGCTGGAACTCGCAGAGATGGCGCACCCACTTCGGCAGGCCTTGCCGCCAGGCTTCGCCGTGCGCGGCAAGTAGGTCGCGCGCTCGCCGGCGCAGGACCGCGAAACGCCGGTTGCCCGGCGCGAGGTGTGTCAGACGGATCTGCGCGCGGATGAACTCGGCGCGTTCGAACTGGTTATGTTCGTCGAGCCAATCGGCGTACACCAGGCGCGGCGTGTCGTCCTCGGGAGCCTCGCAAATGGCCTGGAGAAAAGTTTCGTGCATGGTGGCTCCGCGTTATCCCGACCCATCGAACAGGGCCGCGCCCCATTGCAAGCCGGCGCCGACGGCGGTCCAAATCATCGGACAGTGTATCGGCGATGTGCGGTTCGCCCAGGCGACGGGCAGCGAGGCCGAGCCGAGGTTGCCGGTGTTCGCCGTCTCGCTCCACACGCGCTCAACGGGGAGGGACAACCGCCGTGCCAGCAGGGCCGGCATTCGACCATTGCCGCCGTGCGCCACGACGGCGGCCAGTTGCTCCACGTTCAACCCATGCCGCGCGCTCATCTGCCGGATGGAATCGGCCATTGTCCGCACCGCGCGCTGCGCCAGCGGCGGGCCGTCCATGTGCAGGGCAACGCCGCGACCCGCTTCGAGTTCGACGCGAAGAAGAGAACCGACCGCGCCGTTGGTGCCGAGTTGGATGTCGCGCAGAGGCAGGGCCGTCGCGGTCGAGGGCTGCGCGGTCAGGACGCAGGCGGCGGCGGCATCGCCGAACAGGGAGGCGGCTTCGCCGGCGGGACCGGGCTCGATTCGCAGCCACAAGGAAGGAGCTTCGACGGCCAGCACCAGCACCGCGCCGCCATCGGCAAGCAAACGCCGGGCGGCCCACATCGCCGCGAGGAAGCCCGTACACGCGCCGCCGATTTCCAGCGCCGCGACCTCGGCGGAGAATCCGAGGCGCTGATGAATCGCCGCGGCCAGTCCAGTCAATACCGGCGGCGCCTCGGAGGTCACGAGAAGGGCGCTCACCATCCGAGAGGACAGACCGGCCTGGCGGAGACAGTCGTTCGCGGTGCGTGCGGCTGCGTCCAGCGCATCCTCGCCGTCCCACAGGCAACGCGCCTGAATGCCGGCGTGATTCTCCAGCCAACCGGCCGGCCGATGCAGAAGCGCATTGATTGCCGAGGCGGATTGCCTCTGCTTCGGCAACCCGGCCGCCGTCGCCGCCAACCATGCACCAGGATGCGCTTGGCGAGGAGGTTCGACGACCGGAGCGGACCGAGCGGATGCCGCCTCTCCGATGCGCAGTCCCGCAGCGTGCAGGGCCGCCGCCAGCTGCGCGACGCTGCCGAACCGGCGTCCCGCCGCCTGCTCGATCGCCTCGACCGTCACGCCGCAATTGTCCGCCACCAGTGCCAGGAACTCCACGAAGCCCATCGAATCGACGACCTCGGCGAAACGCGATTCCGCCTCGATGCGAGTTTTCGCCTGCCCCAGAAACTCAACCGTCCGGCGCAACCGGGCGAGCAAGTGAGCGGTGAGAGCGGCTTCCGGCGACATAAAATCAACACTGGGGATCGTTGAAGGAGAAAAATCCATCGGCCATGAGCCAGCAGACACTTTCGGCGCGCGCCGGCGTCGCCTGGAAACCGCGCGACACCCCCAAGCGAACGGCGACCTGCTCGCCCATCTGGCCGACGGCGAAGGTCATCTGACGAATGCGTCCGTCCACGCTCGGCGAGGCGTCCTCGGCGCGTTGCAGCAGGAAGTGGTCCTTGACGGGAAGCGAGCGTTCTTCCAGTCCGGGAATAGCGAGCGTGACGCGATAATCCGGTTCCGGCGTGCCGTCGCGCCAGGAAGCCGTGAAGCGGATGGCGCGGGTCGGCACGAGGACGCCGGCCAGGCTGCGCGTACCGGTGTTCGGCGACAGATAAGCGGCGGAGCGCGTGGTGACGAGCGTCTCGCCGAACCAGGGCGCGTCCGGCAGGGCCAGCGTCGCCTGCAGGACGGCGCGGCGCTGAGCGGGATTGGCCAAGGTGTAGCGCGTCCGCATGGCGCGGACCCAGACGTCTTCCAGGTGCGGCGCCTGCGGCTCAGCCGGCTCCGCGCCGATCAGTTCGAATATCTCCCAGCGCGAATGGCCGTCCAAGAACTGCGGCGGCCAGCCGATGTTGCGGACGGGAGCGTCGCGGTTCCGCGACCACAACGGCCGCACCACGCGGAGTTGACCGTCGTGATGAACGACGCCCGCCAAGCAGTACGATCTGCCCATCCGCGTCCAGTCGAGAAGAATCATGTCCACGACGCGATCCCCTCATTGAGGAGGCGTCTCCTGCTTCCGTGTCTTGGAGCCGCGGACGAACAACCACACCACCGCCACGAAGGCGCCGACGGCCAGCGTCGCCACGACCAAGCGCATGTCCCAGCGGGCCGGCGGTTCGTCGCTTGAGGATTCCGGCTGTTCCGGGGGTGAAGGCGTCTGGGGCGCGGCGGCCTCCACCGGCTTGGCGAAGTTGCCGTCGTCGATCTTGTCGAGAAACTCGAGGGAAACGATCTTGATGTCCAGAGTGGAGTCCGGGTTGATCGCCTTGCTGTGCATCGGATACTGAACGCCCTGGATCTGCTTGTAATCGTCGTACACATTCTCGGCGATTAGGACCTTCGTCTCTTTGCCTGCCATTGGGTTCGGCCGCGGACTCACGGCGCGCGCCAGCAGCCCTGTCGCCCGGTCGAAGTATAGGTCCGCCGCCGCTCGGGGCGAGCGCGCCGAGATGATGGCGAGTCGCCTCCCGTCTTTCATCTCCTCGCCAAGAAACTTGAGTTCGGTGTCCTTGCTTCGCGAGAAGAGGAGGAGCTGAGCCAGAACCGCATGCCAGTGCCGCTCTAGGGGTTCCGGTTCCGGCTCCCGGATGGTTTCGGGGGGGAGTTTTCCCGCGCGCCTCCAACCTCTCGTCCCATCAATGGCATACTCCATGAAGGCCGTCCTGCCCTTGGTGGTTTCCTCGATGCGCCAATGAAAGCGGCCAGGCAGGTCGAACGTCTCTTCCCACGCCCACTGGAAATCCCCTCCGTTGCTCTTGCCGTTAACGCTGGCCTTGAGCCGTCCTCTCTTCGTCCGCTCCAGTTTGTCCGCCCCGCCGTGCGCTCGAATCGCTCTCTCCAGAACGGTCCTCGCCTCGTCGGCGCAGGCGCGGCCCATCCCAAAGAAAAAGAGACAGATCAAGGTGATTTTTGACGCGGCCGATGGCATGGCGTTGGCCTTGATGGTTTGCGCGGGCGCGACCTGCTATGATGCCGTTATTATGGACGTACCGCCGGCCGAAAAGCAAATGCGAAGCGGAACCGCGCCTCCGGAAGCGGAAGTGCGTCTGGTGAGCGTCGGGCACTCCAACCACGATTGGCCGGCGTTCGTCGCCCTGCTGCGCGGGGCCGGCGTCACGGCGGTGGCCGACGTGCGCTCCAGTCCTTACAGTGGACGCTGTCCCTATTTCAACAGGGGAGCGCTGGAGGGTGGATTGCGCGAGCACGGCATCGCTTACCTGTTTCTCGGCGACCTACTCGGCGGCCGGCCGGCCTCGCCTGCGCTGTACGACGAAGCGGGCCGGGTGGATTACGAGCGTGTCCGGGAGACGGCGGAGTTTCAGTGCGGCCTCGAACGCCTGACGCGCGATCTGCTCGGCGGCAAAGTCGCCTTCCTGTGCAGCGAGGAAGATCCGCTCGACTGTCATCGCGGTCTGATGATCGCGCCGGCCCTGGTGGAGCGCGGTTACGCCCCCAGTCATCTGCGCCGAGACGGTTCGCTTGAAACCAACGAGGAGATGGAAGACCGGTTGCTGCGCGAAACGAAGGTTGGAGATGGGATCGTCGATGGATTGTTCGCCTCCCTGCTCAGCGCGGAAGAGCGCCGGGCGCTCGTGGCCGAGGCGTATCGCCACATGGCACGGCGGAAAGCGTATCAGTTGCCGCAAGAGTAGGGTGGGCCGACGAAGGAGGCGAGCGGGGGGCTGACGCCCCATAGGGATCCAGTTAAGAGGCGACGTTTCCCTGTTCGTAGCCGAATTCGTGAGAATTCGGTTTTTTCCCCTCGACCGAATCTGTGAGAATTCGGCTACCGAATGTCCGAATTCTCACGAATTCGGGTAGTGGGCGATTCGTGTGTTGATTTCGTATCGGTTCACGGGTCAAGGGTGAGTAGCGTACAGCGAGGGGCCGAGGTCCGACCAAGAGCCGGGTGTTGGGCTTTGCCGTAGAATGGCCCGAAGTCAAGGCCGTTGCCGAAACGAAGTGAGACCACTGGACATGGGCGGACACTACAGGCGCTCGGCTGTCTGGTATTGTCCGGGGTCGACTTTCTCTACAAGTTAAGCCCAAAAACGGACAAGATTACGTAGGAAGCACACGTTACCCCGCACGCCGCCGGCCGCTCCCGAGGATATCGCGCTATGAATGAGGATCTCTCGAACGAAAATGGTTCACTACCACTGTCGGCGGTAGAGCGCGTAGACGAAGTCTGCGACCGCTTCGAGAGCGCCTGGCAGGACGGGCAACGGCCGGGTGTCGAGGAGTTCCTGCGCGGGGTGGAAGGACCGGAGCGCGCCGCGCTCCTTACCGAATTGCTGCGCTTGCTCTTGCACTATTTGCAAACCGACCAGCGTCAGCGCTGGCAGCGGGGCGAGCGTGTCTCGGTGAAGGCGTACCTGGAGGAGACACCCGCCCTCCGCGAACACCCCGAACTAGTCTTCGAACTGATCTGCCACGAGGTGGTCTTGCGCGAGGAACTGAACGACACGCCGCCCTGGCCCGAAGACTACCTGGACCTCCTGCCCTCGCACGAAGCTCAGCTCCGCTGCTTTTTCGCCGACCGGCGGGTCCTGCACCAAGCCTCGATTAAAGTGCCGAGCGCCCAGGCCGCGCTGCGGCCGGCGCAGATATCGAACGTCGCGGACGCCAACCTCACCGTCCCCGAGCCGCCGGGGCAAACTCCGGCCCTGCCGCGCTCCCCGTTCGTTGTGCCGGGCTACGAAGTGCTCGACCTGTTGGGCCGCGGCGGTATGGGCGTCGTCTACAAGGCCCGGCAGGTGAATGCCGGGCGCATCGTGGCCCTGAAGGTGATTCTGGCCGGCGACCACGCCGGCCCCGACTCGCTGGCACGCTTCCGCACCGAGGCGGAAGCCATCGCGCGCTTGCAGCACCGTCATGTCGTGCAAATCTTTGAAGTCGGCGAGCATCAGGGCTCGCCTTTCTATTCCCTCGAGTTCTGTCCGGGCGGCAGCTTGAAGGATAAGTTGGGGGGCACGCCGCTGCCGCCCCGCGAGGCCGCCGAATTGGTAGCGAAGGTAGCGCGAGGCGTGCAGGCGGCCCACGAGGCCCGTGTGATCCACCGTGACCTCAAGCCCGCCAACGTCCTGTTGGCCGCCGACGGCACGCCCAAGGTCAGCGACTTCGGCCTGGCCAAAAAGCTGGACGAGCAGAGCTTGACACCTACCAGCGCCATCATGGGCACACCGAGTTATATGGCTCCGGAGCAGGCAAGCGGTAAGGTAAAGGAGCTGGGTCCGGCGGCAGACGTCTACGCCTTGGGGGCCATCCTGTATGAGTGCCTGACGGGCCGGCCGCCCTTCAAGGCGGCGACCCCTTGGGACACGATAGTGCAGGTGGTCAACGACGAGCCGGTGCCGCCGCGGCAGTTGAACGCTCAGGTGCCACGCGATCTGGAGACGGTCTGCCTGAAGTGTCTGCGCAAGGAAGCGCCCCGCCGCTACCAGAGCGCCCTGGCCCTCGCCGAGGACCTGGATCGGTTTCTGGGTGGCATGCCGGTCCTGGCGCGGCCGGTGGGCATGGCCGAGCGCGTAATCAAGTGGGCACAGCGGCGTCCCGCGCCAGCGGCCCTGGTAGCGGTCAGCGTGCTCGCGGTGGTGACGGTGCTGGCGGTCGGCATCTGGTTCACCAACGACCTGAGCCACGCGCTGGTGCGGGCCGAGGTGGGCCGTTATGCCCTTCAGATCAGCCTGGCCCAGAGCGAGTTGCAGGCCAATAACGTCGGCCGCGCCAGCCGAATCCTTGAGGAATGCCGCGGGGACCTGCGCGGCTGGGAGTATCGCTACCTCCAGACGCTCTGCCGGCGGAAACTCCGTACTCTCCAGGGGCGTGTCGCCACGGTGGCCGTCGTGGCGTTTAGCCGCGACGGACGGCTCATCGCCGGGGGCTCGGCAGATGGGACGATTCAGGTTTGGGATGTGGCCACCGGGCAGGAGGAGCACACCTTGAGCGGGCATGCCGGGGTCGTAAATGAGCTGTCGTTCAGTCCTAACAGCCAGCGCCTCGCGAGTGCTTCAGGCGATGGGACCGTGCGGATCTGGGATCTGCTCACCGGGAAGACGGAACGTATCATGGAGGGTCACACGGGAGGTGCCAACAGCGTGGCCTTCAGCCCCGATGGCCGACAGTTGGTGAGCGGGAGCGGGGATGTCGAGCCGGTGGGCGAGGCTCCTGCGGGGGAAGTTCGGGTATGGGACGTGGCAACGGGCCGGGAAGCGCTCGCGCGCAAGGTACGCTTCAGCGCCGCTTTGAGCGTTGCTTTCAGCCCAGACAGTCGGCGCGTGGCAGCCGGGACTGGGCAGTATCGTAAGGGTGGCGAGGTGCGGGTGTGGGACACAGCCACCGGCCAGGACATCTTCTGCCGCAAGGGATACGACCCTCTGGCCATCGGCTGTGTGGCCTTCAGTCCCGACAGCCAACACCTGGTCTGCGCCATTTGGGAGATGGACCAACTGACCGATTGGACAAGCAAGATCAAGTTCTGGGACCTAACGACGGGCCGGGAAACCCTATCCCTGAGCGACCGGAGGTTGTCCTCTTTTTCAAGCCTGGCCCTAAGCCCGGATGGCCGTTATCTGGCCACCGCCTCGAGGACGGGCAAGGTGGTGCGGGTGTGGGATACGCTCACGGCCCAGCCGGCCTTTTCCCTGGCAGGCTCCGACATAGTTGCCCGTGTGGCCTTCAGTCCGGACGGCAAACACCTTGCCACCGCAGGCATCGGTTCTCCGGCAAGGTTGTGGGACTTAGCAGCGACCTCTGCGCCGTTGTCGCTGGGTAGCTCCGGTCGCCAAATCAGGGCGGTGGCGTTCAGCCCCGACGGCCGGCACCTGGCGACGGCTGGCGGGACGGGTACTCTCCGGACTGTCGGTGAAACCAGGGTGTTTGACCTGGGGACGAACCGGGAGGTCTGCTCCTTCGCCGGGCATTCCGGGGAGGTTTCCTCAGTGGCCTTCAGTCCCGACGGCCGGCGACTGGCCACCTCGTCCTGGGACGGGACGACTCGGGTGTGGGATATGAGTACGGGCGAGGAGGCCTTCTCGGTCACAGGGCACGCTATCGGTCAGCGTCTTGGCGGGGTCTTCAGCGTGGCCTTCAGTCCGGACGGCAAACGCCTTGCCACTGGCGGCGGGGATCACGTTGTGAAAGTGTGGGACGCGACCGCGGGCCATGAGCTGCTTACGTGCACGGGGCATACCGCCGAGGTTTCTTGCGTGGCTTTCAGCCCGGACGGCCGACGCCTGGCCAGCGCCTCGGAGGACCAGACAGTGCGGGTGTGGAATGTAGCAACGGGCCGGGAGATACTCGCCCTGCAAGGGCATGCCGGCTCGGTCTGGTGTGTGTGCTTCAGCCCGGACGGGCGGCGACTGGCCTCGGCCTCGACGGATAAAACAATCAAGGTATGGGATGCGTCAACGGGGAAAGAGAAGCTTGTGCTGAAAGGGCACACGGCCGATGCGACGGCGGTAACCTTCAGCCCGGACGGACGCCGCCTGGCCAGCAGCTCATCGGATGGGACCGTGAAGATCTGGGATGAAACGACCGGTCAGGACATCCTCACGCTGGAAGGCGCGAAGAGCAGGGTTGAGAGCGTCACCTTCAGCCCAGACGGGCACCGCTTGGCTGCTGCCGACTATTTGGCGGGAATGGTCCTGATGTGGGATGCCTCGATGGCGGACGACATATAGACAGCGGACCAGGATGGCCTGAAAATCTGAGACGGGATGCCACTGGCCGAAACGCCCGCCGAGGATGCCAAACCGGCAGACCAGCGACGGAAAAAGCAACCTTCTCGTCCATCCCAGGAAAGCCAAGGTGTCAGCCGGATCTGGGTTGGTGCGCGAGCGCAGTTGGTGCTGATGTCGGTATGGCGAACATGCTGGCAGCGGGGTCGAATCACGAAGCGGCGCTCAGCTTGTACTTCGCGGTCTACAACTTCGTCCGGCCGCACGGTACACTGACGTGCGCCGCGGAACCACGACGGAAGACGACACCAGCGCTGAAGGCAGGGTTGGCCGATCATCCGTGGACGCTGCTTGAACTGCTTCGGGCGGCGTCAACACACTAATCGCCCACTATCCGAATTCGGCTACAGAATGTCCGGATTCTCACGAATTCGGCTACAGACCGGCTTCACTTGATGCCGAGGGGGCGTCAGCCCCCTGTTACGGCATGAACAGCGGCTGACGCCCCCGCTCACCTCCTCCGGGAGACACCCTACCGCACCCTTGGTCGTCCTCAATCCCGTGTTTCTCTGAACTTGCCAGCCTTCGGCAGTCGATAAGCGAACGGGTGAGGATTCGCCGTTGCGCGACGCGCTCCTCATCCATCGAGCGAAGATACATTGCACCCGTGAGGCTCCAAGGAGGGACCCCATGACGTTGAGATCCGCGCTCACTTCACTTGCCCTGTTCCTGGCTCCCTATCTCATGTTGTCGGCCCTCGGAAGTGCCGCGACGGCGGGCGAATGCCATCACTGCCCGAAGACTGTGTTCTGTCGGCCCAAGCCGCCGTGCATCAAGTTCAAGTGCGTGTGCCCCATGCCGATCAGCTGCGAAACAGTGGAGCATTTCGGCTACTATCCGACGTGCTGGACCGCCTGGCCGTTTCCTCCCGATTATTCTCACTGCCCGTGTCCGCCGCCAATCGTTGCCGCCGTCGCGCCGAGTGCCGCGCGCCCCGCCCCGGAGGGGGAGCAACTCCCTCCCCCCAAAGAGATGTCGAAACCGGCCGAGCCGACCTTGCCATAGACGCGGTGGGGAAGCGGATCGTGGGGAGGGCTTCATTTTTCCGCCGGGCGCGGTTGGTATCCCGGCAGGGCGAGCAGGCGTTTGCGCAGCAACCCTTCTTCGTGGAGGAACCGTTCGTCCGAGATCGAGCCGTACTCGTGAACGAATTCCTCGTGGGTTAGGGCTTCCGGTTCCCCCGCGGGGCGAAGGACGTAGTCGGCAACACGGAACGAAGCGGCTAGTTCGGGGAGCAGGCCGGGCGAGGCGTCGAGTTGAAGGGCGAACGTGATGCCCGCCAGCGTCGCGGACAGGTCGTCGAAGCGCCAGCGGTCCTCGCCCCGAACGCGCAGCAGTTCTTCCACAATGCCCCCGGCCGACACCTGCTGGCCCTCCACCAGCGTCGTCAGGGCGGCGGAAACCGCAAAATACTCGGCCAGGCGCGGCTTGCCGTGCATGGCCGGTTCGCCCAGCACCTCAAGTCGATGCCCGCGCCGCGCATCGGTTTCGATCTTCTCCCACGGAATGCTGCGAAGAGGCATGGCGCGGAGCAACGAGGAGCGATCCAGCGCGATGCCCAGGCCGAGCAGGAAAGCGGGCACGGTATGTTCGGGCGGCAGCCGCTGGCTCGCCGCGGCGGCGACCTGGAAATAATGGATGGTCAGCGCGTCGCCCGTCCGGCGAAATGGCTCGCCGCGCGCGACGGCGTCTCGGGCCGGGAGTCGCGCGTTGCGCTCCGCCGCGCCGACGATGGCCGCAACCACCTTTCCCGCTCCGGCCGCCACGCCGTCCGGCAGTTGGCGCGTGGCCAGCGACTCGGGCGGAGCCCCACCTAACAGGCGGATGGAGCGCGGAACCATCGGATCCGTCGGCGACAACCGGCTGAGCGTCGCGTACACCTCCGCCAGACGTTTCCGTGTCGCGGGAGACAACTCGCCGAGTCCGGGCGCCGGCCCGCGCGCGAGATCCTCGGTCACCAGGTTGAGGACCAATGTGTTGAGCGGATCGAAGCCGATCCGAAAGGCCACGTGATTGGCCCGGCCGTCGCCCACTTTCAAGCGCATGACCGAATTGGCATCGGGACTGTCGCAGGCGCCCAGGAAATGCCCCAATTCGCGCAGCAGGATCTCCAGACGGTCCAGCTCGCCGCGCGCGCTCCATTCGCGGATGAGTAGGTGCGTGTGCAGAGGCTCCGGCGTGAGGCTCCGTGCCGGGTCTCCTTTCTTGGGAGCGAGCAGGCCGGTGAACCCGATGGCGAGACGGGCCGGCTTGACGGCGACCTTGCGCTGGAAATCGCCGAACAACTCCGCCAGCGTCGTCAGCCTCGGATCGGACTCCCAGGTATCCACCTCGGTAACATCCAGTTGGACCCGACAGGTTCGCTCCAGGATGGCCGAGGCCTCGGCGATTCGTTTGCGGAGCCTTTTCTCCCACACGCTCCGCACGGTCGGCTCAGCCTGGTCCACCAGGATCTTGACGGGGATCTTGACCGGAAAGCGTGCGGGTTTGGGTGCGGGCGCATCCGTCGTTTTCGACTCCTTGGCGATCGGTCGCGCGGCCTCGCTCCAAACTCCCACGAGGCCAAGTTCCTCCAACTTCATCTCTTGCGGCGAACCAACAAAGTAATAGACCGCGTTCGCGTTCAGATTGTTGCGGCGCGGCTTGCCGTTGACGGAGAACGTGACGGCGATGCGCTCCGTCACGGGGATGGGCAGGACTTCGCCGGCGGAAAGCGTGCGCTCTCGCGAGCGTTCCGGCGTGGCGTGGACCGTGAAACGAACATCGCGATCGGTCTTGTTGGCCAGAACGACGACGGCGGCGCGTGTCGAAGCGAGACCATGACAGACGCAGACCGTCAGCGCCATGGCGGCAACGGCGAAGCGGCGTTTCATGGGCGCACCTCTCGTGCGGCGATGGGGAAACCGGATTTCGAGCACTCACAACCTGCCGCGGAGCCAGTAATATCCGATTCCCAACCATTCATGCCAGGCGTATTGTATGCCGCAGGCGCCACCCGGATTCGGCAGGAAGTGCCGCAACTCAAGGGAAAAGCCGGTCGCCCGGTAACGACAACCGCAGCAAACAACCTCCAGCCCTTGTTTGCGGAAGCAGCCGGCCGCGCGGAACATGTGGGCCGCGTCCGTAACCAACACCACCTTACGGATGCCGCGCTGCTCCAGCAGCTTGTTCGACTCCACCGCGTTCTCCCAGGTCGTGCGCGAGCGGTCTTCGACAATCACGTCGTCCGTGGGCACGCCCAGTCGCGCCAGAAAATCGCGCATCAACGGCGCACACGCCGGCTCGTCGCTCTCGTCAACCGTTCCGCCGCTGACCACGATGGGACAAGGATCGCCCTGGCGATACAGCCGGGCGCCTTCCAGACAGCGAGACAGCGTGTCCTCACCCAGTTCGGGCGGCCGGTTTTCGCCGGCTGCCGATCGAGCGTAGCCGGCCAGGATGACAATCGCCGGCGTGTCCGTGGGGCGCTGATCCAACGGCGGCTGCGACCATTCCAGCGATCCCAACGCGAGGTAACTCATCAGCGGTGTGGCGCAAAGATAGAAGACGGCGAACGTGATCGTCAGGACCAGCATCATGCGGCGCCGCTCGCGCCCCCTGCGCCACAGGGCGAGCAGCAGTAGACCGGCCAGAAGATAGAGGAGGACGAACGGTTGCAGCAGTTCGCCGACGAGGTGATACATTGGGCCGCCCCTTTCGATTCGTTCCCTTCACGGCGGACGATCACCGAACGGGACGCCCGCGCCGCAGAACTTGGGAGTGAGGCGGGCCGACCCGCTGTTGCTCGCCCGATTCTTGCGAAGAAAGGGGAGCGGCCTGCGCGGCCTCCTGCCGGGGGGGCAAGAGGCTGTCTCGCCAGCGGGAATAGTAATCGACACAATGACGCAAGCCCTTTTCCAGATCTGTAAAAGAGCAGAATCCCAGCTCGGCTTCACCGCGCGCCACGTCGGCGAGATTGTCGCCATCGGCCGGCGCGAGCGGAGCGGTATGGATGGGGCGAAGTTTGCTGCCCAGAATGCGGTTGAGCAGCGAGACGATTTCCAGCGCGGTGGTCGGGTGGCCGCGCGCGATGTTGTAGACGCGGCCCGAGACGCGCTGGGCCTGGGCCACCAGCAGATTGGCGTGAACGACGTCGTCGATGTAAAGGAAGTCCTGAGGATCGAAGCCATTGCCGGGGATCACCGGCCGCCTGCCTACAAGCATCGCCTTGATGGCCTGCCCAATGATCTCCGCGGCGAGCGAAGCGCTCGACTGCCGCGGCCCGAACACGTTGAAGTAACGCAAGCGAACCGTTTCCAACCCGGAAAGCGAGGTGAAGGCGCAACAGTCCTGTTCGCCGGCCAGGGTGGTGATCGCCAACGAGGAGACCGGGTTGAGGGGGTGGTCCTCGGACAACGGAACGGAATCGGCACAGCCGTACACCCGCGCGCTGGAGGCGTAGATGACGCGGCGGACGCCGGCTTGATGAGCGGCGGCGAGGACGTTTCGCGCGTTGGTAAGACTGCTTGGCCCCTGATGGCGGCGAAGGGAGGTCACGCCGCTGCCGAGCGAGTCGGGGCTGAGAAACAACCACTCGGGAGGAGGGGCGTAATGAAAGACCGTGTCAATCCCTTTCATCGCCTGGGCGATCAGTTCCTCGTCGGCGACGTCGCCCACGAGGAGTTGGATTTTGCCAAGCAGAGGGGCAATATTCGACACGCTGCCGGTACTGAAATTGTCCAGCACCCGCACCGTCTCACCGCGGGCCACCAGCGATTCCACGAGATGGGAGCCGATGAAACCCGCACCACCAATGACAAGACACCGAGCCATGCGCCCTCGCAGTCAAGTTTTCCCTGTAGCCGTCGATCGCGATCTCGCCCGGAACGCCGGCAACCATCGCTTCCGCCCGCTGCGGCTGCTCCGAGCGAGTTCGACAATTACGTCTGCAACGAGAAGGCGCCGGGCAACTTGGCGCCGGAGTTTAACCATCCAAGTCTCGAATCAAGGCCGCGTACAACGGCTTCTCCAGAGGGTGCAGCGTGGAGGCTTGCAGCCCGCGCGCCTTGGCCTGCTGTAAGGCCAGACGGGCGGCTTGACGGTCGCGCGCCAGGTAGTGGGCCTCAGCCAGATGGAAGTAGGCCGACGCCGAGGGCTGCTCGTCGATCGCTTTGGTCAAGTCCTCGATGGCCTGCCGGCTGTTGCCTTGCTTCAGCAGAACGACGGCGCGAGTGTCCAAGAGCGACGGCCGAGGGCCGGCAATGTCGCAGGCTTGCCGCACCTTTTGCAGCGCCTCGTCCGCTTGTCCTCCCCGGAGGGCCAGCAGGTACGCCAGGTTGTTCAAGGCCGTGGCGTCGCGCGGGTTCTTCTCGACGGCCTTGCGGTAAATCGATTCCGCTTCGTCGTAGCGTCCCAGCAAGTTTTTCACGTGCGCCAGCGCCGTTGAAAACGAGGAGGAATTCGCTCCTTTGGCGATCTCCTCCTCCAGCCGGCGCTCGACGCGCCGGCAGTGCGCGGCATCGGCGCCCGGCTGGGAGAGGATGACAAGACACACCTGGGACGTGGCCAGCGGGGCGGACTTCCAGGCCGACTCGCACTGCTCCAGGGCCGCGCCGATCTTTTGTTGCCGGCTGAGGAACTGAGCCAGAACCAGGGCGTTCTCGGGATGCCGCGCTCGGGTGGCTTCGACGTGGGCGCGGTACATCCGCTCGGCCGCCTCGGTTTCCTTCAACTCCTCCAGCAGAGCGGCGACGCTCGCCCGGTTGACTTTCGGGTCGTCGGCCAAACGCTCCAGCAAGCGGACGCACTCCTCGCCCTTGCCCCGCGCTTTGGCGAGCCGCGCCTGGATCTCGGTGACGACCAAGGGGTCGCCTGATTTTTTCTCCAGCTCGTGGAGCCAGGTCTCGGCTTCCTTGGGTTGTTGGCGGCGCAGGAGAGCGCGTGCGTAGTGTGCCAGGTAACGGGGGTTGTCGCCGCGCGGCAAGGCCAGCAGGACGAGCATCTCCTTCTGGGACTTGGACCAGTCGCCGATGGACTCGTATAGCTGGGCCAACAGGAAGTCGTCTTCAAGCAAGGCCTCCTGTCGCCTGACGAGGTCTTCCAGGATGGGAATGGCCCGCCGCCGTTCGCTGCGACTTTTCTGCATGGCCAGAAGAGTGGCCTGGGCGCGCCGGTCGGATGCCGTTTCGCTTTCCGGCCGATCGGCCAGCTTGCCTTCCTCCAGCAGGCCCACCAACTCCAAGGCCTTGCGCGATTCCTGGTAATCTCCGCGCAGGGTTTTCACGATGGCCAGGACGCGGCGAGCGGCGTCGGCCGCCTCACGGTCCTTGAGTTTGAGTTGGACGATCTTCTCCAGATGGACCACGGCGTCCGCCAATTTATTGGTCCGCAGAGCGAAGCCGGCGGCACCTTGAAGCGCCGGCACGTCCTCCGGATGGGCGCGCAGGGCCGCCTGGTACAACTCCTGGGCGCGGTCCAGGTTGCCGACCGCCTCATGGCACTGGGCCAGGGCGAGGGCGGCCTGGTCCTTGGGCAGCTTGGCGCGGGCCTTTTCGATCTCCGTTTCGGCTTCCTTCGTTTTCTTGTCGGCGGCAAGGTACTGAATGAGCGCCACCCACGGTTCGGGCGCGTTGTCGGCCAACTGGACGGCGCGGCGGAAGGCCGACTCCGCCTTCTCCGGCTGGCGCGTGGCCCAGAGCATTCGCCCCAGCCACAGATATTGCCGGTAATCCGTCGAGCCGGAGGACACGGCTTTCTCCGCCAGTTCCAGGGCGCGGCCGGTATCGTTGCCTCCTTGCAGCGCTACCTCGGCATACAGTTTTTGCATGCCTTCGGAAAGCGGCGCGTCCGGCGGCAGTTTGCGGAGCATCGCGTAGGCTTCGGCATAGCGGCGTTTCCCGGTGAGCAGTTCCGCCGCTCTCTGGATGGCCAGCGGGCTGTGCTCGCCCAGCCGGACGGCCCGGCGATAGTGGGCCAAGGCGGCGTCAAACTTGCCGCGCAAGTCCTCGATTTGCCCTTCGCAGAAGGGCACGCGCGACCACTGCGGACGCCGCGCCGCCACGGCCAAAAGCAATTCGTGCGCTTCGTTCAGAGTGCGGCCGCGCGCGGCGGTATCCGGCTCCTTGCGGGCCTGGCCGATCAACTGGCACGCTCGACCGTAACGCCAGATGGTCCCTTCGGGTCCCTCGATGCGCCTCATGTCCTCAAGAACCTTGGCGACGGCGGCGGGGTCGTCGGCCGTCATCGCCAGATCGAATTGCGCGATACGGACATCCAGCGCATCCTTTTGCTTCTGGGCCACCTGGGTCCAAAGGCGAGAAGCTTCCTCGATGCTTCCGGCGGTGGCATGGGCCGACGCCAGGGCGCGAACGAGGAGTTGCTGTTCCTCGTCTCGGAACTTGCTCGTGTCCGCGAGCCGGGCCAATTCCTTCCGCGCCTCGTCGCCCTTGTGGGCGCTCCAGTGGCGGATGCGTGCCAGACGCAATTCCACGCGGTCGCCGAGACGGCGCTGGGCCTCATCCAGCACGGCGAGGGCGTCCGCCGGCCGGCGCTGCCGGTCCTCCAGGACCGACAAAGCCACCCAAACATCGACCGGCCGGCTGTCCTTGCTCTCGTCCGTTTCGAGCTTCCGCCGGGCCGCCTCGAACTCGCCTCGATCGGCGTCCACCTCAGCTTGCAGGACTGTGATCTCCGTCGAGGGATGCGTCTTCGCGGCCCAGGCCAGCAGATCGTTGACTTCTTCCCAGTTTGGCTGAGTTTCCTGGCGGTTGCGCAGGATGAGCAGGCGAGCCAGGTCAGCCGGCGCCGAGACCGGGATGCGCGGAAGTTTCAAGACTTGCTGATACTGGTCGATGGCCTGCGTCAGCTGGCCCATGGTGGCGAGCGTGCGGCCGATGCCGATGCGTGCCCGGATGGAGCGGCTGTCGAGGGCGAGGACGCGGTGGTAGGCGGCGTTGGCGCGGTCCGCATCGCCCAGGCGCTCGTAGCAGAAGGCCAGGAAAAGTCCAGCCTGCTCGGTCAGTTTGGGGTCCGCGGACAGGAGCGGATAGGCGCGCTCCAGCAGTTGAGCGGACGGCCGCCACTCCTTCTTGTTCAGCAACAGGCGGGCCTGGAGATAATCGAGCAGAGCTGGCGGGAATTGCTCCTTGCGCAGCTGTTCGGCCAGTTCGCCGGCTTCCTCGATGTTGTCCTGCGCGACGAGGGCGTTGGCCAGCCCCCATTGAAGGTCGTGGTCCTTGGGAACATTTTCCAGCCCGCGCCGAAGGCAGGCCAACGCCGCGTCGGTCTTGCCGTCCTCCAGTTCGACGGCGGCCAGGAAGCGATACATGCGGGCATCCTTCGGATGCTTCGCGCAACCGGCAGTTAGATACTCGCGCACCTTGACGAAATCCTGGCGGTCGGAGGCGAATTTCGCCGAGGCCAGGAACAGGTCGGCCTCATTCGGAGCGAGGCGGCGGGCCTCGGCCAAGTCCTTCTCCGCTTCTGTCAGCGCTTCGATGCGCGCGGCGGGCGGCGCGGTGCGGTGCAGATACTGAGCGCGGCCCAGATACGCCTTGTAGGAGTTCTTGTTCGCGTCGATCATGGCGGTCAACGTCTCCTCGGCCTTCTTGACGCCATCGAGTTGTTCGCCCCTTTGTTTGATGTCGCCGGCGTGGTCGTGGAAGAGGTCGGCCAAGGCGAGGTAGCTGTCGATGCGGTCGGGAGCGAGTTGGATGGCATTTTGGAAGGAGTCGCGGGCCGGCCGATAGTTGCCGCGCGCCAACCGGCAGCGACCGAGAAGTTCCTCGATCTCGGCATCCTTGGGCGGCTCTTGTCGAAGGCCCGCCAGGTGGTCCTCGGCATCGCGGTAACGACGGAGTTTCATGGCCAACTCCGCCAGACGGCGACAGACGTCTTGGCGTTGGGGCTGACGGCGCAGCACGCGATCGAGAACGAGATAGGCGCGGAGTTGGGCCTTGGGCGACTTGGCCGACTTGTCCAGCAGCATCCCGTACTCGGCGAGCGCGTCATCGTCGCCGGGGACGTAGCGGAGGTAATCGCCGAGATACTCCGCGGCCTGGTCGTCGCGTCCTTCCGCGCTGGCCTGATGTGCCCGTTCCCGTAAACTGCCCGCGTTGCGCTTCACCTGGTAGCCGTGCAGGAAATGCACGGCCGTTCCCAACGGGACCAGGATCGCGAGCAGAGCCGCGGCCCATTTCAGGTTCAACGTTCTTCGCATGGTGGACGCTGCCTCGTCTTGGGGGAAGGTTGGCGAGCGGGGGGCGTCAGCCCCCTGTTGGGGACGAGCAAACGGGGGCAGACGCTCCCCGCTCGCCGGGTTGGTAGGGTTGCCGTGTTGGGCTTACACGGCCTGCTTGCGACGACGCATCCAGGCGCCGAGCCCCAGAAACGGCACGGCGGTGAAGGCCGCCATCAGGTTCGTCGGCTCGGGTGCGACCGCTTGGTTGTCTGCCTCGACGTTCCCGCCGGTCAGAGTGATCGAACCACCCGCGCTCAGAGTGAAGGTTTCGACGAACGTAAGCGAATAAGCCGATCTGTCTGGGGAGAAACCAGCCACGCTTCCATTCTGAGAGAACGACTGAGACTGGCCAGTCGGCCCGAATTGAAGGAGGGTGGACGCGAAATCCTTTGCACCCAGTTGGTTCGTCGTACTCGCGAAACCCTGAGCACTTCCGTCCGTAAGGGTGCCGGTCAGCACCGATCCGGAGACCGTGTCCAACACATTCAACGGCGGTGGGCTAGTTGGAGTCATGAACCCGTTGGCACTCACCAAGATTTGCAGGGTCTGGGGGCTTTGTTGCAAAACTCCTCAAAAAGACAAGTTGGCAAAGCTGGGTAGTTGCCTGGCTTCCCCAGAGTACCACTGTCTGGACTTTTGCAACAAAGCCGGGTCTGGGCACTGTTGCTGGTGTTCGTAATGAACAAGGAACCCTGCTGAGTCACGGCGTTGGTACCTCCGGGACTGTTGCTGAGTCCTACGGTGATGCCGACATTAAAAGCCCCGACGGCTCCACTGTACAGGGCGGAGTTGCCGATGACAGCTCCATTCACGGTCTGGTTGGTGGTGACATCTGTCAAAACCAACTCGATGCCGGCACGAGCCGGGCCAGCCGTGCCGAGCAGGACGACGACAGCGAGGGCTGCCACGCAGGGCAACCATTTCGCTACCCGAAACATGAAGTAATCTCCTTTCTGGTTGTTACCGTGTAACACACCGAAAGAACAATCGTTCGATCCAACCTCTTCTCGTTCGTCCCATTTTTCCCACGCCGGCAGCCGTTTCTCGCCGGCATCCGAGCATTCGCCTCACCTCCTTTCCGGACAAGGGCGAGCGGGCAAAACTCCAACATCCTGTCCGAGCCGCGACTGTTAGGGAGCGGTGGAAGCTTGGCCGTTCCCGAGCGGTCGCGGCTCGGATTGTTCCCGATCTTCGGCGGCAGAGGCAGCCAAACCGAAACGGGGCAACTCCTCCCGGTGACAGTTCAGTTGCTTGGCCACGTCCACGGCACGGCTGAAGCGATACCTCGCCAGCAGCGACGCCAAGCGGCCGCGCGTGCGGCCGAGGCCGACGTACGTCCGAAAACGGCTCAGACGGCCCAACGGCAGCCGCATCTGCTCCGGATCGAACTCCCAAGGGTGGAAGTACAGCGTCGCCACGGAGGGCGAACAGGCGCGGCCGGTCTGCCGCAGCGCCCATTCGGTCAAGAACAACGGAAACAGGCGAAAATAGCCGCCGCCGCCCATCGGCGTGTTGACGCCAAAAAGGCGCAGCGTCGCCGGGGGCAGTTCGAGGATGGAGTGCTGGAAGCCGCGTGCCAGGAACGGACCGCGCGGCGCGGCGGGGACGCCGTAGCGATCGTGCCGCACCGGGTAGATCGACGAATCGTAATCCAACCCCAACTCGGCCAGCGCGTCCAGGGCGAAGGCCGTCTCCGGCAAGATGCTGAACGTAGGCGCCCGATAGCCGCAGACCGACTCTCCGGTGACTTGTTCCAGGGCATCCTTGCTGCGACGAACATCGTCGCGGAACGCGGCCGGCGTCAAGCGCCGGACGGTGCGATGGTCCCAACTGTGACTGGCAACCTCGTGCCCCGCCTCGTGAATGGCGCGCACCAACTTCGGATGACTCCGGGCGATTTGGCCGACGACAAAGAAGGTGGCTTTGCGTCCGAACTCGTCCAGTTTGTCCAGCAACCAGCGCGTCGTGGGTTCCAGACGGTCGTTGTAGTGACGGCGCAACGACGGCGCGACGATCAAATGCGCCGCCGCCTCGATCCGGAAATGCTCTTCGACGTCAAAACTCAGAACGAGGCGCGCTTCGGACGGCGCCGCGACCGCGGGAGGGCAATGCGTCATTGCATTCAATCTTGACATGCGGAGTCCGTATCCCCTCGTCCAACTTGGTGAGTGGAGAGGGACATCGCCGCTCGCCAAACGGGACGAGGCATTCGCAGGTTCCGCGCGACAGCGCAGGAAATCTCAACGCGCCTTTCTGCTCCGACGGGCGTAGCAAACGAGGGGCCATTCAGGGAACTATTTAAGAGCCCTTGGCATTGCCGAACTATAAAGTCTTACGTCCTTTGAATTTGTCTCAACGGAGCTGCCGGCCGACGAGAGGGGAGGAAGTTTCGGGGGCTGGATTTGGCCTCTCGCGGGTGGCTTTTCCCCTCGACACGCGCCAACTGATTGTCAACCGAGGTTGTCAGCCCCAATTGGGAAAGGGGATGTTAACTTGTGTCAACAGATTGTTCAGAACGGTTAACGCTGTTTCCCCGTCTTAACATTTGAGGAGTGGGGTGGAGCATCTCTCCGGCGCGGGCATCGCCCCTCCTTATCCGAATAATTGGAAGGGGTTACGCACCTTTTGTGGATTGTGTCCCCCACCAGGCGGGCGTGGCACGGCCTTTGCGTTTAGGGTGAAGAAGTCGTATACAATGGCGTATGCACCTGTGGGACAATCGGGTGCCCTCCCGGCATTCCTTGAATCGTCGCCTGTCCTCAGCGCGACGACTCTTTGTGTTCCCAGCCGAAGGCTCCCCAAACGCGGTGTTTCCACCGCTCCCAAACTCGTTCGACTGATCGGCCAAACGCTGCGAGGCTCGACTTGAGTTCGCGGCGTTGGCTCCTACCGTCCTGGATGTTCCAGGCCGTCGGGAACCGTATCGCTCCCCCTAATCGCGCTCCTGCTCCCGCTGTCGGCGCTCCCGGTGCGCGCGGCACGAGGGCACGGCAGCGGATGCGGTTGGACCTGCAACTTCTCCTCGGCAGCGCTGAGGAGACCGACCCTTGTTCCGGAGCTGTTCGTTCCTGCTGCTTGACCAAGGAGAATTGCACCATGCCTGAACCAACAGCGTTGTTGGTGAGTCGCGACCAATCTCTCGCCCAAACCATCCGGAATGTCAGCGACTCCATACCTTGCTTGGGATTGGAAACCTGTGAGGAGCCGGACCAGGTCCGCGTTCGTCTTCGCCGAGGCGGGGTGGCGCTGGTGCTGGCCCATTTGCCTTCCGGGCAAGCGGACGAATCCGTCACCGGTCTGCTGCGGATCGTGGCGGCGGAAAGATGTTCCTGCGCCGTCGTGGTGCTGCGGGAGCACAACAAGGAAGCGCAAACCGCCGCTCTGCTTCGCGCCGGGGCCGTCGATTGCCTGTCGCTGCCGTCCGACGCGGGCCGCCTGGCTCATCTGATGGAGGCCTTGACGCTCCGCACCCGCCTGGCGGCCGCGTCCACCTCGACCCCGGCGGAAGACCTTCCCGACCCGCTGTCGCTGGGAATGGCCGAAATGGCGGATCAAATACGCCGGGTGGCGCCGCAGGAAACGACGCTGCTGTTGAGCGGCGAGACGGGCACCGGCAAGACGCACCTGGCCCGCCTCATCCACCAATTGTCCCCCCGCCGCGATCAGCCCTTTCAGGTGGTGGACTGCTGCGCCCTGTCGCCGGCGTTGATCGAGAGCGCCTTGTTTGGCCACGTCAAGGGCGCCTTCACCGGAGCCGACCGCGATCGGCCCGGTAAACTGGCCTCGGTCGGCCGCGGCACCTTGCTGCTGGATGAGGTCAACTCGCTGCCCCCCGAACTGCAAGGCAAGCTGTTGCGCGCGGTGGACGAGCGCGTCTTCGAGCCGGTCGGCAGCGATCGACCGCGGCCGGTACAGGCCCGCCTGATCGCGGCCAGCAACGTGCCGCTGGAGCACGAGGTCGCGGCCGGACGGTTCCGCGCCGACCTGTATTACCGTCTCAACGTCGTCAGTTTCTACCTGTCGCCGTTGCGCGAACGCGCCGAGACGGTGCCTCCGCTGGTCGAAAAATTCCTCGCTGAGTTCTCGGCGCGAAATCGGCCGGATGTGCGCGGGTTCAGCGACGAAGCGATGCGAGCCCTCCAGAGCTATCGCTGGCCGGGCAACATTCGTGAGCTGCGCAATGTGGTGGAACGGGTGGTGGCCCTATCGGCAGGCCCGGAGGTGCAGTTCAGCGACCTTCCGGAGTCCATCCGCCTCCATGCCGGGGAGCCGGCCGTCTTACAAATACACTCCGAGCCGATCGCGGCGGCGAACGGGAGGTCGGCTGGCTCGCTGAACCAGGCCAAGGAGGAAGCGGAGGTCCGGCGCATTCTTCAGGCTCTGAAGAAGCACGGCAACAATCGCTTGCGGGCGGCCGCGGAACTGGGCATCAGCCGTATGGGACTTTACAAGAAGCTCCACCGATACGGACTCATCCACAGTCCGCGCGCCCCGCAAGGATTCTGGGCCGACGTTCCTGCCGCCTTGTCCTAAGTGGCACGAACGAAAGGAATGACCAGCCCGGAGCGCCAGCAACGGGCGCCCGTTGCGGGCGCTCCGGGCTGGTCAGGAAAACATTCGTGTCTCGAAGGGGCGCTCCCGGCGCGCCATAAAGTTACAGTCTCTCCGGTGTCAACCTCCGTTGCCACTGATCCACGCTCTTGTAAACGACTTATTCGAGAGCGACCGCGAATGCCGCGGGATTCTCGTCCCACTTCCGAAAGGAGGGACCACATAACTCTTTATCTCTTGCTACGTTGCGATAAAAATCGGTCGGACCCTCCAACCCCTCGACGTATTGGTATGTCCTTTGCTAACCTTCGCCAACGCCCAGGGGAAGGGACGACCGGCGGCTGTTTCGCCAGCCTCTTAGTGGGCTGCGCTCCATTGGTTGTTCCTTTTTTTTGAGCATGAGAAGCGCTTTGCATACCATTCTCGATTCCAGGCGTTTCCGCCGGTTGGTGCTGCTGACCGCGGTGGCGGGTTCGATCGCGTGGGCCTATTGGCCGACCCTGTGCGAGATCGCGCGGAAATGGATGCACGATCCTCAATACTCGCACGGCTACTTCGTGCCGTTGTTCGCGGTCTATCTGCTCTGGCGGCGGAGGCGCCTCGTTGGGGAAAACCGCGCGTCGAGTTGGTGGGGCGTTGGTTTGCTTTTGTCGGCGGTGCTGCTGCGCGGCGCGGGAGCGTTGTTTTACAACGATTGGTTGGATGCGATCTCGCTGTTGCCTCTGCTCGCCGGGGTTGCTCTGCTTCTGGGCGGGTGGTCGATGCTGCGCTGGTCGGGACCGGCGATCGGGTTCCTGTTCTTCATGGTCCCGTTGCCCTACCGTCTGGAAACCGGGCTGGCTCATCCCCTCCAGCGCCTCGCCACGCTGACCGCCACCTATACCTTGCAAACGCTGGGATTGCCGGCCCTCGCCGAGGGGAACGTCATCCACGTCAATCAAGCGAGCATCGGCGTGGTGGAGGCGTGCAGCGGTCTGGGAATGCTTCTGCTGTTCTTCGCCTTGGCGACCGGCGTGGCCCTCCTCGCTCGGCGGCCCCTGCTCGACAAGGTGCTGATCGTGGTCAGCGCCGCACCGATCGCGGTGCTGGCCAACGTGATGCGGATCACGTTGACGGCCTTCTTGCACGCGACCGTCGGCAGTCGATGGGCCGACCTTGTCTTCCACGATCTGGCCGGCCTGCTGATGATGCCGCTGGCCCTGGGGATGCTGGGAGTCGAGTTGTGGCTGTTGCGCCGTCTGCTCGTCGATCGGCCGCTGCCGAGTTGGGCGCCGATCCGGTTTAGCCAACCGTCTCCGCGCGGCGCCCGCCGGGGTCCGCGGGAAACACAAGTGATGCACTGAATGGATGGAACCGCGGGCGGCCTCGCGTCCTGCCCAAGAAGAGGCCCGTCGCCTTACCTTGAGGAAATGTCTCGGAGAGAGAAGTATGTGGCCTGAGCCTGACGGAACCAACCCTCTGAACCCAGCCAACCTCCCGGTGCCGGCCAACGGGCCGGCGCCGGGGTCCGCTCCTCCTTCCGGGATCCTCCCTCGTGTCTCGGTCGTCCCCCACGGCCACGCTCCCCTTCCTCCCGCCCTCACGCGCGCTCCCAATTTACTGTTGCTGCTCAAGGCACTGGGACGCCGTTGGCTGCTGGCGACCTGCCTCGGACTGTTACTGGCGGCCCTCGCCGGGGGCGGTGCCTATTACTTCATGCCGCCGCCCAAACACACCGTCCGCACGCTGGTCCACATTCCCCCGCATAAGGGGATCATCTTCAAGCAAAACAACGCCGGCGGAGACCTGCCCAACCACCAGCGCACCCAGGTGGTTCTGCTCAAGAGCCGTCTGGTGCTCAACAGCGCGCTGCGCGACCCCAAGGTCGCCAAGCTCAGCGTCGTGCGCGAGCAGGCCGAGCCGGTCGAGTGGCTGGAAAAGGAGGTCCAAGCCGATTTCTCCGTCGCACCGGAGGTTCTGCGCATCACCATGAGCGGCGATAAGCCGGAGCAACTGGTCGTCCTCGTGGACGCTCTCGTCCAAGCCTACCGGCGGGAGATCGTCGATAAGGAAAAGAACCAGCGGCTCGAACACCTGAAAATTCTGCGCGAACTGCGCGAAACGCACGAGGGGGAGTTGCGTGCCCTGCAAAAGACCCAGAGAGAAATTGGGAAAAAAGCGGGCGGCCGGGATCCCGCCGCCCGCGCGCTCATGCTCAGTTTTGAACGGCAGCATTTGGCCATGTCCGAGCGGGAATTGTTGCAAACTCAGTCCAGACTGCGGGATGCCCGTTTCGAGCTGCGACTGGAACAAGAGCGCGAGAAGAAATCGACGCCGGTGACGACCATCCCCGACATTATGGTGAAGGAACAGGTCGATAAAATCCCGGAGGTGAAGAAGCTTCTCGCCGAAGACGAGCAGCTCCAGGAGCGCATCGAGAAGTTCAAGGAGCGGTTGAAAGATCCCGAATCCAACCCGGCGTTTCAGGACGAGGTACGGAAACAGAAAAAGGTGCGGC
The DNA here is from genome assembly GCA_036557825.1 of Gemmataceae bacterium. Classification (GTDB taxonomy): domain Bacteria; phylum Planctomycetota; class Planctomycetia; order Gemmatales; family Gemmataceae; genus JAJPHU01. The sequence goes on from DATBGU010000359.1 coordinate 37,812, forward strand.
AAGCACTGGCCAAGGAACGCGCGGCGGCGCGCCCTCAGATTCTCCAGCAACTCCTTGAGAAGACCCGTGGGCAGACCACCACGGACATCGGCGTCCTTCAGGGCCGCATCGCCGGGCTGGAGGAGACCGAGAAATTCCTTCTCCCGGAGGTCGAGCGCCTGCGAACTGTCGTGCAGTCTTTGACGAGTAACGGCGTCGAACTCGACGACTTCCGGGACGAGATCAGTCACATCGAGACCCTCGTCAAGCGACTGGTCGGGGAGGAGCAGGCCCTGAATCTCGAACTGAAAGTGCCCACCGAGTTCAAGATCCTTGAAGAGGCCCAGATCCTCCACGCCCAGACCAAGTCGAAAATGCTCCTGATGAACGTCGGCGCCGCGGTGGGCGGGTTCGCCCTGGCCCTGCTGGCCGTCGGCTGGTGGGAATTCCGCCACCGGCGGATCGACACCGCGCAGGACATCACGCACGACCTTGGCATTCGCGTGGTGGGCGCCCTGCCCAACTCCGCGCGCCGAGGGCCGCGACGCTTGCTGGGCAGCAAGACGCGCGACAGCTATCACGATCTGCTCCTGACCGAATCCATTGACTCCACGCGGACCATGCTGTTGCACCTGGCCCGCAGCGAATCCGTGCGCGTCGTCATGGTCACCAGCGCGACCGCCGGCGAGGGCAAAACCTCCCTCTCCTGTCATTTGGCCGCCAGCATGGCCCGCATCGGCTTGAAAACGCTGCTCATCGACGGGGATCTGCGCAACCCGACCACCCACCGCCTGTTTGAGGTGGACAACGATATGGGCCTCAGCGAGCTGCTCCTGGGCGAGCGGGAGCTACACGAGGTGGTCCGTCCCACGGCCGTGAGCGGACTGTCGCTGCTTCCCGCCGGCATTTGGGACAGTCAGGTGTCTCAGGTTCTGGCTCAGCACTCGACGCGCGTTCTCTTCGACCAGCTGCGTCAGGAGTACGATTTCATTCTGGTCGATTCGTCCCCGGTTCTGCCGGTCGCCGACGCCCTCATGATCGGTCAGATCGTCGATGGGGTGATCTTCTCCATCCTCTGCGAGGTGAGCCGGATGCCCAGCGTGTATGTGGCCACTCAGCGGATGGCGGCGCTGGGTATTCGCGTCCTCGGCGCCATCGTCAACGGGGCGCAGGGCGAGCTTTACGTCTCCTCCTATCCGTATGTCGCGGAGGGCCAAGGCAAGGTTGAAAAGGAGGTCTCCGCCTAGGCGGAGGGGTATCCATGCCGCGTCTGCTGTCGCTGCTGGTGCTGTTCGTCGTGGTATTGGGATCGGGGATCGCGCACGGTCTGTGGTCGGGCCGCTGGAACGTCTCCGACGGCCCGGCGCGCGCGGCCGCCCGCCTGGCGGAAGTGCCGATGACTGTCGGCGATTGGGACGGCCGCGCCGGCGAGCTGAACCCTCGCCATCTGAGCGTGGCCGATATTTCCGGCGCCCACGTCGGCGAGTACGTCAACCGCCGCACCGGCAGCGTCGTCTCGACCCTGCTCGTGTGCGGCCGGCCTGGACCGGTGTCCGTCCACACGCCGGAGATTTGCTACAGCGGGGTCGGCTACGGATTGGTCGGAACGCGAACCCGCTATGCCGACCCGGCCCTCGCCGCCGAGTTCTGGGTCCGCGACTTGCAGAAGCCGCAGGCCGCCGCGCCGGATCGCCTTCGTATTTTCTACGCCTGGAATGCCGAGGGAGCCTGGTTGGCGCCGGAGAACCCGCGTCTGACGTTTTTCCGGCAACCGGCGCTTTACAAATTCTATGTCATTCGCAAGCTGCTGCCGGGAGACGAGACACTTGAGAACGACCCTGCCGTCGATTTTCTCAAGGTCTTTCTGCCCCAGTTGAACAAGAGTTTTTGCCCGGACTCGTAGCGCCCAACTCCACACCGGAGGGGCGGCAATTGAACGACGGAGTTTGGTTGTCCGCTGAAGACACACACCCAGTCCCTGTGAGGTTTCCGCGAATGCTTTTACAAGCCCAGATTTCCGGAAGTGGGAGGAAGGAACATCCCAATGTCAACAGCCCGGTAGGCAGCGGGGAAGGGAAGTCCTCGTGGTACATTCCCTGCAAGGTCGTGCTGGAGTTCCTCGCGGCCGCTTGCCTGCTCGTGCTTACGGCTCCGGTGGTCCTGCTGAGCGCCTTGCTCATCAAACTCACCTCGCGCGGGCCAGCCATCTACGTCCAGACGCGGCTGGGACGCTACGGACGCCATTATCGCATCTACAAGCTCCGCACCATGACCCATAATTGCGAGAGCAAGAGCGGTCCGCGCTGGGCGACCGTCAACGATCCGCGCATTACCCGCTTGGGCCGCTTCCTGCGCGCCACCCATCTCGACGAGCTGCCTCAACTGTGGAACGTGCTCAAGGGGGACATGAGCCTGGTCGGCCCGCGCCCCGAGCGCCCCGAGTTTGTTCCAGCCTTGGAGCGGGCCATGCCGCACTACCGCCAGCGCCTGCTCGTCCGGCCCGGCGTCACCGGCCTGGCGCAGATCCAACTCCCCGCCGACACCGACCTGGAGAGCGTTCGCCGCAAGCTCGCCTACGACCTTTTCTATGTCCGTCAAGTCGGCTTCTGGCTCGACCTTCGTATCATCGCCGGCACCGCCTTCAAGATGATCGGTACTCCCTTTCCGTTCCTGCGTAAACTTTTCTGGATGCCGAGCGTTGAGGTGATCGAAGACGCCTACCGGAACTTGCCGGCGCGTCGGGTCGTCCAGGCCCAGCCCGCCTAACGAGAACAACTCCACGCGAACCGAGAACAGAGCCCATGTCCGCGTCCTCACTCACCCGCGTCCTGTTCCTTACCCACCGGGTTCCTTACCCGCCGGACAAGGGCGACCGGATTCGCACCTTCAATCTGCTGCGTTTTTTATCGCGACGGGCGTGCGTCCACCTCGCCTGTCTCGCGGACGAGCCGGTGCCTGACGAGACCTTGTTCGCCCTCGGCCGCCATTGTGAGCGCGTGGCGATCGTGCCCGCGGAGGGCTGGTCGCGTTGGCTGCGTGCCGGCTTCTCTCTTGCCCGCGGCGGCACGGCCAGCGAGGGAGCGTTCAACAATCCGCAACTGCGGGCCCTCTTGCGTCGTTGGGCGAGCGAGACGCGCTTTGACGTCTCCCTGGCGTCCGCTTCCAGTCTCGCCTCCTACCTGCGCCTGGAGGAGCTGCGCGACGTTCCCGCCGTCCTCGACCTCATGGATGTGGACAGTCAAAAGTGGTTCGATTACGCGGCGTCCCGTCGGGGCCCGCGAGCCTGGCTATACCGGACCGAGGGGCGTCGCCTCCGCCTTCTGGAACAAAGCACCTCGGAGTGGGCTTCCGCGGTCACTCTGGTCGGCGAGACGGAGATGGCCATCTACCGGCAGTTCTGCCCCGACGGTCCCGTTCACACCATCACCAACGGCGTCGATCTCGACTACTTCGGGCCGACGCCGCTGGTCGCGGGGTCGAGTTGTGTCTTCGTGGGCGCCCTCGATTACCTTCCCAACATCGAGGGCGCGCTTTGGTTTTGCCGCGAGGTGTGGCCGGAAGTTCTGCGCCGCCGCCCCGAGGCGAAGTTCTACTTGGTCGGCCGCCGTCCCGCCGCCGCCGTCCAGCGCCTAGCCGACCTGCCCGGCGTGGAACTGGTGGGCCAGGTTCCCGATGTCCGTCCTTACGTGGCGGGGGCCGCCGTCACCGTCGTTCCCTTGCGGATCGCTCGCGGCGTGCAGAACAAGGTACTTGAGTCACTGGCGATGGCCCGGCCGACGATTGCTTCGCCGCAAACTCTTGCCGGTCTGAAGGCCCAGCCCGGCGTTCATCTCTTACAGGCGTCCTCGCCGGAAGAATGGCGACAAACCCTTCTCGCTCTCTTCGACGATCCGGCCCTTGGTCGGCGGCTCGGCGAGGCCGGCCGACGCTACGTCGAGGACCACCATTGCTGGGAGCGCTGCCTTCACCCGTTCGCCGCGCTCCTCGGCTTACCGGCGGAAGCCGTTCTGCCGCGGGAGGAATGCGTTTCGCCCTGCGCCGTCTGAGAATCCTTCGCCTCTCCCAAAACGGAAAAGACCGTCGCGGTCGATGCTCGACCGTGGCGGTCCTTTCAACCTTCCCTGTGATCCCCTCCCACAATCTTCAGGCGATCGTGAGGGTCGTGGCGACCGGATCACTCCACAATCCATTACTGTCCAGAGCGCGGGCATAGATGGTGTAAGTCCCCGCCGTCAATCCTGTCGTGGACATCGACAAGGTCCAGTTGTGACCGGCATTGGCAATGGTGCTCGGCGTGCCAAAGCCCAGCAGTTGATCGGTGCTGGGATTGGGAGCGCCACTGGGATTGGTTTCGAGGTAGAACGCCACCTGCTTCACGCTGAGGTTGGGATCGATCGTGGAGGCGCCGGGACTGATCGCGTAAACATTGCCGGCGGTCAGAGCGACCGCGGTCCCCGCCGCGACCGGACCGGGAGCCAGGTTGCTCGGCGTGGCCGCCAAGGTGCCAATCTGAGGAGCGACCGGCCCGCTCGATCTCGGTGGGGTCATCGAAACCTGGAAGACCTCGATCAGCGGCAAGGAACTGAACGGCTGCGCATCGTCCGCGTTCAGCACCGAGACGTACAGTCGGCCCGTGGCGGAATCGAAGGCCACGCCACCCAGTTTTTCGCTGCCGGAGATGGGCAGCGTGAAGTTCCATACGTCATAAGGCTGGACTTGCCAAGGCTGCATTTGGCCGTTCTTAACGGCGACGAAGTCATTGGCGTTATAGGCCCACACCTGGAATGTGTACTGCCCATTGAGAGAGTGAGGACCTTTGTCGGTGTTCACGTTGTCGCCAAAACTCGACGCGTCGCCGTAGCCCTCGTAGTTCGTGCCGGTGGCTCCGAAGAACAGAACGGAGCTGGTTCCGGGCACAAAGACAGCGCCGGCAACGGTAGCCGTGCCGCTTTGCAGGGGGTCGGCGGCACCCTCATACGGACCCAGCGGCGTGTTCACGGGATAGTAAACGTAGGGCGTAATGGACGCGACCCCGGAGCCAAGTTTGCTGGGATCGAAGCCGAACGCCGAGGGGCCGGAAGAGGTCCGGCTAATGATGCTTAGATCGGCTTGGCCGGTCAGAAAGGGAGCGCCGAGGGCGGCCTGCCACTCCGTCGGGATGGGAGCCATGTATCCGGCCACGTACCCGGCACCAAGGTTGCCGACCTGATCCAAACCGCTTACCTGGGCGGTGGACAGGTTGAGCGAGTTGAGTACGAAGTGGGAATCGACGGCTTGCCCATCGGCATCGTAAAAGGCGTAAGCCGTCCCCACGAGGGTTCCCTTGGAGACCATCAGTCCGCCGATATCCATCCCGCCCGAATTACCGGGTATCGAGGGGTTATTCGGTAGCTTAGGGATTACTTGTACGGGCTGCTGCAAAACTGTGGCGGTGGCGAGCGCGTCGAGGTTGCTGCTGTTGACGATGGACTGCGGAATCGAGATTTCCGAAATCGCTTGATCGTACGGCATGCCGACGATGAACAGCGAGTTGTTGGCGGGGTTGTAGGCCAGGGCCGTACCGCCGAAGTCGTACGTGTTGGCTCCGGGTTGGAACGGATCGGGCACGGCCGGGACGCGGAAGGCGCCGACGTACTGGATGTTGGATTGGTAGAGCAGCGGTGCATTGGAGACCACGGGAGGACCAACGTTCGGGGGGGGATTGGGCTTTGGCTCCTGTCCACCATCACCAACGGGAGAACCCACACCAGTCGGAGGACTGGGAAGGGACTCCTGTCCGCCACCAATGGGAGAGCCCACGTCCGTCGGAGGGCTGGGCGTTGGCTCCTGTCCGCCCCCAGCCGAATCCTCATTCTGCAATTCCAACCCGATCAGAAGCAAACTCACGCTGAAACGATATTCGATCGGGCCGTGACCTGAACTATCGAAAACGCCGACCGACACCTCGTAATTCACGTTCATCGCGGCGGGCGCGAAAGAGCCGAACGGGCCGACAAGGGGAGGACCAAGTATTTGAAGAGAAGTGCTGGTGCTGAGAAGTCCCGAACTCGTTCCCCCAGGCAGGGGAGACGGCGATCCAACGGCCTCGCCGGCCATGCCAAGCGGGAGGAATGTGGAAAGAAGGTTTCTGTCCTCAAGGGGCTCCAGGCTCGGCGGGCGGGAGCGAGACGGCTTGGGAACACCTCGGCGAGTAGTGCCGGGACGACCGAACTTCAAGGCCAGTTTCGACAGGAATCCGGGCCGCATCGCCCCTCCTCTCGGACAACGATTGTATCAATTGAGGTGTGGAAGGAAGAGCAACTTTCGCGCCGCTGGGCGAACACCCCACGCGCCAGGTAGGGCGGGGGGCGCGCGAATCGCTTCTCGGCAATCCCTGTTCTGAGCCATCCTCCGCTGGTTCCAGCAGAAACGTCCGAACCGCCGGCAAGGGATTCTTCATGTCTGGACAGGCACGGATTCGTTGAGGGACGTCCAAGCGTCGGTGGGGTCTGGAATGATAATGTAAATTCGGGGGATCGCTGTAAACGAACGCTCACACCCTATCGGCCAAACCCCCCACCGGCCCGACGGTCCCCGCAATTAATTTATTTCGCGCATGGTCCTACTGGAAATGAACTTGCGGCGAAATCGCCGAGACGGAATAGGTGGAATGGCACATTGGTTGCTTTCCTCTTACTCCAGGCCGGCAAACACCCAACAGAGGTGAGGTTCACTCGAAAAAGCAAACGCTTGGAAAACGAATGTCGTGTGCGCCGCCGGAATGGAAGTCGGCTCCCCCATTCGACCTGTGCCGTTGGGCCAATAAAGTTGTTGGACGGCGGCGAATAATCCCCAAGGCGAGAGGACGACCTGCACCATGCCTTTACTGCCGATGGAACCCTATATCGCCCCCGACGATCTTCTCGACACTCCCCTCTCCTTGGAAGCGGATTCTGCCTGCTGGTGGGTCTTGCACACGCGACCCCGCGCCGAAAAGAGTCTGGCACGGCATTTTCTCGCTCGGAACCTTTCCTTCTTCCTGCCGCTCTACCAGCACCAGTGGCGAAGCCGAGGACGGCTGTTCCGCTCTCACATGCCCCTGTTCCCCGGTTATCTCTTCCTGCGCGGCGATGCCGAGACGCGTCTGCACGCCCTGGAAACCAACCAGGTGGTCAGCACCATTCCGGTGGCTGACCCGACTCGGTTACAGGCCGATCTCGCCCGCGTCCATCGGATGATGCAGGCCGGCATGTTGCTGTCGCCGGAAGAGCAATTGCAGGCCGGGGCGGCGGTGGAGATCGTCGCGGGGCCGCTGGCGGGGTTGGAGGGCAAGATCCTGCGCCGCGGCAAGGAACTGCGGTTCTTCGTGGAAGTGCGACTCCTCCAGCGCGGCGTCTCGGTGGAGATCGAAGGCTGGATGATCCGCCTGTTGAATTCCAGCCCGGACGGAACACAGGCGACAAACGGCGTGCTCGCCGGCCAATGAGGATGATTTCCGGCGTGGAGTTTGCCTGCCGCGCCGGGGTGTGGGTTTCTGCTGTCACCCACGAACACGGAGCGTGCGACGGTTGGAAATCCTGGTGGAGAGACCACCGTCGCCTGAAGGGTTCTGCTGTAACCCACGGGGACGGAGTCCGCCCCGTTCGCCCTCCCAGGCATTCGCGCAACCCACCGGCACGGAGTGCGCGCGGACTTCCGAAGTCAACGAATCGATGCCGGACAGAGAGACACCGGGTAGTAGGGAGAGCATGGTGAGTTCCGCGTTGGACGTTCGGGAGAAGTCGTGTTCGCTTGCAACCGCGGAGATTAGTCCGCCATCCGCCGAGACAGCGGACGATTTGCCCGTGACCGTCATCGAGCGCCGCCGCGGCTGGCAAATCGTGGATCTGCGCGAGCTGTGGCGCTACCGCGAACTGCTGTACTTCCTCGTCTGGCGGGACGTCAAGGTCCGCTACAAGCAGACGGCGCTTGGCGCGGCGTGGGCGGTGTTGCAGCCGCTGGCGACGATGCTGGTTTTCACGCTCTTTCTCGGCCGGGTGTCCGGCGTGGCGGACGGCATCGCTCACTACTCGCTGTTCGTCTTCGCCGGGATGCTCCCGTGGTCGTTTTTCGCCACGGCCATCACCTCGGCGGGCGGCAGCGTGGTCGGCAATCAGAACCTGGTGACGAAAGTTTACTTCCCGCGGCTGATCGTGCCGACAGGTGCGATCGGCGCCGCTCTGGTCGATTTCGCCATCGCTCTCGGCATGTTGGCGCTGATGCTGTTGTACTACGGCCTTCGGGACGGCCTGACACCCGGCTGGGAGATTGTCCTGGCTCCGGCGATTGTCCTGCTTCTGATGGTCGCCGCGCTCGGCGTGGGAGCGCTGCTGGCCGCCCTGACGGTGGCCTACCGCGACTTCCGCCACGTCGTACCGTTCGCCGTGCAGTTGTGGATGTTCGCCACGCCGTGCATCTACCTGAACGCCGACGCCGTCCTCGGCCCGCGTAGCCAGGCGCTGCTGCCGCTGAACCCGGCCTACGGGTTAGTGCTGAACTTCCGGCAGGCGATGCTCGGCGGCCCGCTGGACTGGTACGCCCTGGCCGTTTCCGGGGCGGTCAGTGTGGCTCTGCTGTTGCTCGGTTGCCTGTACTTCCGCCGCGTGGAGCGAAGTTTCGCGGACATTATTTGATTCGGCCAGACAACGCTAACTCTTACCTGTTGGGTTACCTAAGCATGGACAAGATCGGCGTCGGCATTATCGGTTGCGGCTACTGGGGCCCCAACCTCATCCGCAACTTCTCCGCCTGCCCTCAGACCGAGGTTGCGGCCGTCTTCGACGCCAGCCCCGCCCGGTTGGAAGCGATGCGGCGGACCCACGGCCATCTCCGCCTGGTCGGCTCCTTCGAGGAGTTCCTCCAGACCCCCGGTCTTCAAGCGGTGGCCATCGCCACGCCCGTGTCCACGCACTTCGCCCTCGCCAAACGCTGCCTCGAAGCGGGGCTGCACGTTCTCGTCGAGAAGCCGCTCGCCGCCACCGTTCGCGAAGCGCAGATGCTGTGCGATCTGGCGGACCGCCTGGGCAAAGTGCTGATGGTGGACCACACCTATCTGTTCGGCAACCCCGTCCGCAAGGTCAAGGAACTGATCGACAACGACGAGTTGGGCGAGCTGTACTACGTGGACAGTATTCGCATCAACCTCGGCCTGTTCCAGCGCGACGTCAACGTCATCTGGGATCTGGCGCCGCACGATCTGTCGATCGTCGATCACGTTCTCGGTCTGCCGGCCCGCAGCATCTCCGCCTGGGGCTGCGCCCACGCCGACCCGAACATCGAGGACATCGCCTACGTCAACGTGGACTACGGCGATCGGTTAATGGCCTGTTTCCACGTCAACTGGCTGTCGCCGGTCAAGCTGCGGCAGATGATCTTCGCCGGCGCCAAGAAGAGCCTGATCTTCAACGAGATGAACACCACCGAGCCGATCAAGGTCTACGGTCGGGGCATCGAGGTCGGCCAGAGCGGCGAGGACGTTCATCAGTTGCTTATCAACTATCGTTCCGGCGATGTCTGGAGCCCTCACATCGAGGCGGGCGAGGCACTGCAGGGGATGGTGCGGCACTTCGCCGAATGCATCCGCGAAGGAGCGGCCTGCCTCAGCGACGGCCGAATGGGGAGGCGCGTTGTTCAGCTCCTGGAGTCGGCCACGCGCAGCATCCGCGCCCAGGGGGGCCGGGTCGTCCTGGGCAACGGGTTCACTCCGAACGGCCACGACGAACGGCTCGGCTTCCGCCACGCCTCCCTTGCCGGCGCCGCGGGCTGAGGAAAACAGGGAGATAGACGCTCATGCCGCCGAGAGCACACGAACGGTCCGATCCCGCCAACGGCATCCGCATCGCTGCGGACGTTCGGTTGGGCCGCGACGTGGCCATCCATTGCTTCGTGAACCTGTACGGCTGCCGGATCGGCGCCGAGACGCGGATCGGTTCCTTCGTCGAGATTCAGAAGAACGCCGTCATCGGCGCCCGCTGCAAGATCTCCAGCCACACCTTCATCTGCGAAGGCGTGACGATCGAGGATGAGGCGTTCGTCGGCCACGGCGTCATTTTCATCAACGACCCCTATCCCCGAGCGACCGCGGGCGGCCGGCCTCAGACGGAGGCGGACTGGAAGGTGGTTCCCACACGAGTTTGCCGGGGTGCCTCGATCGGCAGCGGGGCCGTGATCCTGGCGGGCGTCACGATCGGCGCGGGGGCGCTGGTCGGCGCGGGGGCGGTGGTCACGCGCGACGTGGATGCCGGAACGGTCGTCGCGGGCTGCCCCGCTCGGCTGATTCGCAAAGTGGAACATTGGGAAGAGGAGTCATGATGCAGAGAGTTGAGACGATGTCGTTGGAAGCGCCCTCCCGGCCCCGGCAGGCAGTGCCGGTGCTAGACCTGAAGGCGCAGTACGCCGGACTGCGGGACGAGATGCTGCAAGCCCTCCGCGAAGTGGCCGACAGCACCATGTACGTCCTCGGCCCAAAGGTGGCGGCCTTCGAGAACGCCTTCGCCTCCTCCCTCGGCGCGAAGCACTGCGTCGGCGTCAACTCGGGAACCTCGGCCCTGCATCTGGCGCTGATCTGTGCCGGCGTGGAAGCGGGCGACGAGGTCGTCACTGTGCCCATGACGTTCATCGCCACTTCCTGGGCCATCAGCTACATCGGAGCGACGCCGGTGTTCGTGGACGTGAACCCGGCTACCTGCACCATGAACGTCGCCGAGGTCGAACGGAAGATTACCCCGCGCACGAAAGCGATCCTGCCGGTCCACCTGTACGGCCAGCCGGGCGACATGGGACCGCTGCTGGAGATCGGCGCGCGGCACGGCATTCCCGTCATCGAGGACGCGGCCCAGGCCCACGGCGCACGCTACCACGGTAAGAGCGCGGGGACGCTGGGTCTGTGCGGCTGCTTCAGTTTTTATCCCGGCAAGAACCTCGGCGCTTGCGGCGAGGGAGGGGCCGTCGTCACCAACGACGACCGCGTCGCCGCCCGGCTGCGTGCCCTGCGCGACCACGCTCAGAGCCAGCGCTACCATCACGACGAGATCGGCTTCAACTATCGCATGGACGCTTTCCAGGGGGCGGCGCTGAGCGTCAAGCTGAAATACCTGGAGCGCTGGACGCGAGACCGCGCTCTCCTGGCCGATCGTTACCTGCATCTGCTGGCCGATCTGCCGCTCCAGCTTCCCGAACAAGCCGCAGACCGCCGCCACGTCTGGCACCTGTTCGTCGTCCGGCACCCGGAACGGGATCGTCTCCGCCGGGAATTGGAGGATCGCGGCATCCATACGGGGCTGCACTATCCGATCCCGTTGCACTTGCAGAAGGCTTACCGTCACCTGGGACACGCTGCCGGCGATTTCCCCGTGGCGGAGCAGATCGGCCGCGAGTGCCTGACCTTGCCGCTGTACCCGGAGATGACCACTCAGCAGCAGGACGCGGTGGTCCACGCCCTACACGAAATTCTCACGGAGGCGCGCTGAAAATGACCAACTCCGTGAAAGGGGCGACGGTGCTGGTGACGGGCGGAGCTGGCCTGATCGGCTCGCACATCGTGGACCAGTTGATTGATGCCGGCGCGGGCGAAATCCGCGTCCTCGACAACCTGGTGCGCGGCCGGCGCGAGAACCTGGCCTCGGCGATGGCTCGCCGGCCGATCGCGTTCCTCGAAGGGGATGTGCGCGACCGCGCCGCCGTCGCGCGGGCGGTCGCCGGCTGCGACTATGTGTTTCACCAGGCCGCCATCCGCATCACGCTCTGCGCCGAAGAGCCGCGCGAGTGCCTCGACGTGCTGGTGACGGGCGCCTTCAATGTTTTCGAGGCCGCCGCCCGCGCCGGTGTGCGCAAGGTCGTTTACGCCTCCAGCGCCTCAGTCTACGGCGGCGCGAATGTCTTCCCCACCGATGAGCGACACCACCCGTACAATAACCGTACTCTCTACGGGTCGGCCAAACTAATGAACGAGGGGATCGCCCGCCATTTCCATGACATGAACGGTTTGCCCAGCGTCGGGCTGCGTTACTTCAACGTCTACGGGCCGCGCATGGACGTGACCGGCGCTTACACCGAAGTCTTTATCCGCTGGTTGGACTGTATCGACCGGGGGACCGCGCCGCAAATTCACGGCGACGGTTCGGCCACGATGGATTTCGTCTATGTCGAGGACATCGCCCGCGCCAACCTGTTGGCCCTGACGGCGGACGTCGCCGACCGCGTCTACAACGTCGCCAGCGGCACGGAGACGAGCCTGCTGGAACTGTGGCAGGCGTTGCAGCGCGTGACGGGAGCGTATCATCTGGCGCCCGAGTTCCACCCGCCGCGCAAGGTCAATCCGGTGCCGCGCCGCCTGGCCGACACGACGCTGGCTCGCAAGGAACTGGGTTTCACGGCCGAGGTATCTTTGGACGAAGGGCTGGGCCGCCTGGCTGAGTGGCTGCGCGCCGCGAAAGGGCGGACGGAGGTGCCGGCATGACCGAACAGGCAACCACGATTCCCATCGCCAAGCCGAGCCTGGGGGAAGAAGAAGCGGCGGCGGCGCGCGAGGCCATCCTGTCGGGCTGGGTCACGCAAGGTCCGCAGGTGTCGGCCTTCGAGGCGGAGTTCGCCGCCTACGTCGAGGCGCCCCACGCCTGCGCGGTGTCCAGTTGCACCACGGCTCTGCATCTGGCCCTTCATGCTCTGGGCGTTGGACCGGGCGACGAGGTCGTCACCGTCAGCCATTCATTCATCGCCACGGCCAACGCGGTCCGCTATTGCGGAGCGACGCCGATCTTTGTGGACATCGACCCGCGCACCTTCAACATTGATCCAGCGCGGATCGAGGCAGCGATCACTCCGCGGACTAAAGCGGTTCTGCCGGTACATCAGATGGGTCTGGCCTGCGACCTGACGGCGATCCTGGCTGTCGCGAACAGGCATGGGCTGCCGGTGATCGAGGATGCCGCCTGTGCCATCGGCAGTGAGATGCGTTTTCAAGGCCGCTGGGAGCGGATCGGCAAGCCGCGCGGCACGGTGGCCTGCTTCTCGTTCCATCCGCGCAAGGTCATCACCACCGGCGACGGCGGCATGTTGACGACTTGCGACGCCGAGCTGGACCGCAAGTTCCGTCTCCTGCGCCAGCACGCCATGAGCATTCCGGACACGGTACGGCACGGAGCCAAGCAGGTGATCTTCGAGGATTACCCGTTGGTCGGCTTCAACTATCGCATGACCGACATCCAGGCGGCGATAGGGCGAGTGCAGCTGCGTCGGTTGCCGGGATTGCTGGAGGAACGGCGACGGCTGGCCGAGAACTACACGCGGAGCCTCGCCGGCATCCCCGGCCTGGAGCCGCCCTTCGTTCCGCCGGGCGTGCGCCCCAACTATCAGTCCTATGCGGTCCGGGTGACGCCGGACTTCCTGCTGGGCCGCGACGCGCTCATGCAAGAGCTGTTGCGACACGGCGTCAGCACACGTCGCGGGATCATGAACGCTCATCAGGAGAGGGCCTGTGCCGACCTCCCGCCGCGCCCCCTGCCTCGCTCGGAGGAGGCGCGCGATTCCGTGATCCTGTTGCCGCTGTTCGCCGGGATGACCGAGCGCGAACAGCAACGAGTGATCGACTATCTTTCTTGCCGGCCCACGACGCCGGCAAGGGAGCAACCTTTGCCGGCACTGTGGGCCGGCAAGTCGTAAAGCCGCGGAAACCGATTTTCGCCTGGGATGAACGTGCTGAACGAACTTCTCACTGAAACAGTGCCGGCTCGGACGACGGCGTCCGCCGTGGAGGACATTCTCAACACGGCGTTCTGGATACGGGCATTCGAGTCCACCTTGCTCGACCTATTCAAGCAGGGACTGCTGGCCGGGACGGTCCACACCTGCATCGGTCAGGAACTGTGCGCCGCGGCGCTGCACCCGCACCTGGTCCCTGGGGTGGACGCCTTCTTCGCATCGCATCGGGGGCACGGGCATTACTTGGCTTATGGCGGTCCCGCCGGCGCCTTGTTGGCGGAGTTGGCCGGCCGCGAGGGGGCGCTTTGTCTGGGACGCGGCGGCACGCAGAACCTGCTCCATCAGCGTTTCTTTTCCGCCGGCATCCAGGGGGGCAGCGCCCCCATCGCGGTCGGCTTCGCCTGGGCGGCCCGCCGCCGCGGCGAACATGCCATCGCCGTCGCGCAACTCGGCGACGGCACCCTCGGCGAGGGGACCGTGTACGAGGCCTTCACCTTCGCCGCCTGGCTTGGCGCTCCCGTGCTGTTCTTGCTGGAACACAACGGCTGGGCGCAGTCCACCGACGTGACGACCACCACGCCAGGCGACATCTTGCAGCGTGCCGCAGGGTTCGGCCTGGAAGCGGACTGGTGCGACGACCGCGATCCGGCGGTGTTGCACGAGCGTCTGGGTCGAGCGGTGGCCGCCGTCCGTCGAGGTCAGCCCTTCTTGCAGGTGGTTCAAACGCGGCGTCTGATGGCGCACAGCAAGGGCGATGACAATCGGCCCAAGGAGTACATCGCTTCGTTGTGGCGTGCCGACCCGCTGTCCCGCCTGGCGGAGCGGGACGAAACCTGGCGACAACGACAAACCCAGAGCGACGCCCGAGCGCGCCGGCTGGCGCGGGAGGTGGCCGACCGGCCCCTTCTCGACGACGCGGACGCCGGCGCGCTGCCCGCCGCCACGGGAACCCGTACTGATGTGGAACTCCGCTCCGACGGCCCGAACGACGGCAAGTGGGAGCGCGTGGCGGACGAGTTGAACGCCGCCCTGCACAACATTCTCGCCGAGAACCCGGAAGTGGTCCTGGTCGGCGAGGACTTACTGGACCCCTACGGTGGTGCCTTCAAGGTGGCCCGCGGCCTGTCCAGTCGCTACCCCGAACAGGTTCTTTCGACCCCCATCGCGGAGGCCGGGTTGATGGGGCTATCCAACGGCATGGCCCTGGCTGGAATGCGGCCGATCGCCGAGATCATGTTCGCCGACTTCGCCACCCTGGCGGCCGATCAGCTCATCAACTTCGCGGCCAAGTACTACTTCATGTACGGAGGCCGCGTCACTTGCCCCGTCACGGTTCGGCTGGTGTCCGGCGGAGGGCGCGGCTACGGCCCGACGCACAGTCAGAGCCTGGAACGGCTGTTCTGCGGCGTCCCCGGTCTGCGCGTGGTCGCTCTGTCGCAGCGCCATCATCCTGGTCGCCTGCTGCGGCAAGTCGTCCTCTCCGACCACAGCCCCACCGTCTTCGTGGAAAACAAGCTCCTGTACGCCCTCCGGCCGTGCGACCGTCCCCCGACCGACCTCCGGCCGGTTTCCGCCGTCCGCCACGACGGCGGCTATCCCCCGCTTTGCTACCGGCCGCGCGGCGAACAGAAGGCGGACTGCACGATCGTCGCGTACGGCGGCATGACCGGCCCAGCCGAGGCCGCCATGCAGCAAATGCTCGTGGAACGCGAGTTGTCGTTCGACTACGTGATACTGACGCAGCTGTGGCCCCTTGACGTTTCCGAAGTGGTCGCCTCGGTTCGACAAACGCGACGGCTGGTCGTCGTCGAGGAGAACGTGCCGGACTTCAGCGTGGGGTCGGCGGTCCTGGCCGCGGTGGCCCAGCAGGTGCCGGAAGGGTTCGCCTGCCGAGCGGTCGGCGCTCGTCCCGTGCCTCTGCCCTGTGTCCGTCGCCTGGAGGAGAAGGTGTTGCCCTCAGCGGCGGTGGTGGTCCAGGCAATCGGCGAAGTAGTCTAAATGAGAGCGTTCATGGGTTTGAAGCAAGAACACACTCTGGTTCTGGCCCCCCGTGAGGGGGTGAACGACGACGTGGTGCGCGTCCTTGAGTGGCTGGTGGACGACGGTGCCCAGGTTGAATCCGGACGGCCGCTGGCCGTCCTGGAAACGACCAAGGCGACGTTCGACCTGGAGGCTCCCTGTGCGGGGTACGCCTTCCGCATGGTCGAGGCCGGCGCCGAGGTGTCCGTCGGTTCCCCCGTCGCCCTTCTATCGCTGCGGCCGGAGCGCCCCGCCTTTGATCCCAGGCCGACGCCCGAAACCCGGAGCGAGGCGAACGGAGAACAGGTGGTGACGAACAAGGCGCGCGAGCTGATCCGGCAACACGGTCTGTCGCTGGACTCGTTCGCGGGCCTGGCCGTCGTGCGGGCCGCCGATGTGGAAAAGGTTCTGCGTCAGCGGACCGGGTCGGAAGGGACCGCGCCGGTTCGGTTGTTCCGTGGCGAGCCGCTCGACCCGAACGCCGACTGGACCGCTCTCGGCGACACCCCGACTCGCCGCGAGTTGGTCGCCCTGCTCGGGCAACTACGGCGGCAGATGAAGGCTCGGTTCGACCGGCACGTTCCCACCGGCGATCTGCTGCACGACCGCTGGGATCTCGCCAAGGACCACGGGTTCGGCGAAGGCACCTCGGTCTACGACGACTGCTTGATCCTCGGCGAGGTGAAGGTGGGCCGCCACTGCTGGATCGGGCCGTTCACCATCCTGGACGGCCAAGGCGGACTGACGATCGGCGATTACGTCGATGTCGGGGCGGGGGCCCATCTCTACACGCACAACACGATCGAACGGGCGCTGACCGGCCATCGGGCCGCGATCTTCAAGAAGGCGACGACCATCGGCAACTGCTGCTTCATCGCCCCCGGCGCCGTCATCGCGCCGGGCACGGTGATCGGCGATCACTGTTTCGTCGCCGCCAACAGCTACGTTGAGGGGGCGTTCCCGTCCCACAGTTACATCGCGGGCAACCCGGCCCGCCGCGTCGGCACCGTCGAGGTGCGGGGCGACCGGGCGCGGGTCCGGCACCTGGACAGTCCGACCGGAGAGGAGGCGGCTTCGCATGAGTCGCGTTGACGTCGTCATCCCCTGTTACATGTATGGTCACTACCTGCGCGGCTGCGTGGAGAGCGTGCTGCGTCAGGAAGGGGTCGAGGTGCGCGTGCTGATCCTGGACGACGCCTCGCCCGACGACACGCCCGCGGTGGCCGCCGCGCTGGTGCGCGAAGACAGCCGCGTCGAGTATCGCCGCCACGCGGTGAACCAAGGACATATAGCGACATACAACGAAGGGTTGCTGGAGTGGACTTCAGGGGATTATTGCCTGCTGCTTTCAGCGGATGACCGGCTCATCCCAGGAGCGTTGGGGCGAGCCACGCGGGTGATGGACACTCACCCGCAGGTAGTGCTAGTCTACGGTCGATCTGTGGATGTTCGAGATGACAAGCCAGTTCCTCCTGTCCTGGCCCCGATCGCAGCGGAAGTCACCATTCTGACGGGACGACAATTCTTGGAACTGACTTGCAGAACGGGCCAGAATCAAGTGAGTTGCCCGACCGCAGTTGTCCGAACGTCAGTGCAGAAACGGGTAGGGGGTTACTCTGAAGAACTTCCCCATGCTGGGGACATGGAAATGTGGCTCCGACTTGCTCTCCAAGGTCAGGTATGCAACCTGAACATGTGGCAGGCATACTACCGCAAACACTCAGGTAACATGTCCACGTATTACATGGAGTATGCTTTTCGCGACATTCAGCAAAGGTTCGATGCGTTCGAGTACGTTTTCCGGGCACATCGGGACACCATCCCGGACCACGTTCAGCTCCAGTCGGAGTATCGAAGCGCACTGTCGCAGATGGCCTTCTGGGGAGCGCAGCATGCCTTTGAACAATACAATATGGAAGCATATCAGGACTACTTAGCCTTCGCGATTTACTGCGATCCAAAGATCCGGCAATCGCGCAGTTGGTTACGGATGCGTTGGAAACAGATGATGGGTCCGGCATTGTTCAACTTTCTCAGCAAGTTTACACGAAGACTCGGAATCCGTGGGGAGTTGAGTAAAACGTCCTGACAATTTCCTCGGTTGTCTGGACATCTCGGCAGATTCCATAGGAATGATTGAACTCTTGCTCAGTAACTAGCAGTTTGAACTGGGGCTGAAAGTAATCAAGTCTCATCAAGGAAAGGGTTACAATGGTTCTGCCCGTAGTGAATGTAATCATCACCTACCACAATGAGGGTGAAGAGTTGCTCCATCAAGCGATCGATAGCATCAACTCTCAAACGTATGAAGGTGAAATCGAGATTATCGTCGTCGATGACGCTTCCAGAATCAAACCGATGCTTCCAGCGTGCGGCCGTCGGCCAGTGCGCCTGGTCAGATCGGAGCACAACATTGGCCTGCCCGCCGCTCGGAACCTGGGTCTCTGCCATTCGACTGGGGAGTTCGTAGCTTTTCTTGACGCCGATGACATCTATCTCCCAGATAAAATAAACACGGAGTTGAGTGCCTTGTTGCAGTGGGATAGAGCAGTGATGGTGGGCGGGCAAGGGTACATTCACCGATTTGGGAAGGTTTGGTTGCACGAACCGCCACTCGTCCGCAAGTATTTCGGGGAGTTTCAGACCTCTTCAGCCTGTCTACTCCCTGAGTTGGCACGGTTAGACGTTTGTACAACTTATCTGTTTCACTCCTGTGGGTTTATCGCGCGCAGGAGCGCACTGGACGCAGTGGGAAGGTTCATAGGATCCTACCGATGGGGGGAAGAATGGGATCTCCAAATTCGACTCGCCCAAATCGGCCGCGTCGGGTATGTGCCTCAACCGGGTTATCGGTACATCGCACGAGAAGGGAGTATGACTAGACTCCAAAATCCCCTGAAGTTTGAGAGCATGGCCGAGATCTATCGGCAACACCGCCTTGCAGTGCAAGGGTTGACTCGGGCACACAAGCGCCAGATGCGCACAACCGAGAGTGAATCGTTGCTGTTGGCAACTCAACTCTATCTCGAACGTAGAGACTCCAAGTCGGGATGGCGGTGCGCGTGGAGTTCTATGGGGAGAAAGCCCTCTTTCTGGGGAGCCAAATCCATTATTCGGAGTACGCTGCATCTGCTACTAGACATCATGAACATACCTCCATCCTCATCCCCGTGCCTCCCAAGAGGAACAGGGGTGACCTGGTATGAGGGAGCCAGGCAATGAAACCTGCAATCCGCGTCCACAACTTATCAAAGCGATACAATCTTGGTAGCCCTGTCGGCGGTTACAAAACGCTGCGCGAATCGATCATGGCTATCGGTACAGCCGCGCTACCGCACTTGGTCAGCCAGCGGCGGACGCAAGGAGACCGTCAGTTGGCGTGCCAGCGGTTACTCTGGGCCCTCAAGGACGTCTCACTCGACATTCAACCGGGCGAAGCGGTCGGGGTCATCGGGCGCAACGGGGCGGGAAAATCGACGTTCCTGAAAGTCCTTAGTCGCATCACCGAACCCACTGATGGGCGTGTCGAGTTATACGGTCGCGTCGGCAGTCTCCTGGAAGTGGGTACTGGCTTCCATGCGGAGTTGACCGGGCGCGAGAACATCTACCTTAATGGCGCCATCTTCGGCATGACGCGCCGCGAAATCGACCGCAAATTTGACGATATCGTCGCCTTCTCCGAGGTCGAGCAGTTCCTGGACACTCCGGTGAAACGTTATTCCAGCGGTATGTTCGTGCGACTTGCCTTCGCCGTCGCGGCGCACTTGGAACCGGAGATCCTGCTAGTGGATGAGGTGCTGGCGGTCGGCGACGTCGCTTTCCAGAAGAAGTGTTTGGGAAAGATGGGCGAGGTCAGCCGCTCGGGGCGTACCGTGCTGTTCGTTAGCCACAACATGGCCACTATCCTCAATCTGTGCGACAAGGCGGCGGTGTTCGCGCACGGCCGTCTCGCCTTCGTCGGTCCCGTGGAGGAGGGGGTCAAACTGTACATGAGCCAGCAGGATGCGCCAGAGCAGGCCGAGGTCGATCTCGCGGACCACCCCAACCGCCGACCTAGTTGCACCCCTGTTCTCGGCAGGATCCGCCTACTGGATGGGGAAAGGAATCCGACCACGCAGATACCGTGCGGTGCCCCGATGATGGTTGAACTGGCGGCTCTCCCCCACTGCCCTTTCACCGAGCCACACTTCGCCGTCGGCATTGACGACGTGCTAGGCTGCCGCATCCTCACCGCTGCCACCTACTTGACCGATACGGCTCCTCCCTCGCTACGGCGCACGGGGCCGCTGATGTGCCGGCTCGACGGGTTGCCGTTAGTTCCCGGTCGCTACGCTCTGACCCTGAACGCCGGTCCCCAAGGTGCACAGTGGACCGACATGATCGATCAGGCCCTCTGGTTCGAGGTGGTGCCGACCGATTACTACGGTAACGGCCAACTTCCCAGCCCCGACTGGGGACGCTGCCTGATCCGCTCGCGCTGGAGTAGGGTGAAGGATAACGAAGACAACCAAAAGTTTCCCGCAGGACGATCTTGAGGTCTCGCAGCGACCGGAGTCACTGTTATCATCCGTTTCTCGCAGACGTTCTGCCGGAGCATCGCCATCCTCTACGAGGAACTCTGGGAAGGGCCGGCCGTCTGCCATCCTTCGGCGGACGAACCCCCCAAATAGGATCGAGGAACAAGAACTGGTGCGTAAGAACCCGGCGGCGGCCAATGACCTGCTGTTGTCTGGGCCGTCCTGATTGGCGGTATTTCAGATGTCCAGCGCCCTCAACATCACTGGCTCCTCGGTCCCGCACCAGCGACCTCTCCACGAGCGCGTCTGGCTGCTGGGGGGCGTGCGGAAGCGACTCCGCGACGCCTTCTTTCGCCTGCTACGCCGGGTCGCGGACACCGACGACGCGCGGTCCATCCAGGTGTCTGGCCTCCAGAACCTGCTGCCGCGGCAACCCGAGGCGCGGATCGACGTCACCCTCGCTCTCGATCGGCAGCCCTATCCCGACCTGGGGCAGGCGGTCCCGATCTCCCTCGCCGCCGACCGCGACGATGTCGTCATCATCAGCGCTCGCTTCCGGAGTGGTTCGACCCTGCTCTGGAACCTGTTCCGCGCCACGAAAGGTTGTACGGCCTACTACGAGCCGTTCAACGAGCGCCGCTGGTTCGACCCGGCGGCGCGCGGCAACCGCACCGACCCGACGCATCGCGGCGTCGAGGATTACTGGCGGGAATACCAGGGGTTGGAAGAACTCGGCCGGCACTACCGCGAATCGTGGATCAGCCAGAACCTGTTCATGGGCGCCGACAGCTGGGATCCGGCCATGAAGCGCTACGTCGAATTGCTCATCGACCGCGCCGCCGGCCGCCCTGTCTTGCAGTTCAACCGAATCGACTTTCGACTGCCCTGGTTTCGGCGGCATTTCCCGCGGGCCAAGCTCGTCCACCTGTACCGCCACCCGCGCGACCAGTGGCTCTCTTCGCTGGTGGACCCCTCGGCGTTTCCCAAGGATGGCACGATGGCCGATTTCGCCGGCCACGACCACTACTACCTGCGGACGTGGGCTTGCGACCTGAAGTATCACTTTCCCTTCCTGGATGAAGGGCAGATCACCCATCCGTATCAAGTGTTTTATTACATCTGGAAACTCTCTTATTTGTTCGGTCGCCGCTACGCCCACGTCTCCCTCGCCTACGAGGACATCCTCCACAGTCCCGAGAAACGCCTGGGCGAGCTGTACGCCGCGCTCGGCATCGCGGGGGCGGACCTGGGGGCGCTGGCGCGGCTGGTCGAGAAACCGCGCTCCGGCCGATGGCGCGCCTACGCGAGTGAAGAGTGGTTCCGCGAACACGAAAGTTATTGTGAATCGGTTTTGACAACTTATCTTCGGGGCGACTCGTGACCCATCTGCTCCTCAGCGATAACTTCCCTCCCCGGACCGGCGGCAGCGGCCGCTGGTTCTGGGAGACGTACCGCCGTCTGCCGCGCGAGAACTACGCCGTGGCCGCCGGCGAAGATCCGCGCCAGGTCGCGTTCGACCGTACCCACGACCTGCGCCTGTGGCGGCTGCCGCTGACCCTGAAAGCCTGGGGGTTGCGCAGCCTGACCGGGTTGACAGGCTACTGGCGGGCGCTGCGACGGCTGCGGCCGCTGCTCCGCTCGGAGCGAATCGAGATGGTCCACTGTGGCCGCTGTCTGCCCGAAGGCGTGATGGCGCTGGCGCTGAAGTGGCGCTATCGTCTGCCCTATCTCTGCTACGTTCACGGAGAGGACGTGACCACGGCAATGTACAGCCGCGAGCACGCCTGGATGGTGCGACGAGTTCTCCACAACGCCGAGTTCCTCATCGCCAACAGCCGCAACACCGAGCGCGTCCTGCGCGACGAGTGGGGCCTGTCCGCCGAGCGCGTCCGCGTGCTGCATCCCGGCGTGGACACCGATTACTTCTCTCCCGCCGGACGCGACCGGGCCATCCGCGAGCGGCTGGGGTGGGGAGACCGCCCCGTGATCTTGACCGTCGGCCGGTTGCAGAAGCGGAAGGGGCATGACGTGATGATCCGGGCGCTGAGCGCGGTCCGCCGTGCGGTCCCGGACGTGCTCTACGTCGTGGCCGGCGACGGAGAGGAACGCCCAGC
Organism: Gemmataceae bacterium; assembly: GCA_036557825.1. Lineage (GTDB taxonomy): Bacteria > Planctomycetota > Planctomycetia > Gemmatales > Gemmataceae > JAJPHU01. The sequence goes on from DATBGU010000359.1 coordinate 60,157, forward strand.
GCTCGACGCCCTGACGGCGTCCGAAGGGGCGGTGGATCACGTCCAGTTCCTCGGCGAGATCAGCGACGCGGATCTACTCTCCTGCTACCGCCAGTGTGACCTGTTTGCGCTGCCCAATCGGCAGGTCGGGCAGGACATCGAGGGGTTCGGCATGGTCCTGCTCGAAGCCCAGGCGTGCGGCAAGCCGGTGGTCGCGGGAGCGTCGGGAGGGACGGCCGAGACGATGCGAATCCCCGAAACGGGCCGCGTGGTCTGCTGCGATGGTCCAGACGAACTGGCCGCGCTGGTGAGCGATCTGCTCTCCGATCGGCGACGGTTGGAGCAGATGGGCCAGGCCGCGCGGGAATGGGTTGTCAGCCGGTTCGACTGGGAAGTGCTGACCCGTCAGGCCGAGCAGTTGTTCCGGTTCGGCCCGTCCCTGGCCCAATCGCAGGCGATCCTGGAGCCAGCGTGTCCATGAAACAAGCTCTGAAAACCATCTGCAACGGACTGGCCGTGCTGCTGGTGCTGCCCTGCTGGCTGGGCTACCGGCTGGGCAGCCTGCTGCTGGGGCCGGACCGCGCCTTCCCCGGTTGGTCGCAGGCGCTGAGTTTGCTGCCCGGCCTGTCCGGCGCTTATCTGCGGCGGGCCTTCTACCGCCTGGTCTTTCCGCGCTGCGGCCCCGACGCCCACATCTGCTTCGGCACCGTCTTCTCCCATCCGACGGCGGAGATCGGTCGGACGGCTTATGTCGGCATCGGCTGCTGTCTCGGCGACGTGACGCTGGAAGACGACGTGCTGATCGGCTCGCACGTCTCGATCGCCAACGGCGGAGCGCAGCACGGCATTGAGCGGCTGGACGTGCCGATCCGCGAGCAGCCGGGGCAGTGGCCGCGAATCACCATCGGCCGCGACTCGTGGATCGGCGATCGCGCGGTGGTCCTGGCGGATGTGGGCCGGCACTGCGTCATCGGAGCGGGATCGGTCGTCACGACGCCGGTCCCCGATTACGCCATCGCCGTGGGCGTCCCCGCTCGCGTGGTCCGCTCGCGGAAACAGGCATCGTAGCGTGGGCGGGAGAAGAAAAGTTGGAGCTGCTCGTTCTTCTTGTCTTTTTGTTCCTTTTTTGTTCGTTGATCTCGCGGCAATGCCGGCGATGACGCCGGAGCCGCGGGACTGGCGGAGACTGTCATGAACGTATTTCGTCGTTGGGGCGGCTGGCTTTTCTCGCGGCCCAAAGGCAGACGGTTCCCGAACCGCGTCCGATTGGGCCTTGAAATCCTGGAGGACCGCCTCGCGCCCTCCGCCAATCCGATCACCGTCGAGAACCAACTTCCCGGTACGCCGCAAAGCGTCTGGGGCGTCAACGGGGCCGGCGACCCAAGCATCCAGGGCTTCTCCACCGATATCAGCGTCGATCAAGGCCAGACGATTAGCTTCAAGATCAACGATATGCAGAACGCGCCGTATCACATCGACATCTACCGCATGGGCTATTACCAGGGCGACGGTGCGCGCCTGGTGACAACGATCCAGGAATCGCAGGTTCAGAAGCAGGTCCAGCCGAAGCCCCTGACGGACAACAGCACCGGGCTGGTCGATGCCGGCAACTGGGCGGTGTCGGCGTCGTGGGCGGTGCCGACGACGGCGACCTCGGGCATCTACATGGCGCGGGTGACGCGCGACGACAACGGCGGCGCCAGCATGATCTACTTCGTCGTTCGCGACGACGGCAGCCACTCGGACATCCTGTTCCAGACCTCCGACAGCACCTGGCAAGCCTACAACAACTGGGACGGGACCGGCACGGCGACCAGCTACGTCACAGGGAACGGGAGCAGCCTCTACGTCTACAGCGGCAATAACTCGAAGCTGGGGGATCCCGGAGCGGCTGCGGTTAGCTACAATCGGCCGCTCATCGACGACGCGACGACCGGCGGCCTGGGTGATTACAACTCGCCGCTGCACGCCGAGTTTCCGATGGTCTACTGGCTGGAGGAGAACGGCTACGACGTCAGTTACTTCACCGACGTGGACAGCGCCCGCTACGGCAACCTGATCGACAATCACAAGGTCTTCCTGTCGGTCGGCCACGACGAATACTGGTCGGCGCAGCAGCGCGACAACGTCGAGGCCGCCCTCGCCTCAGGCGTCAATCTCGCCTTCTTCAGCGGCAACGAGGTCTACTGGAAGACGCGCTGGCAGTCGAGCATCGACAGCTCGGCCACGCCCTACCGCACGTTGGTCACTTACAAGCAGTCGCAGCCCAACGCCCCGCTCGACCCACTCGACAGCGCGCCCACCTGGACGTGGACCGGCACCTGGCGCGACATCAACGGCGGCGCCCCGGCGGACGGCTACCAACCCGAGAATGGACTGACCGGCAACCTGTACATGGCCGACCGCACCAACGTGGACCTGGGCATACCGCTGAACGTGCCCTCCACCGACGCCAACTTGCGCTTCTGGGCCAACACGAGCGTGGCGGGCTTGCAACCGGGACAGACCGCCAGCCTGGGTCAATTTATCGTGGGCTACGAGACGAACCAGGATGTGGACAACGGCTTCCGACCGGCGGGCCTGATCGACATGTCCAACACCGCGTTCAGCAGCCAGAGTGTGGTGCAGAACCAATCCGGCACGCAGGTCGGTCCGGGCAACTCGTCGCAACAGATCACGCTCTACCGCGCTCCGAGCGGCGCCCTGGTCTTCGGGGCCGGGACCGTCCAGTGGTCGTGGGGACTCAGTTCCGCCCACAACGACACGCCGTCCGCGCCGAACGTGGACATTCAGCAAGCCACGGTCAATCTGCTGGCCGACATGAACGCGCAGCCGCAAACCCTCCAGGCGGGCTTGGTGCCGGCCACGGCCTCGACCGACGTGACTCCGCCCACCTCGACAATCACCGCGCCGACCGCCAACGCCAACCTGACCGTCGGCTCAAGCGTCACCATCACGGGCACCGCCACGGATGCCGGCGGCGGAGTGGTGGCCGGCGTTGAAGTATCGACGGACGGCGGCATCACCTGGCACCCGGCCGTCCTCGCCGGCGCCGCCGCGACCACGGTGAATTGGAGTTACACCTGGGTACCGGCCGCCCCCGGCCCGATCGTCCTCAAAAGCCGGGCCGTCGATGACAGCGCCAATATTGAAATCCCCTCGGCGGGGGTCACGGTCAATGTGTCCTACCAGCCGACGAACACGACCGGACTGGTGGCCGCCTACTCCTTCGACGAGGGCAGCGGCACGACGGTGGCGGACGCCTCCGGGCACGGCAACACCGGGACCATCTCGAACGCAACCTGGACGACCGGCCTCTTCGGCGACGCGCTGTCTTTCAACGGGACCAACAGCTGGGTGACGGTCAACGGTTCCAGCTCGCTCAACTTGACCACCGGCATGACCCTGGAGGCCTGGGTCAAGCCCACGGCAACGTCCACCAACTGGACCGCCGTGATGTTGAAGGAGCGAACGAACGGCCTGGATTACGCCCTGTACGCGACCGACGGCGCCAACCAACCTCCCGGCGGCTACGTCGATACCGCGAACACCGACTACGACGCCAAGGGTCTCTCCGTCCTGCCGGTGAACGGCTGGAGCTTCCTCACCGCCACCTATGACGGATCGAACCTGGACCTCTACGTCAACGGCAACCTCGTCACCACGGAGACCGTGAGCGGTCCCATCACAACCTCCACCGGCGCCCTGCGCATCGGCGGCGACTCGATCTGGGGCGAATACTTCCAGGGTCTGATCGACAACATCCGCGTCTACAGCCGGCCCCTGAACGTGGGCGAGATCCGCGGCGACATGAGTACGCCCGTCGGCGGCGCCCTGGAGAACGTGCCTCCGACCGGCTCGATCACCGGCCCCGCCAACGGCGCGACCGTTTCCGGCGTCACCACGCTGACGGCGAACGCCTCGGACAACGTGAAGGTCGCCAGCGTGCAGTTCTTGCTCAACGGACAAGATCTGGGCCAGGCGGTCACCGCCGCGCCGTACTCCCTCGCCTGGGACACCCGGAAGGTTGCCAACGGCACCTACACCCTCTCGGCCATTGTCAGCGACGTGGCGGGGAACACCACGATGTTGGGCAGCGAGACCATCACGGTCAACAACCCGCCGAACACCACTCCGCCCACGGTCAACATCCTCAACCCCGGCAACAGCGCGGTCCATGGTACAATCGTCCCCTGGGCGGTCGCCGCGGACAACCTTGGCATCACCAGCGTCCAGTTCCAGCTCAACGGAGTCAACGTCGGACCGCAACTCACCGCCGGTCCCTATCGGTTCGCCTGGAACAGCACCACGGTGGCCGACGGCACCTATACCCTCACGGCCGTGGCCACGGATGTTTCGGGCATTACGACCACGTCCAGCCCCGTGAGCGTGACGGTTGACAACACCCTGCCGACCATAACCGCCGAGACGCCCGCGCCGTTGGCCACCGACGTCGGCACGTCGGCGCCCGGCATCACCGCGACCTTCAGCGAGGCGGTGCAGCCGGGGACGATTGGTTTCCTGCTCAAAGACTCTGGGGGCAATACCATCTCGGGCGCCGTCGCCTACAACGCGGCCACGAACACGGCCACGTTCACGCCTTCCGGGTCGCTGGACCCCTCGCGGACTTACACGGTGACGGTGAGCGGGGCGCAGGATCTGGCCGGCAACACCATGGCCCCCTTCTCCTGGTCCTTCACCACCACCTCGACGGTCATCAACGCGACGATCTGGTCGAAAACGGCGACACCGGCAGTGGCTTCGGCCGACGATAATCGAGGGCAGGAGTTGGGGGTCAAGTTCACCTCGGACACGGCTGGCTTCATCACCGGCATCCAGTTCTACAAGGGTGCCGGCAACACGGGAACGCACGTCGGGCACCTGTGGACCAGCACGGGCACGCTGCTGGCCAGCGCCACCTTCACGAACGAGACGGCCACGGGTTGGCAGCAAGTCTTCTTCTCGCAGCCGGTCGCCATCCAGGCCAACACCACCTACATCGCCTCCTACTACGCGCCCAACGGCGGCTACTCCTACGACAGCGCTTACTTCGCCTCGTCCGGGGTAGACGCCGGCGTGCTGCACGCCCTGCCCAACAGCGCCGGGAGCGGCAACGGAGTCTTCGCGGGCGGCTCTTTGGGCGTCTTCCCGAACAACAGTTTCAACGCCACCAACTACTGGGTGGACGTCGTCTTCAGCAACGTCCTAGTGCCCTCGGTCATCAGCACGACGCCCGTGAACAACGCCACAGGGGTGGACAATACCGCGCCCAACATCACGGCAACCTTCAGCAAGGCGGTGCAGGCAAGCACGATCTCGTTCACGCTCGCAGACTCGTCCGGCAACGCGGTGGCGGGGAACGTTTCCTACAACCCGACGAGCAACGTTGTCACGTTCACGCCCTCCGCGGCGCTGGCGGGTTTGACGACCTACAGGGCGACGATCAGCGGAGCGCAGGACACATCCGGCAATACGATGGTGCCCTACTCCTGGTCGTTCACCACCGCGGCCCCGGACACTACGCCGCCGACGGTCGTCGCCACGACGCCGGCTTCGGGCGCCGCGCTGGCCTCGTTCGCCGGGGGTGTAACGGCGACGTTCAGCAAGCCGGTGCAGGCGGGCACGATCTCGTTCACGCTCACCGATGCGTCGGGCAACCCGGTGGCGGCAACGCTTAGCTACAATGCGGCGACGAACACCGCCACGTTGACGCCTTCGGGCGGCCTGATGCCGACAGCCACCTACACGGCGACGGTGAGCGGGGCGCAGGATCTGGCCGGCAACACCATGAACCCCGTCTCTTGGTCGTTCACGACGGCGCCCAAGATCAACAATGTCACGATCTGGTCGAGCACGGCGACGCCGGCGGTGTCCTCGGCCAACGACTCCAACCCCCAGGAGTTGGGCGTCAAGTTCACCTCGGACACGGCCGGGTACATCACCGGCCTCCGCTTCTACAAGGGCGCCGGCAACGCCGGCACCCATGTCGCCCACCTGTGGACCAGCACCGGCGTGCTGCTGGCCAGCGCCACCTTTACCGGGGAGAGCGCCTCCGGCTGGCAACAGGTCAACTTCGACGCGCCGGTGGCGATCCAGGCCAACACCACTTACATCGCTTCCTACTTCGACCCCGCCGGGCATTACTCCTACAGCAGCGGGTACTTCGCCTCGGGCGGGACCGACAACGGCGTGCTGCACGCTCCGTCCAACGCCGCGGCCGGCGGCAACGGCGTGTTCGTCGCCACCTCCACTGGCGCCTTCCCGACCAACAGCTTCAACGCCACCAACTACTGGGTCGATGTCGTCTTCAGCAACACCCTGGCACCGACGGTCGTCGATACCACTCCCGCGGCCAACGCCAAGGGCGTCCCGGCCGCCACGCCCAACATCACCGCGACCTTCAACGAAGAGGTGGAGGCCCACTCGGTCTCCTTCACGCTCACCGATGCGTCCGGCAACCTGGTGGCGGCGACAGTCACCTGGCAGCCGGCCCCCGACGACTCGGAGGAGTCCGACGTTTTGACCCTTACACCTCACAGCGCCTTGGTGCCCTTCACGACCTACACCGCGACGGTCTCCGGCGCGACGGACGCGGCGGGCAACACGATGGCGGCCCCCTACTCGTGGTCGTTCACCACCGTGCCCTCCACGCCCATCACCGGCGCCACGATTTGGAGCAACGCCGCGACCCCGGCCGTCGCGTCGGCCAACGACGGCAACGCGCAGGAGTTGGGGATGAAGTTCACCTCGGACGTTTCGGGCTACGTCACGGGCGTCCGCTTCTACAAGGGCGGTGGCAACACGGGCACGCACGTCGGCCGCTTGTGGTCCGCCGACGGCACGCTGCTGGCCAGCGCCACCTTCAGCAACGAGACCGCCACCGGCTGGCAACAGGTCTTCTTCTCCCAGCCGGTGGCCATCCAGGCCAACACCACTTACATCGTGTCCTACGACGCCCCCGCCGGCCACTACGCCTACAGCAGCGCCTACTTCGCCTCGGGCGGGACCGACAACGGCGTGCTGCACGCACTGTCCAACGAGGCCGCCAACGGCAACGGCGTGTACGGCGGTCTGGGCGCCTTCCCAACCAACAGTTACAACGCGACCAACTACTGGGTCGATGTCCTCTTCAGCAACACCCTCACGCCGGTCGTCACCGCCACCACGCCCGCGGCGAACGCCACCGGGGTGAGCGTCAACCCCGTCATCACCGCCACGTTCAGCGGACCGATGGACCCGACGACGATCACCCCGTCCACGTTCTACCTGCGGGCCACCGGTTCCCCCACCAACGTGGCCGCCACGGTTTCCTATTCCGGAACCACCGCCACCCTCACACCGACCGCGCCTCTGGCGCTCAACACGACGTATCAGGTGACGATTGTCGGCACCGTCGCCGACCCCAACGGCCACTCCCTCGGCACCAACACGACCTGGTCGTTCACGACGCAGCAGTACCCGACCTTCACGGACACGACAGCAGCCGACTTCGGCGCCGGGACGCCGGACGCCAACACGGCGGTCGTGCAGACGGGCGACGGCGAGGTCATCCTCAAGCCGACCATGGATGCCGAGTTCTCCGGCGCCGCGCTCCCGTCCGGTTGGACCACCACCTCGCTGGGGTCCGGGAGCCAGGCGAGCGTCTCCGGCGGTCAGCTGACGCTCGACGGAACGCTGGCCGGAACCTCGGGCCTGTACACGCCGGGCCGCTCCCTAGAGTTCACGGCGACCTTCAGCGGTGACCCCTACCAGAGCATCGGGTTGGCCACCAACCTCAACGCCGGCCCCTGGGCGATCTTCAGCACTGGTCCAGGCGGCGCCCTCTATGCCGAGACTTCCTCGGGTGCCTCCTCGACCAACACGCTCCTGACGGGGAACTTCCTCGGCGGGCCGCACGACTTCCGGATCGACTGGACCTCCACGGGCGTGGTTTACTCGATTGACGGAGTGCAGGTGGCCTCGCACGCCATCGCCATCACCGCGCCCATGCGACCGGTGGCCGACGACAACAACGTCGGCGGAGGTACGCTGTCGGTGGACTGGATGCGGCTGACGCCCTACGCTTCCTCCGGCACCTTCCAGTCTCAAGTGTTCGACGCCGGCTCGGCGGTCACTTGGCTCGACGCCCAGTGGGCGGCCACCGTTCCGACCGGGACCAGCCTGGGATTGAGCGTGCGCATGGGCAACACGCCCACGCCGGACGCCACCTGGACCGACTTCATCCCCCTGGCCGGCTCCGGCGCGGCGATCGGCGGTTCCTCTCGTTACATCCAGTACCAGGTCAACCTGGCGACGACCAACTCAAGCCAGACACCTGTCCTCCAGGCCGTCACTCTCGAATACACCCAGAACGCCGACACGGTCGCACCCAAGGTTCTGAGCGAGACGCCGGCGTCCAACGCCACCGGCGTGGATCTGTTCGCGCCCATCAAGATCAAGGTCAACGAGCTGATGAACGCCACGACGATCGACGCCTCGACCGTCTTCCTGCAAGCCCAGGGTTCCCCGACCAACGTGGCGGCGACCGTCAGTTACTCCGGCTCGACCATCACCCTTCAGCCGTCCGCGGCCCTGACGGGCAACACGGTCTACACGGTGACGGTGTCCAGCGCCGTAGCTGACGCCGCCGGCAACACGCTGGGCAACAATGTCACGTGGTCGTTCACCACGGGGACGGGACAGGTGACGCAGACCACGGCCGCCGACTTCAACGCGGGCATCCAGAGCGGCACCACGGTGACGAACAATTCCGGCGGCGAGGTGCGGCTGGCGCCAGTCTTCTCCGACGATTTCACCGGCTCCACGCTGGGCACCGGCTGGACGACCTCGCCGACCGGCGGCGGCACTTCGAGCGTCGCCGTCAACAACAGCATCCTCTCCCTCGGCGCCACGGAAATCGATTCCACACAGACCTACTCCAATGTGGCCGTCGAAGCGAGCCTCGATTTCGGGGCCGCCCCGTATCAGCACTTCGGCCTGGCCACGAGCCTGAGTTCCGTCTCCGGCAATTCGTGGGCGATGTTCAGTACCGGCGGCACCACCAACACGCTGTTCGCACGGGTGAACGCCAACGGCACGACCCAGGACGTCAGCCTGGGAGCGCTGCCGTCCGGCTTCCACGACTACCTGATCCAGCCCGTCTCCGGCGGCTTCGCCTTCTACGTCGATGGGGTTCTCCAAACCACCATCAGCGCCACGTTCCCCAGTGGGACGCTTCTCAAGATCGTCTTCTCCGACTACAATGGGTCTTCCCAGGCTCCGCTGCAAGCCGACTGGGTGCGCGTCAATTCGTACTCCTCCACGGGGACGTTCACCTCGTCGGTCTTCGATGCGACGCGGACCGCGACCTGGGGAGCCATCCGTTGGGACGCCATCCTGCCGCCCGGCACGACCATTACCGTGCAAACGCAGACCAGCGACGATGGGACGAACTGGTCCGACTGGACCGACGTCAGCAACGTGGCGAGCACGGTCAACGCCGACGGCAGCACGACGTTCACGGGAACGGTGAACAGCCCAAGCGCACGTTACATTCGCTATCAAGTGATCCTGACGACAAACGATCCCACGCAGTCGCCCACGTTCCTCGACCTCAACTTCAGTTGGGCCTGATCGCGGAGAGGAGGCACGGCAGCAAACCATGTGCGGCATCGCAGGCGTCTTGTATCGTGATCCGGCCCGACCCGTCGCTCGGGATCTGCTCCGGGACATGGGCGACCGCATCGCCCACCGCGGTCCCGACGCCGAGGGTTTCTGGACCGAGTCGGGCCTGGGGTTGGTTCACCGTCGGCTGTCGATCATCGACCTGGCCGGCGGCGATCAGCCGCTCGGCAACGAAGACGGCTCGGTGCAGGTGGTCTTCAACGGCGAGATCTACAACTTCCAAGAGCTGCGCGCGGGGTTGGAAGCGCGAGGGCACCGCTTCCGCACGCGCAGCGACACCGAGGTTCTGGTCCACCTCTATGAAGAAGAGGGCGAGCGGCTGGTCGAGCGGCTGCGCGGGATGTTCGCCTTCGCGCTTTGGGACCGAACGAAGCGGCGGCTGCTCTTGGCGCGCGACCGTCTGGGCATCAAGCCGCTTTATTATTACCGCGATGGTGAAAAACTTATTTTCGGCTCGGAAATTAAGGCGATTCTGGCTCACCCCGGCGTGGGGCGGACCCTCGACGTGGGCGCGCTGGAAAGCTACCTCGCTTTCGGGATGGTCCCTGGCGAGCGCTCCATCTTCCAGAACATCCGCAAACTACCCCCCGCTCATGTGCTGACGGTCCAGGCCGGCAGCCTCGACGCGCTCCCGCGCCGCTACTGGCAACTGCGTCTGGAGCCGGACCACCACACCTCAGCGGAAGAATGGCATGAGGCCGTTCGTGCCAAGGTTGACGAAGCGGTGCGGTCGCATCTGATCGCCGACGTGCCACTGGGCGCTTTCCTGAGCGGCGGCTTGGACTCCAGCGCGGTCGTGGCTTGCGGTGTCGGAGCGTCCGCAGGCCCGCTTCAAACTTTCTCAATCGGATTCACCGAGGAAGCGTTCAGCGAACTGCCGTATGCCCGCGAAGTGGCCGGCCGGTTCGGCACTCGTCACACGGAGGAAGTGGTCACGCCGGACGCCGTTTCCTTGCTGGACGACTTGACCTATTACTACGACGAACCATTCGCCGACTCCTCAGCCATCCCGACGTTCCTGGTATCGAAGCTGGCCAGTCGTCGCGTCAAGGTGGCGCTGTCCGGAGACGGTGGCGATGAGGCGTTCGGCGGCTACTCCCGTTACGCCCACGACTTGAAGGAGGCCGCTCTCCGCCGCCGTCTCCCCGCGTGGTTTCGCCGGCTGGCCCTCGGTCCTCTTGGCCGCCTCTGGCCCAAGGCCGACTGGCTCCCCCGGCCGCTGCGCGCGAAAACCTTGCTGACCAATCTGTCCCTCGACGGCGGCTCGGCGTATGCCAACACGCTGGCCGTCTGCCGACCACCCTTGCGGCGCCGACTGCTGGCGCGCGACCTGGCGGCATCCTTGAACGGTCACCAGCCGGAGGAGGTGATTCGAGCAGGATACGCCGTCGCGCCCTTGGAAGATCCTCTCGGCGGCATGATCGCCGCCGACGTGGCCATCGTCCTACCCGACGACTTCTTGGTCAAAGTGGATCGCGCGAGCATGGCCCACGGCCTGGAGGTGCGCCCGCCGCTGCTGGACCACGAACTGCTGGAATTGGCCGCGCGCGTGCCCTCGCGCTGGAAGGTCAATAACGGCCAAACCAAATGGGTCTTCAAGCAGGCTTTCCGCCATCGGCTACCGGGTGTGGCGGTCGATCGGCCCAAGCACGGCTTCGAGATGCCCGTCGATGCCTGGCTGCGCGGCCCGCTGCGAGGACGCTTCGAGGATAGCGTCCTGCGGCCGGGGACACGGATTGGTGACCTCATCGACATCGACACGGCCCAGCGGCTTTATCGGTCTCACCTGCGAGGGGCCGGCCGGCACGGCGGCACCCTCTGGGCTTTGCTGGTGCTGGCCCGCTGGGCGGAACGCTACCTGGGCGATCTTCCGCCGGATCTGCGCCCCCGCGAGCAGTCGAGGGTTCCGACCGAACGTCTCTCTTCTTCTTCAGGATCAAACGTATCGTGAGACTTTCCCAACCCCATCGCAACTCGACGGCTTGGCTGGTCGCCCCGACCGCCACAAATGCGTCTCCGCATCCGTCTCAGGGCACGGCCCTTGGGCCGCTTTCCATCGAGAGCGCAGTCGCTTCCTCCGCGTGCCAGCCGATCACATTGGGGCTGCCCTTTGCCAAAGGAATGCTGAGAGAACCCGCCTCCCTCGTTCTGTCCGACCCGGACGGCCGGCCGCTGCCGCTCCAGACGCTGCCGTTGGCGCGGTGGGCGGATGGAAGCGTGAAATGGCTGCTGCTGGACTTTCTTCTCCCTGGCGTCCAGAAAGGTTGCTCCCCTTGGCTTCTGCACCTTGCTCCGAACGACCGCGGAGCGCCGGAAGCGGAAGCGCTGCGCGTGAAGGAATCCCTTGAGGAAGTCGTCGTCGAGACCGGGCCGGCCACGTTTCACCTGGGCCGGACGGGGCCGCTGCCCTTTCGTCGGGTACTGCTCGGCGGAGAGGACGTTCTGGATGGGGAGGGGAGCGGCCTGTGTCTGACTGACGCCAAGGGGCGCTCGCTCACGCCGCGGGTAGATCGGCTGAGCTTGGAGGTCGGAGGGCCGATGCGTGCCACGGTCGTCATCGAGGGGAGCTTCCCCCGACTCGGCCGATTGCGGTTCCGCGCTCGCCTCTCGTTCTTCGCCGGCACCAGCTTGGTGCGAGTCGGTCTGACGATTCACAACCCCAACCGCGCTCGGCACCGCGGCGGCCTCTGGGATCTGGGCGATCCGGGATCGGTTCTGTTCCGCGACCTGTCGCTACGGCTGGCCCGCCGCGGCGGCGTCGATCCTCGCGTGAGCTGGAGGACCGAACCGAGTCAACCCGCCCTCTCGACCGGGGGAGAGGGATTGGAGATTTACCAGGACTCCAGCGGCGGCGAGAACTGGCAGGGTCGCAACCATGTCAACCGCGAGGGGCGAGTGCCTTGCTCGTTCCGCGGTTACCGCCTCCGCGTCGGTGCTCGCGAGGAGCACGGGCTGCGGGCCAGTCCGGTGCTTGCGCTGCGCGACGCCCGCGGCGGTCTGAGCGTTGCTGTTCCCGAATTCTGGCAGCAGTTCCCCAAGGCACTCGGAGCGGACGGTCGAAACTTGCGAGTCGGACTCTTTCCCAAGGAGTTTGACGACCTCTTCGAGCTGCAAGGCGGCGAGCAAAAGACCCACCAGGTTTGGCTCAATTTCGACTCCGGCACTTCTTCCAGCGATTCCGGGCTGGACTGGGTGCATCAGCCGGCCCACGTCCATGCGCCGCCGGAGTGGTACGCCGCCTCAGGCGCCGTTCTCCACTTGCTGCCGGCTCCCACCCGCTCCCAAATTCCGCTGGAGACTTTCCTGTCTCAAGCGGTTGATGGGTCGGACAGTCTCCTCGCCCGCCGGGAGATCATCGACGAATACGGTTGGCGGAACTACGGCGAGGTCTACGCGGACCACGAGGCAGCCTATTACACCGGGCCGGGTCCGGTCGTCTCGCATTACAACAACCAGTACGACGTCGTCTACGGCGGCTTGCTCCAATATCTTCGCACGGCGGACCCGCGCTGGCTCGATCTCTTTGGCCCACTCGCCCGGCACGTGATGGACCTCGACATCTATCACACGAGCCGGGATAAGGCGGCCTACAACGGCGGTCTTTTCTGGCACACGGACCACTACCGCGACGCCGCCACTTGCACCCACCGCTCCTACTCGCGCGGCAACGTCCGGTCGGGACAGTCCTACGGCGGCGGGCCTTGCAACGAACACAATTACACGACAGGGTTGCTGCACTATCACTACCTCACGGGAGACCCCGACGCCCGCGCCGCCGTCCTTGAGTTGGCCGACTGGGTCGTCAACATGGATGACGGGAGCAAGACGTTTCTTGCTCGGGTGGACGACGGCCCGACGGGCCTGGCCAGCGCCACCACCCAGCGCGACTATCACGGCCCCGGTCGCGGCAGCGGCAATTCCATCAACGCCCTGCTGGATGCCTGGCTCCTGTCCGGGGACCGCGCCTACCGGGACAAGGCGGAGCAGCTCATCCGCCGCTGCATTCACCCCCTCGACGATGTGGACGCTCGCGATCTGCTGAATGTCGAGATGCGCTGGTCCTACACGGTGTTCCTGACCGTCTTGGCCCGGTTCCTCCGCGTCAAGGCCGAGGCCGGTGAGCTGGATTTCATGTACGCCTACGGCCGGGCCAGTCTGCTCCACTACGCCGCCTGGATGCTGGAGCATGAGGAGCCTTATTTCGATCGCCCCGAGAAACTGGAGTTCCCGACCGAGACCTGGGCGGCCCAGGAGTTCCGCAAGGCGAACGTGCTGCGGTTGGCGGCGGCCCACGAGGACGAACCGCAGCAAGCGCGCCTGCTGGGCCGGGCGGACGAACTCGCCGAGCGCGCCTGGAAGGATTTGCTCCGGTTCGACCGACCGGCCACCGCGCGCGCGCTCGCCCTCTTGTTCGGGGAGGGAACCAAACATCTGTACTTCCAGATCTTCGGGGTCGCGCCTGCGCCCCAGCCGTCCGGCGAACACAACTTCGGCAATCCAGAGCCGTTCGTACCCCAGCGTCTTCGGGTCCAGAGGCAGCTGAAGAGCGTGGGCGGGCTAATGAAAGCTCTGCTGCGGCTTCTTTTCCCCCACCGCTGACCTACCTCGCTCTGGGCCAGGTAAAGGCGACAGTGCCCAATCGGAGGAGATCCATGAACGAGACAGCCTGGAGAAACACCGTAGTCCGACAGCGATTCGCGCGGTCTCTGTTGACCGTCCTCGCAGTGTCTGCTTTTCTCGTGTCCGGCGCCTGTTCGCCCGAACGAGAGGGGGACAGCGTGCCCGCTACGGAGCGCGCGCGCGAGGCGGCCACAACGCCTTCCACCGCCGAGCCATCGCCTCAAGCCGTCGCGCCGGAGCGCAAACGCGCGACGGCCGAGGAAGCACAGCCCCGGAAGCCGGCTGTTCCGGCGAAATCAAAGCCTCAAAAGCCCCAGCCTCCCGGCCGCACCCTGTCGAGCCTTCTCCAGTATGTCGGCGCGTTCCGCTTTCCGGAGGGAAAGATCGGAGCCTCTTTATTCGGCTACGGTGGGACGGCCATCGCCTTCAACCCGGCGAACAACTCGCTCTTCGTGGTTGGGCACGACTGGGACCAAGCCATCGCCGAGGTCAAGATCCCGGATACCGTGGTCAACAGTAACCAGTTGAGCGAACTCCCCACCGCGAAGGTTCTGCAACCGTTCGTGCGGATACTGCCGCGGGTTCCAAATTTCTCCCTGGAAGGGAATGTTAAAATCGGTGGGTTGCTGGTCGTCGATGAGCAACTGATCGGGACGGCCTACGTCTTCTACGATGCGGCGGGCAAAGCGGTGAAGTCCCATTTCCGGCTCGATTCGCTGAACCTGTCTTCGGCGAAAGTCGAAGGGCTTTTCCAGGTCGGCGACCTCGGAGGCGGGTTTGTCGGCGGCTACATGGCACCCGTCCCGGACGAGTGGAAAGACGAGTTGGGAGCGCGATACGTCACTGGCCAGGCGGCTCTGTGCATCATCGGCCGGACTTCCTCCGGACCAGCCGCCTTCGGATTCGACCCCGGAAAGCTCGGTTCGGCCCCTGCACCGCTAACGCCTTACGTCTACTACCCGTTGAAGCACCCCCTCGGGCCGATGGGGGAAAAGAACCCGTATTTCAACGGGACAACCGAAATCAACGGGGTTTTCTTCGTCCCCGGAAGTCGTTCGGTGCTTTTCTTCGGCTCGCACGGCACGGACGAAATCGGCTACGGAGAGGCCGACACCTTCCGCGACGGCAACCGGACGAGCAAAGGCTACCATTCCCGAAACGGCAAGTATCAATATCAGGTCTGGGCTTATGATGTACTGGATCTGCTCGCCGTTAAAAAGAAAACCAAAAAGCCCTGGGAAATCAAACCGTACGACGTGTGGCGCCTCACGTTTCCAATTGACGAGGGCGGCAAGCACATTGGCGGGGTGGCCTTCGACCCTACGACGGGGCGCTTATTCGTCTCGCAGAGGGGAGCGGCCCAGACACGCTTCGATCCCGGTCCTCTGATTCACGTGTTCAAGCTCGCCGAGGGAGGCAAGTAGGCTCCGCCTTTCCGCTAGGAGCCAAGCCGAATTGCAACGGATCGGGAGCGGTTGGGACTCCCCAAATTCATCCGCTCCCGAACCGTCGCGGCTCACCGCCTGGTCTGCCTCTCCGATCCGGCCCAATCGATGTCTCCTGTACCTTGAAATTGACGAACCGCATATCGACTTGCAAACACCCGTTTACACCATCGGACAGGTTTGCGCGCGAACTCCCTTCCCCCTAACAACTCTTCGTTGCTGTAAAGCAAATGACCTAAGATATTTGCGCTGATCCGCCGCCACGTCCGTGGAAGCAACGGACGCGCACGGCGCATTGTTTGCGTACATCGAATTTCGACTTGATTCGCCTTCCACGAAGACCACGGGCGCAACCCACGGGCACGGAGTGCGCGCCAAGCGGAAAGGGGAACAGACGCGAGTGATTGCCAGGGTATCCGTCGCTCAGCGCCCTCTCACGATTTGCCAGGTGCTGCACACTCTCCAGGTCGGCGGCGCCGAGGTGCTGGCCGCGCGCCTGGCCAGACAGCTTGGCCGCGATCACCGCTTCGTGTTCGCTTGCCTGGATGCGCTGGGAACGCTCGGCCAGGAACTCCGCGACGAGGGATTCACCGTCCAGGTGCTCAAGCGCCGATCCGGGCTCGACTGGAAGTGCCCCTGGCGGTTGGCTCGCTTCCTGCGGCAAGAGCGCGTGGATCTGGTGCATGCCCACCAGTACACGCCGTTCTTCTACGCGCTGGCGGCCCGCCGGCTGTATCGCCGCCCGCCGCTGCTCTTCACCGAGCACGGCCGGCATCATCCCGACTATCCCCGACGCAAGCGGATGTTCGTGAATCGGCTGCTGCTCGAAGCGCGGGACCGAGTCGTCGGCGTGGGCGAGTCGGTCCGGCAAGCGCTGGTCCACAACGAAGGCATCCCCACTCACCGCGTCGGCGTTATCTACAACGGCATCAACCTGACGCCGTTCTCCAACGGCCGACCCGATCGGTCGGCCGTTCGCCGGGAAATCGGCGTCGGCGCGGACGACTTGATTCTTCTTCAGGTCGCCCGCCTCGATTACTTGAAGGACCACGCCACGGGCCTCCGCACCCTGAGCCACGTTCGCAAGGCCCGCTCCAACGCTCAGCTGGTCCTGGTCGGCGAGGGACCGGAACGCGGCGCCATCCAGGAGCAGATCCAAAGACTGGATCTGTCCGCCCACGTCCGCCTGCTGGGTCTGCGCTCCGACGTGGCTCGTCTGCTAGCGGCTGCGGATGTGTTCCTCCTGACGAGCATCAGCGAGGGCATCCCGCTGACGCTGATCGAAGCGATGGCCGCCGGAGTGCCGGTGGTATCCACCAACGTCGGCGGCGTGCCGGAAGTCGTCGAAGACGCCCAGACTGGCTTGCTGGCGCCGGCCGGCGACGAGGCCGCGTTGGCCGGGCACGTGCTGCGCCTGACTGGCGACCCGGAACTGCGCGAGGAGATCGTGCGACGGGCGCGCCGACGAGCCACCCAGATCTTCTGCGAAGAACAGATGCACGAAGCGTACCTGAATCTGTACCGGGAGATGCTCCTTGCTTGACGCCCCGCCGCTTCTGATGTTCGCCGACGATTGGGGGCGGCATCCGTCCAGCTGCCAGCACCTGGGCGACCGACTGCTGGATCATTATCCGATCCTGTGGGTCAACACGATCGGCACGCGCAAGCCGCGCTTCGATTGGGCGACTCTACGGCGAGGGGTCGAGAAGTTACGGCACTGGCTCTCGGCCCCTCGCGCCGCCGACCCGCTGCCCGCCAACCTGCGGGTTGTCAACCCGCGGATGTGGCCATCGTTCAGCTCCTCGTTCGGCCGCCGGCTGAACCGCGGACTGCTGGTTCGCCAGCTTACGAACCGCATCAAGGAGTTGCCCGCGCCGCCGGTGGCCGTGACCACGCTCCCCGTCGTCGCCGACCTGGTCGGCGTGTTACCGGTTCGTCGCTGGGTCTACTATTGCGTGGACGATTTCGGCGAATGGCCCGGTCTGGACGGGCAGACCTTGCGGCGAATGGAAGAGGATCTGGTGCGCAAGGCCGACACGCTGATCGCCGTCAGTTCGACATTGCAAGAAAAGCTGTCCCGGATGGGGAGAGACGCTCACCTGCTGACGCACGGCGTCGATCTCGACTTCTGGAGAGAGCCGCCGGTGGGTGCGTCGCTCCCTTCGCTCGACGGTCTGGAGAGACCGTTGGTCATCTTCTGGGGAGTCGTGGACCGGCGGATGGACATTGGCTTCGTGCGGGCATTGGCGGGCGCGATGACCGGGGGCACCATCGTCCTGGCCGGCCCCTCGGCGGACCCCGATCTGGACCTGATCGAACTGCCGCGCGTCGTACATCTCGGCGCGCTGCCGTTCACCCAACTCCCCGAACTGGCACGCGAGGCCGCCGTCCTCATCATGCCCTACGCCGACCTGCCGGTGACGCGAGCCATGCAGCCGCTCAAGCTGAAGGAGTATCTCGCCACCGGCAAACCCGTCGTGGTCCGCGACCTGCCCTCCACGCGCTGCTGGTCGGACTGCCTCGATCTGGTGGATACGCCGGGATCGTTCGCTCAGGCGGTCTTGGCGCGGATTGAGGAGGGGTTGCCCGGAGAGCAACGAGCGGCGCGTGAGCGCCTGAGCGGCGAGACGTGGGAAGAGAAGGCGCGCTGGTTCGAGCGCTGGGTGCTGGGTTCTCGATCCGTCCACGAGCCGCAACTGGCCCTCAACGGGGTTCACTGATGACGATTAATACAATTGTCGTAGGATGTGGCGCGGTCGCCCAGAGACTCTATCGTGGGCCGTTGCGCGAGCTAGAACGACAGGGGATCGTTTGCGTCACCAGGCTGGTAGATCGCCATCTGCCTAACGCGGAAGCGCTGGCGTCGTCCTTCCCACGCGCAGCCGTTCACGACGACCTGGAACAAACCCTAAAGACGAGCAACCCCGGTCTCGTTCTCGTCCTCAGCCCCGCCCAACTCCACGCCGATCATACCCTCCTCGCTCTGGCATATGACAACCATGTGCTCTGTGAAAAGCCAATGGCGACAACGGAAGCCCTCTGCGCGAAGATGATCGCTGCCGCGCGAGAGAAAGGCCGCGTATTAGCCATTGGAATGATCCGTCGATTCTTTCCCGCATTCGCACAGCTAAGAGAATGGATCGTTCGCCAAGAAATCGGTGAGATACAATCCTTTTGCTATCGAGAAGGCAAGCTCTTTGATTGGGACGTAAAGACCCCGGCAGGCTTTTGTAAACGAAAAGAAGGGGGAGCGGGACTCCTCTTTGACATCGGATCCCATGCAATCGATTATTTGACCTGGGTCTTCGGCGCTCCCACAGTATTGTCCTATGCGGACGACGCTCTCGAAGGAGTCGAGTCGAACGTGTTCATGGAACTCAAGACCCCGGTTTGTGTCGGGACGATGCAGCTATCCTGGGATTCACCGCTGAAAAACGAGTTACACGTGGTCGGCTCAGAGGGTGAAGCCATACTTCGAGTTGACCAACTGGATAAGCTAGCGATCAAAACGAAAATAGGGTTCCAGGAGGTCAAGGGGGCCTATCAATATCGCGTGGACATGAATCAGCCCAGCAACCACGCCACGATTCCCCGACTCTACACTCAGAGCCTGTACTGCCAACTGATACAGGTCGCGCGGGCGATCCGGTGGGGTGAAGAGCCCGCGGTGGGTGGAGAAGCGGGGAAATCCTGCGTCGGTATCCTAGAGACGGCGTTGCGCCATGCGCGGCCGCTTGACATCTCCTGGTTGAACTCCGCGCAGCGAAAAGCAAACCAAACTCTACATTGGACAAGGGAGCAATGGGACCGATCTCAATCATCGGAGCGGGCGGCTTTGTCGGCACCTGTCTTGTCGAGTCGCTAGTTCTTGGCGGGGCCACCGACATCCGCGCGATCGTCCGGGCCTACCGAAGCTTCGCGAGCCTGTCCCGCTTCGGTCCGGCGATCGCGATGCATGTGGCGAATGCACAAGATCCGGCGTCGCTGTTGCCGGTCATCCGGGGATCGTCCACCGTCATCAACCTCACCACCGGCGCCCCAGCAGACATCCTGCAAACAACGCAAGCTATCTTCAATGCCTGCGTCGCGGGGGGTGTTGATCGACTCATTCACCTAAGCTCGGCGGTAGTTTACGGAGAGGTGCTGTCTCCAGAGGTTAACGACGACTCTCCCCCCGACTCCCGGCACTGGATGCCCTACGCGAGGTCGAAAGCGGCGTCGGAAGTCTGGCTGAGGCAACAGATTTCCAAGCCCTCCCTTCAAGTTGCTGTCCTTCGCCCTGGGGTCGTTTGGGGCCCGCGCTCGCCCCATACGCTGGCGTTCGTCAAGGCGCTTCTCGACAAGACTGCCTGCCTGGTCGATGGTGGGAGGGGAATCTTCAACTCGATCTATATCGACAATCTGATCGACGGCATCCAAGCTTGCCACAATCATCCGGCGGATATCACTGGGTTCTACAACGTCTCCGACCATGAAACGGTCACTTGGCGCGATTTTTATGCCACGTTCGCTCCTTATGTTGGGTGCGACATTGATAAACTCCCAAACGTATCGGGCGATCGCTTCCCCTGGGCGGCTCGGGCGATGGTTGACCGCGTCAGGTCATTGCCGCTCATCAGTGGTCTCTCCGACCGATTGAAGGCGAGACTGCCGGACCGCGCCAAGGCAAGGATCAAGGCATTCCTCGCCGGGCCTTACAATTATGAGGGGACCGCGCCGGGATATGCGACGAAGCCGATCATCGATCGCGAGGTCTGGTCTCTCCAGCGGACCAAGCACAAACTGCCAACCATAAAGTTCGGACGTCGTTTTGATTTCATTCCGCCTGTCCGCTTTGAGGAAGGGGTTCGTCGAACCGTCCGCTGGCTTGCCTTCCTTGGTTATGTCCCTCACCAGGCTGATTCTTCCAACAACGGAGTAATTCCTTGAATACCCCTAGACCCATCAACGTACTCCACCTGAGGAGTTGCCGAGGCAGCGGGGGCGGACCCGAGAAGACGATCCTCTTTTCCGCCCAGGAGGCGGATCCGGCCGCAGTCTCCGTGCACATCGCGTATCTGAAAAGCCAGGACGATGAAGCGTTCGACCTTCACGAACGCGCCAGCAAACTTGGTATCCCGCATTTCATCACCATCAATGAGCGCCACAAGTTTGACATCAGCGCCTTGAAAGCGCTTTTACATGTGTTGCGAGAAAGAAAGATTGATGTTCTTAGCTGCCACTGTTACAAGTCAGACCTGTACGGTCTCATCCTATCTCGCTACCACAAGATGAAGCTGATTGCTACCGTGCATGGACCGCTGGCTACTTTCCGTCACTTTTGGTCCGCGCAAAACTGGAGAGTTCGGTATCTCTACGACCAGCTCGATTTGAGGTTGCTCCGCTACTTTGACCAAGTTTTGGTAGTCGCCGACTCCATGCGGAAGACCGTCGAGGGTTACGGTACCAATCGGGGGAAAGTTACCTGCATCAGGAACGCGATCGACTCCCAATTCTTTCAGGCGGCGAAAGAACGAGGTTCGGCGCTTCGAGACCGACTTGCACTCCCCGCCGGCTCCACGATCATCGGCGCGGTGGGCCGGCTGAACGCGGAAAAGGATTATCCGAATTTCTTTGAAGCGGCCAAGATTCTGCTCCGTGAGCGCCAGGATCTTTACTTCATTGTCGCTGGAAACGGGCCTCTGGAAGATGCCCTAACCAGACAGGTCCAGTCGATGGGGCTCGCCGACCGTGTCCGATTCCTCGGCCACTTCCATGATATTCGACCCATTTATGACTTAATGGATGTCTACGTGCTTTCGTCAACTCGCGAAGGGCTCCCGAACACTGTTTTGGAGGCCATGGCGATGGAGGTTCCTATCGTCGCCACGGACGTCGATGGGGTAAGCGAGGCGGCTACACACGATCGCGAGGCGCTGCTGGTTCCGCCTCGCGACCCGAAGAGATTGGCCGACAGCATCCGGGCCTTGGTCAATGACCCGGCCCTGAGAGATCGACTTCGCAAAGCGGCCAGGGCGCGTGTGATGACCGAATTTAGTTTTGCCGCGCGCACACGCCGCGTCGAAGGAATTTACCGCTCCCTCATGGAACGCGATCAGCGCTCCGCTTCGCACGACCAGATCCCCCTGTCCGAACCATTCGCATCGGCCGCGACAAGCACGCCTAGGCCCACGCGGGATGCGGCACAGGACAACTATCTGAACCAGCTTCTCCAGGGAGTGTGCTCATGAAGTGTGCAGTCACCGGCGCGGCCGGCTTCATCGGTTCGCACCTATGCGAAGAATTGTTGCGTCGCGGCGATCAAGTCATCGCTCTGGACTGTTTCGTCCCGTACTACCCGCGGACGCTCAAGGAACGCAACCTCCTCGCGTTCTCGGCGCACCCTCGTTGCCGCTTTCAGACTCTCGACCTGCGCACCGACCCGCTGGACGACGCGCTGGACGGCGTCGAAGTGGTGTTTCACCTGGCTGCCATGCCCGGCCTGGTGCGCAGCTGGACCGACCTGGACCTGTACTGGACTTGCAACGTGCAGGCCACGGAGCGGCTGCTCGACTCTCTTCGGCGTCGCGGCGGATCGCTGCGGCGGTTCCTCTATGCCTCGACCTCGTCGGTCTATGGCCGATTCAGTTCCGGCGACGAGAGTTTGCCGACGAAACCCGCCTCGCCCTACGGGGTGACGAAGTTGGCCGGTGAGAACCTCTGCCGGGCCTACAGTGAGGCGTTCGGCATCCAGATCGTCACGCTGCGTTACTTCTCGGTGTACGGCCCGCGGCAGCGGCCGGACATGGGCTACAACCGCTTCATCCAGGCCTTGCTCCAGGACGAACCGGTGGTGGTCTACGGCGACGGCCGGCAGGTGCGCGGCAATACCTACGTCAACGACTGTGTGCAGGCCACTCTGGCGGCGGTCGAGGGCCGGCCGGGCGAGATCTACAACGTCGGCGGCGGTGAGACGGCCTCGGTTTGGGACATCCTGCGCCAGTTGGAAGCATTGGCCGGCCGGCCGGTGCGCGTTCAGCAAGAGCCGCCCCGCCCCGGCGATCAGCGCTACACCATGGCCGACACGACGAAGCTGCGCGACCATTTCGGCTGGGAGCCACAGGTCACGCTCGCCGAGGGACTGGCCCGGCAATGGGAATGGCAGAAGACGCAACGGACGCGGGCCTAACAAAGCGCCATCTCTTCCTCACCCTTTGAGAACCACACCATGCTCGCTCCTCCGTCCAAACGATCCGCCCTCGCGGTCG
Source organism: Gemmataceae bacterium (assembly GCA_036557825.1). GTDB lineage: Bacteria > Planctomycetota > Planctomycetia > Gemmatales > Gemmataceae > JAJPHU01. Next base: position 83,111 of record DATBGU010000359.1, read on the forward strand.
AGGTCCGCACCCGCCAGGATCTCGAACGCCGCCTGCCCTTCCTGGAGGGGTATGTCTCCGCTCGGGAACAGATGCCGCTCAGCCGGCACCCGGCCTGGCTCACCGTGCTGGAACGCGGGCTGGGGCACGATGGATACTGTCTGGAGGTGGTGGAAGAAGGGAAGACGCGCGGCCTGTTGCCGCTGGCTCACGTTCACGGCCTGCTTTTCGGCCGTTTCCTGGTGAGTCTGCCTTACCTCAATTACGGCGGCGTCCTGGCGGACGACGAAGGGACAGCGCGGCTGTTGATCGATCGCGCCGTCGCCCTGGCAGGGGAACTCGG
>DATBGU010000360.1:0-7195 GCA_036557825.1 Gemmataceae bacterium
GTTCTCCAGCATCAGACCGCGCAGGCGACACTCCCCGTCGAGGACCGTGTCATCGGGCAGGATGATGAGTGGGTGCATCTGCTGCTTCATTACCGAGCGGGCCAGCGAGCGCAAGTCCGCTTCGGGCGGAAAGGTTTTGCGAACCTGCGGCCGGGTCTTCAGGAAGCGGGCGCGGCGTTTTTCCACGGATTTCTTCACAAGCTGAGGCATGATGACCTCCTCTCGAAACGGAGCCTGGCCATTGGCACGTTCCACACGCGCCATGACCGAGGCAGGAAACGATGGGGTATGACGGTCCCGTGGTCCCAGATCGGAACCACGGGCGACAGAGCGACTACTGGCCCAAAGACGCGCGGCTACGCGGCGTCCACTTCGTCGAACTCGCCGCTCTCGACCTCGCGTTTGCGGCGGTAGAAATCCGCCCGCGAGGCGCCGGTCTTGTCCATGTAGGCCCGTTCCTGTTCCTTGGCGTCGGCGACGTTGCCGATGATCTCGCGGACGACGTTGCGACGTTTGGCCTTCTTGGCTTCCGGCGAGTTGGTGTTGACTTCGTGGCGGAAGTGGCAGGTTGCCTCGCGGACGCTGGCGGCAATCAAATCCTCCCAATGCGAGACGGAACAGTCGGCGGCGAACTGGAGGTAGGTCTGAAACGCCTTCTGCTGCAAGCGCAGGTCAAGCGGGCAGCCGGCCGCGCGGCATTCCTTCAGCAGATACTCCGTAACCTTCAAGCACTCCTCCGGCGTGATGACCAGCTTGTCCTGCACCCGGTATCCTTTCGCAGCCAGGTCACGCATCAGAGCCGTCAACTCAGCATCGGTGACATCGAGCCGATGAACCTCGATTCGAGTGGCCAAGGCCCGCAGTTCGGGCAGGTCGGCCAGTGGCCGGTTGCTAATCAGGATCAGGCCGCCGCGGAAAATAAACCGCAGGGGTCCGCCCGTGGCCGTGGTCCAGGTGACGGTCCGGTCGTGTCCCGGCTGCGCCCACAGCGCCGAGCGAAGGACACCCTGCGCGTCGGGGTCTTTAGTCAACCGTTCCATGTCTTCCAGGACGTGGATGGCATCGGGGGCATGGTGCAAGGTCTGGAACAAGCCCTTGGCGGTCATGCGTGAGTTGTACAGCTGGTGGGGCACGTCGGAACTTTCCAGGTGCCGCAAGACGGTGTGGGACTTGCCGACACCGCCGGTCCCATACAGGTAATAGCCGGTCTTGTAGCCCCTGGTCACGGCCGTGACGTGATCGCGGACCAGGTGCAGTTTCTTGTCGAGGCTGGCCAGTGCCTCCCGGTCGGAAGGCCGCATCGCTTCGCTCATGGTGTTCAACCTCACGATTCGTTTTTTTCGTCTCAGTTCCGGGCCGTGAGACGGAGACTGGAGACAGGTTGCTCGCCGGTGACAATTGCTGGTTATCCAGTCTCAAAGGGTGGCTGTGAGACTGGCGACTTGTGACTGGCCCAGCACACATACTTACGACGCCAGTTGGTGGCGGCGGTAGATGGAGCCGGGGGTCATCCCGGCCAGGTGCGGAGCCACGATCTGAGCCACCATCGCCATTTCGGCATCGTCTAGGGGCTTCTCTGTGCCGACAGACCGGGCGATGGCCCAGACGCTCTGGTCGGAGGCCGCGAGCCGCCGCAAGAGCTGCTCGAAGGCTTCGGGATTGCTCCGCGTTTGCTCGAACTCGGCGCGAACTTTCTCGATGTGCGCGCGGCGACGCCGGGCGCGGGTACGACCGCGTGACATTGTTATCTCCTTGTCGGGAGGGCCACGACGCCGAAGGGTTGCCGTGGCAGGAAGACCGCAACGAAAGCCGCTGGAGGTGGCTTTGCCGCTGGTCGAATCAGGAATGCGAGGCGCACCGCACGGTGCTGGGGTGCGTCAGCTCAGGGCCGTCGCCCCATCTGCCTCTATTATCTCGTGACCGTCGATTGTGCGCCGCGCGCACGATCCGCTGGAGCTGGCCGAGCCTCTTCATCGACGCCCCCAGCGCGAGAAGGTCGGCTTGCGCAGAATGCTTCCGGGGCCGGTTTGGATCGGCCTTGATGAACGCAAGCGTTTTCAAAGTCGGTTGTGGCACCAGCGTTCTCCTCTATGGCGATTCGGGCGATCCGCCCTCGGCGGTCGCCTGGGGGCAAGCCCGCGTACCCTCGCATGAGCAATTGGGCGGGGTTCTCCCCCCGCCTGCCTCTATTATCTCGTGCGGTCGATTGTGCGCTGCGCGCGCCATCGGGGCGCTAGCGGGCGCGGCTATTGATCCGCTTGCCTTGCTTTGCTCCCTGCTCCTCGACTTGTCGGATCAGCCGCCGGGCCGATTCAGGGCTGTCGGCCCGTTTGAAATCGAGGTAGATTTGCCACAGCTTCCTTCTGACTTCGTCGGCGCACCGGCGGCGCTCTTCGTCCAGGGTTTCGCTCGGTTAGGAGTCGAGGGCGTTGTACAAGGCGTAATCAGCCACGGTCCGTTCGGCCGAAAGGAGGTCGCTCAAGCGCACCAGGCGAACGGGTTACTCGTGATCGAGGGGAAAGGAGTAGCCGCCGTAACCGTCCGTAAGCAGCAACCCTTCATCGAACCATTCAGGGAAGATCGGGCGTAACCGCTTCATCGAGAGAGCGCCACTCGGGAAGTCTACGGCTGCAAAGTCACTACCCTGCGGTTGGCCTTGGAGCATGGATGCGCCCGCTTGCATCTTATCCGTCCGTAACGGTCATCTTTGGCAGACACTTCATGATGGAGAGGAACCGATCCACATAATGGAATGCCTTGCGTGCTCTCCGCGTCCACCGGCTCTCGCGACGCTTTCCCCGCATATGCGTGGCCCGAAACGTCAGCTCACGCTCTTCGTCCGACCAGGCATTGGAGAAGAACGGCTCCTTGTCCAACAGAACGTGAACCACTTCGAGACAGCCCTCGCGGATGTAGCCGTTGCTCGTCGGCAGTCGGATTGCGGCGTAGGTCGGTTGAAGCTGCTCCAGCGTCGCTTGAAGCTTGCTATACCCGATGGCCCGATCTTCCGACTCGATAGCAGCACGATCCACTTGCGCAATGCACCAAAAGAGCTGGAGCGGTGTCAGATAGACCGTCAGGTCCACATCTTTGAACCAGGTGAGGATTCGTTGGTCCTCCGCGCTGAGAATGGGTTGCTGCGTCGTCGATGCCATAGCCTCCTGTACCATTGGTTCCACCGGAATCCGACTCAGAAGTTCCACGGCAAGCTGTCGGTTCTCTTTATGGTGCCGCTCGGCATTGTGATAGCTCTCCCACCAGTAATCGTAATCGTCACCGTACCCACTTGGCGGTTTTCCGGGGAATGAAAAGGTGCTGGTTGCAACCTGACGAACTGCATCATGCACCGACTGGTTAAATGACCCTATGCTCTGCAGGGCGAAAATGGCCCACCCGCAAAACAACGAATTAGCATTGCTCAGGAAATTTACCAAGCCCGCTATCACGTTTGGAGAGGGTGCGCCGATGTCGCCCAGGGCTTTGACTGCTTCAAAAACGACGTGAGGGTCTGAATCTCGTAGAGCGGCAGCCAGACCTTTCAGGACAGACGGTGCGGCGACCCGTAGTTCGCCCAAGGCGCGAGCGGCCTCAGCGCGAATATTCTCACGCCGGTCGCCAAGTGCTTTGGCCAGTGCATCCAGCACTACGGCGTGAGGTGGGCTGATTCGTTTGCAAACCTGGATGGCCGCTAGCCGAATAGAGCCGCCTGGTCCGACCACAGCCTGCGCCAGACCAGCGAGCACGTTAGCATCGGACGAACCCGCTTCATGAATGGCTGCCGCCATATCATCGTAGCTATACGAACCATCCCACGGATCGCACTGGGGTGAGGCGAGCAGCTCTCGAATGGGCGAGCCGAGCCTGACAAGCGCCTCGAAGGCGCGCTTGCTGGCTTTCTTGTCGGAACCCTGGAAGTCCTTCATCAAGCGATTGATCGCCTTGGGGTCGGGTTCGTCGGACGGCCGGGCAGGCGGCATGGGCTTCTCCTTTCCTGATTCCACCATGCCCAGGATTGTAGCCGGCAGTTGGCGGGCCAGCTACCGTGTCTCAAACTCCGAGTCTTTCCCGAAGCCGCCATTTACAGCCGGTGACTGTCCGGACGCCCAAGCCCTGCTCGCCAACGCCGAACTCTGGACCGATGCTGTCCTGACGCTCCTTTCTCCTCCCCCTTCGCTTCCAGCCCGCACGCGGCCTTACTCTCGGCACGGCTGAAGCAGCCGCCGGGCCGGTCAAGCACCGGCTTCCGTTGCGAAACAGCCGCAAGGGAGCGGCCATTTCGTTCTCACCCGGCGTTTGACCGTCGCCAAGGCTCCCGTCTAGGGCTGCTTCGGTCGGCGTGCCGTAAGGCCCCGCTCCTCGGGGCCGGAAATGCAAAGAAGGAGAAAGATCATGTCAGACAATCCAGCACTCGATACCGGCGGGAAGAACCGCAAGCCCAGCCTGATCGCCTACCAGGTCCGCGACGGCAAGGACGGCGACAGCTATTGGGATCGCGTGGGCATCGCCTGGTGCAACCGCGACGGCGGCTTCACCGTCCAGCTGCACAGCATCCCGCTCGATGGTCGGATCGTCCTCACCAAACCCAAGAGCAACAGCTAACCACAGATCAACCGGGCGGCCTCCGCAGGGCCGCCCCCAACCGAAAGGAACTACACCTATGAAACACGAAACCGTCTACGTCGAGGCCATCGACACCACCATCCGGGCACTCCGTTCCCTCATCGCCAAGGCGATGATGGACGTAACCGTCGCCTGCAAAGACCTGGAACAGAAGCAACACCTGGCCGCCGTCGGGGCCATCATGCCGCTGACGGAGACCCTGCAATCGGCAGCTGCTCTCCACGCCGCCGTCCTTGTCCTCAACCGCGAGATCCGGTAGGAGGCGACGATGGGCAATCGAGCTTTAGTCATCTTCACCGACGGCGAGCGCGTCTCTCCCGTGGTCTACCTGCACTGGTGCGGCGACAAAGTCCCGGCCTGGCTGAATGATCTCAAGCAACTCATGCGCGGCCGCGAGGGCGACGTGGACTACTCCTGTGCCCGGTTCATCGGCCTATGCCACACCCAAATCGCCGGCAATCAGTCGCTGGGAGTCTGGAACGTCCCGCCGCCGATTGAGCGGGCGGTTCGGGCCTTCCCCTGCACCGACAGGTCACGCGAGCAGCTGGCCGCGTATGGTCACGGGAACGCCGGGGTCGTCATCGTGAACGTCCGCGATTACAGCTGGCAAGCCTGCGGCGGCTATCTGCACCGTTCCAATCCCTCATCAACCACGAACGCATAAGGAGGTTTCTATGCACACATCGACCACGAATCCGTTCTACACGGCCCGCATCCAGCGGGTCGCACCTGTCCGGCCCGAAGAGCCGGCCAGGCCCGTTTATGCCAAGCTACCAGCGGCGCCGGTCAACGCCAGTCCCGTTCCCCACCTGACCAGCCTGTACCATTCCGCCGAGGCCGGCGACTACGGCGACCGCAGCTATCCGGGCAACTGCGGAGGCAATCTTATCAAAGACCTGCTGCGTTACTTCAAACCGTTCAGTGTCCTCGACCCCATGACCGGCAGTGGCACCTGCCGCGATGTCTGTGCTGAGTTGGGCATCTACTGCTACTCCAGCGATCTCCACGAAGGCGCCGACGCTTGCGATGGCTCGCAATTCCCCCGCCGGTGCTTCGATTTCTGCTGGGTCCACCCGCCCTACTGGCGGATGAAGCTGTACACCGAAGACCCGCGCTGTCTCTCCCGCGCGCCCTCGTTGCCGGCCTTCCTGGAGCGTTACCGCCTGCTGATCGACAACTGCGCCGGCTCGCTAACCCCGGACGGCAAACTGGCGATCTTGATGGGCGATTACAGCGACCGCGAGGCGGGCTACGTCCCGCTGGTGTTCTACACGAAGCTGCTTGCCATGCGGGCCGGCTTGCGGCAGCATTGCACCGACATCATCCGCTTCAGTCACGGCAACAGCAGTTCCAAGAAGGTGTATCGGAGCAGCTTCATTCCGGGGCTGCATGACGTGTGCATGATCTTCGAGAAACAGACACAGGGAGGCGAACATGGAAACAACTAAGGCGATTCTCGCGGAGATTGCGAAAAAGCAGCTGTCCATCGACACGCTCGACAGCCGCCAATCCGACCGGCTCGATTTCCACGACCTGGCCGTCTGGAGTATCGAGCAAGCGCTGGAGGCGGCTTTTCAGGCCGGTCTCGACGCCGCCGAAGATCGGCGCCGCGCGTGGGGTGAGGAACTCCTTGGCCTGGCGCAGAATGCCAAGGCGTCGGAACTGGCGTATCCCGGCCGGAGGGTCTTCGAGCAAGTGCTGGCCGCCATGCAAGTCGCCGAGGAGATCGGCGGCCCGGAAAAATCCGACTACATGGACTTGATGGTCGCCATCATCCGCGAAGCGTCTGAGCGAATCTCGTGCTACGCCTCCCACGCCTTCGAGCAGCACAGGAGTGAAGTACACATGACCCTTGAAACAACCAACCACGGAGGAGACCAACCATGAAAGCCTTTGACGATTACGAAATCCACGGCGTCGCCGAATTCACCGACCTACACGGCAACCGCTCCTGCGAGCCGGTTGCTGACGGCGAGGCCCAATTCTGGAGCCTGTACGGCCACATTCCCGGCCAGGGACTGGAGTGCATCGGCGACTTCAAGACGCGGCAAGCGGCCGAGGAGGTGCTGGCCCGCATCACGGGCGGACCCACGGCCCGCGAGTTGCTGCACGCCCTCATGGCCTGCATCTGGTGGTGGGACACCCAGCCGACGATGGTACGCAACCTGGAGGAGCCGGAAGCCTTCGTCCGTGGGCGTGCCCTCGTCGCCAGGACGCTTGCGGTATGACCACGGACATCTTCACCGACCTTTTCCACCACTGCGTCCTCATCGCCTTCGTCGAGCAGGCGGCGGCGCAGGGTGGTTGGCCCGATCCGGAGCTAACGCGCCGGCGGGCCTACCAACTGTACGAAACCGAAAAGCGAAAGGAATCGCCCCATGACTGACCCCTATCTGATCGAAGGCCCCGCCCTGATCTCCTTCAGCGGCGGCCGCACGTCGGCCTACCTCCTCAAGCACGTTCTCGACGCCTATGGCGGCAAGCTGCCGGCCAACGTCCTCACCTGCTTCGCCAACACCGGCAAGGAGATGCCAGAGACGCTCGATTTCGTCCGCGACTGCGGCCAGCGCTGGAA
>DATBGU010000361.1:0-22456 GCA_036557825.1 Gemmataceae bacterium
CAGCGAGGTCTATCCGCCGGAGTTGCCCGATCTCTTCCACGGCGGGCAACTGGTCGTCCTCGGACGTTATTCGGGGAAGGGTCCGGCGGCGATCAAGTTGTCGGGCCAGGTCGGCATGGAGAGCAAGGAGTTCGTCTACGAACTGACCTTCCCGGACAAGACCAGTGACGAGCGTGAGTTCGTTGAACACCTGTGGGCGCGGCGCAAAGTCGGCTTCCTCCTCGATCAGATCCGTGCCAACGGCGAGAAAAAGGAACTTGTCACCGAAGTCGTGACGCTGGCGAAGAAGTACGGCATCACGACCCCGTATACCAGCTATCTCGTGGTGCCCGACGGACCCATGCCGGTGGTGCGCGATCCGCGTTTCCGGGCGCAGCCGGGGCGTCCGAACGTGAGCTTCAATGGCGGAATGATGGGTATGGGCGGCGGGGCCGGGTTGCTTCCTCCGGGGGTTGCTCCCACAACACCGGCGGGAACTCCTTTGCCTGTCCTCGAATATGCCAAGCTGAACCAGGCCAAACCCGGCGATCTCGCCACCAACCGCGGCGTACGTGCCGACAAGGATTTGCGCAAGGGTGAGGGCAAGGGCGGTGAAGCGAAGCCCCTTGCGGAAGCCGCCGCCAAAAAGGAGGCCTACGATCGCGCTCGCTATTACCTCGACAGAAAGGCCATCGACGGCGTCCAGGCCGGCAAGCTGGGGGTCGATCTCTCGGTGCAGATGCAGAACCTCCGCAATCAGTGCCGTCTGGAACTGACCGCCGTCCGCAATGTCTGCGGCCGAAATTGCCTGGAGGTTGGCGGCGTATGGATCGACGAGGCCTTCGACGCCAAGATGCCCTCCCTGGTGGTCAAGGCGCAGAGCGACGCCTACTTCAAATTGCTCGAACGCGAGCCGAAACTGAAGGAAGTTTTCAAGCTCGGCAATCACCTCGTTTGGATCGCCCCCAACGGGACGGCCCTGGTGATTGACAAGAGCAACGGCAAGGACAAACTGAGCGACGAGGAAATCAACAAACTGTTCGTCGCCAAAAAGTAAACGTCGGCCCAGCGTCGCGCCTCGGTTCCTTCCCCCACGCCGGCACGCCCAACCGGCGTGGGGCTTTTTTTTGAATGCAGAATTCAGAATTCAGAATGCAGAATGAAAGACCGGTCCTGTCTTTCATTCTGCATTCTGAATTCTGAATTCTGCATTCTCTTGACACTCCCCCCGTTGAGTGATAACCCAAACTCGACACCTTGACTCCGTTCCTCTTCGCAGGAGACCACCATGATCGGGGATTGTCGAATGTTCGATCGCCGCCGCTTCCTCCAGGCCGGCGCCGCTGCCGCGTTGGGTTTATCCGGCATGCCGAAACTCCTTCCGGCCGAGGAGAAGAAGGACGATGTCTTCGGCGGGTTCAAGCTCGGAGCGCAAAGCTACACCTTCCGCGAGTTCGACTTGGAGCCGACTCTCAAGCGGATGAAGGAGCTTGGTCTGCACTATGTCGAGCTGTACGAGAAGCACGCTCCGCTCGAAAGTTCCCCGAAGCAGATCGAGGCGCTGCGTAAACTCTGCAAGGAATACGAGATCACGCCGCTGGCCTGGGGAGTGCGGGGCTTCTCGAAAAACACCGACGCCAATCGCAAGGTCTTCGAGTTCGGCAAGGCGATGGGGCTGCAAATGTTCAGCGCCGACCCCGACCCGGACAGCTTCGACAGCCTCGATAAATTGTGTGACGAATACAAGATCGCCATCGGCATTCATCCACATGGACCGCAGGGAAAGAAAGAGCATCGCTGGTACTCCGCGGAAGTCATCCTGAAGGCGGTCAAGGACCACAATCCGCTCATCGGAACGTGTCTGGATACCGGCCACCTCATCCGCGCCGCGCAGCTCGGCGACAAGCTCGATCCGGCCCAGCAAATCCGGCTCATGGGCGCGCGCAATTTCGGCATCCACCTCAAGGACCACGACAACAAGCGCGGCGAGGACGTGATCTTCGGCAAGGGCGTCCTCGACGTGCCCGGCGTCCTTCAGGCGCTGCGCGAGGTGAAGTTCCACGGCTTGATCAGCATCGAGTACGAGGCCAATCCCAAGGATCCCTCCGACGACGTGCGGGCCTGCGTGCAGGTGGTCAAGGAATCGGTCAAGAAACTGAGTTGAGTCGTTCCGGCCCGTGCCTGCGCCGCAAAGACACGTTCGCCCCGAGTCGCATCTGTGCCACTCGGGGCGAACGCGTTTCGGGCGCCCGGAACGCCGGAAAGCCCTTCAGCGATTTCGGCGAATCGGTCTATAATAACCGTGGAAGCATCCTTCTCTCCCGCACCGACCGGCACGGGAGAGTTGTGGCCGACAGACAGGGAAGCACCGGCGGAGTTGCTGTTTCCCAGCGGATCGAGACGAGCATGACCCCCGAACAGATCGCGGATCTTCGCCGTCAGAAATACAACACCACCGTGATCCGGCTGGTCAAGGTCCACAGCGATCTGCTCATCATGCGCGTGCGACCCGACTACCAACTCCATCCACACAAACCGGGACAGTATGCCGCCCTCGGACTCGGCTACTGGGAGCCGCGCTTTCCGGGCACCGCCGAGGAGAATCTGCTGCCAGCGGACCTGACCAAACTGGCGCGCCGTTCCTATTCCATAAGCTGCTCGGTGCTCGACGACCAGGGACGACTCCTCGACCGCCGTGACGCCGACTGGTTGGAATTTTACATCGTCCTGGTGCGCGAAAGTGGTAAGCCGCTGCCGCCCGCCCTGACGCCGCGGCTGTTCCTGCTCAAAGAGGGCGAGCGGTTGTTCTTGGGCGAGAAAATCACCGGCAATTTCACGCTCGATCCGGTTCGGCCGGACGATACCGTCCTCTTTTTGGCCACCGGTACCGGCGAGGCACCGCATAATTACATGTTGTGGGAACTTCTGCGCCGCGCGCACCCCGGACGCATCTTATCCGTCTGCTGTGTCCGCTATCGGCGCGACCTGGGCTATGCCTCGATCCACACCGAGTTGATGCGCGCCCATCCAAACTACACCTATTTGTCCCTGACGACGAGAGAACCGGAGAGCAAGGACTGTAAGGTATACATTCAAGATCTGATTACCAGCGGCCAGCTGGAGGAACGGCTCGGTGCGCCGTTAGATCCGAAGCACACGCACGTATTTCTGTGCGGCAATCCCAACATGATCGGCGTGCCGGCGAAAGATCGCGCGACAGGCGCGCGCGTTTTTCCGCAGCCGCCGGGCGTCATCGAGATCCTGGAAAAACGCGGCTTTCAGACGGACCAGCCGAACTTGAAGATCAAAGGCAACCTCCATTACGAGGAGTTCTGGTAATCTATCGGCTATCGGCCCATTACATCGAACATCGTTGTGTTCGGCCGAAAGCCGAAAGCCGATGGCCGATAGCCCAAGAGGGAGGCGCACATGGCAGAGGAGACGGTAGGTGGATACCGCCTGCTGCGGCACATTGTCACGGGCCAGGCCAGTCAGGTCTGGGAGGTTGTCGAGGTGAACAGCATGCGGCATTTCGCCATGAAGCTGCTGTTGCCGGAGAAAGCCCGCGATTCCTTCCACCGCCACTTCCTCTTTCACGAAGCGGAAGTGGGACAGCAACTCGCCCACCCCAACATCATCCGCATCGTCAAAGTCGATCGCGGCGCCAGCAACCCCCATTTCGTCATGGAGTACTTCCCAGCCGGTAGTCTAAAGCTGCGCATCATGCGCAAGGAACACGATTTCCTGCGCGAGAAGGGGCAAGACATCCTCAAGCAGGCGGCCACGGGATTGGCCTTCATGAACGCCAAGGGCTGGGTCCATCGCGATGTGAAGCCGGACAATGTCCTGGTCGCCAGCAGCGGCGATGTCCGGATCATCGACTTTGCCATCGCCCAGCGCATTCCCACAGGTTGGTCGAAGTTCTTCTGGCGCAAGAGCAAGCCGCAAGGCACGCGCAGTTACATGTCGCCCGAACAGATTCGCGGCCAACCGCTCGACGGCCGGGCCGACGTCTATAGTTTTGGAGCGATGTGCTATGAGGTGATGACCGGCCGGCCGCCTTTTCGCGCCGCCAGCTCCCAGGAACTGCTGAACAAGCACATCATCGAGAAACCGATCACGCCCCGGCAGTACAACCCGGAGGTGAGCGAGCCGTTCGCCGAATTGATCCTGCGCATGTTGGCCAAGAAAAAAGAGGACCGTCCACGCGATTTCCACGAAGTCCTCATGGCGATGCGCGGCATGCGCATCTACGGACCGAAAACGGAGTGAGTCGCTTCTCAGGCTGCCCGACTCGATGCCTCGCCGGCCAGGGGAGGGCAGGGGAGTTGACTGCGGACCTCCGCTTGTCCTCGCCGCATCGCCAGCAGGCATCCAGCCAGCAATAGCAGCGTCTCCCAGGTGACAACCCCATACCACAGACTGAGCGTATACAGTCGTTCGCCGAGGGGATCCTTGTTCGAGAGCAAGGCGAGCACAACGGCCCCGATCAACACGCCCCACAAGAGCCGGCTGCGTGAAGCGACGACGGCGCGTGCCAGGCAACATCCCGGAACGACGAGGGTGCCGAAGTGGGCCTTGCTGGACATGGGAGACAGCAGCAACATCAGCAGCAACACGATGCCGCACTCCAGCGCCGGACCTCGTTCCCGCGCTCGATCGTTCCCTTGCCGAAACGGCCGGCCGCAAGTCCACAGCACCACCAGAAGCAGGACAATCTCACCGCCGTAAACCGCCGCGCGCAGCCATTGCGGGCGGAGAAGGGGAGAACGTGGGTCGATCGTGCAATCGCTGTCTTCCCAGGTCCACGACGTGGTGCACCAGCGCTGGCCCATCCCCGCAAGCGACTGATTGTAGGCGGGATCGCTGCCCCACGTTCCGACGTAGTGATTCGCGGCCGTCAACGGTTCGAGGAACCGAGAGGCGTACATTTGCAGCCGGAGATTGCCTTCCGGCGCGGGGCGGACGAGATCCGGCAGCAGGTTGAGTCCCAGCGCGACGATCAGCAACCACGCCGCTGCCAGCGGGCGTCCGCGCCACAGCAGATACGGCACCCAGAGCAAGGCCGTACACTTGCACGCCGCGGCCAAGCCCAGCGAGGTAGCGGCGAGGATGGGTCGTCCGCGCACCAGCAACAGACATCCGCCGGCGAGGGCGGCCGCGATGACGACATCCGTTTGCTGATGGGCCAGACAGTTCTGAATGTAGAACACGCCGCAAAGACATCCCAGCAAGACGGCCAGGTGTTCGCCCCCGTTTGAGAGGCCGGGGCCTTGCAGGCGACCGCCTCCGGCCAGACGCCAACTCCAGCGCAGCAGGGCGAAGAGGCACACGACATTGACCGACAGCCAGGCGAAGCGCGGCAGGGGCGAAGGCAGAGCGAGGAAGGGCAGGGCCGTCCAGGCCATGAAGGGCGGATAGAGATATCCTTCCTCGCGGCGATACATGTCCTCGCCCTTCCACAGATGGGCCGCGGCGCGGACGTAGACCTGCTCCCATTCCGATTGCTGACGGCGACTGAATCCCACGGACAGTACCACCAGCAGGACGACTGCCGCCGCCGTATACGGATGGGTCTTGATCCATTGTCCGAACCGGGGCCGCCAGGACAGGGAGGGAGCATCCATCACCAGACTCCGAGGTACGATCGTCGGTCGGCCGTCGCGGACGAGCCGATGAAATGCGTCGATAGCATGGTTTCGCGGAAGCCGGCAAGTCCAGTTGGCCCCCTGGCCCCTCTTCGGTATCCTGTACTCCACACCAAGTCGCTGTTGGACGGAGTGACAGCCGAGGAGCTTGCCATGCCGCAGCGCAATCGTTTACCGTTCGAGTCGGACATCTACGACCTTGAGGATCTGCTGGAGCGGCTGGAATCCGGCAGCAACGGCCAAGTCGTCAGCGGTGAGGAGATCCGCCGCATCCGCCGGGAACTCGTTAGCCTCAAACGGAAAATCTACAGCAGCTTAACACCCTGGCAGACGATCCTCGTTTCGCGCCACACCGATCGACCGCAGACGATGGATTACATCGGCCTGATTTTTGAGGAATTCGTCGAACTGCACGGCGACCGCGCCATCGGCGACGACCGGGCGCTGCGCTGCGGCTTCGCCCGCCTCGGCGACTTCCGCGTCATGGTCCTCGGCCATCAAAAAGGCCATACCCTGCAAGAACGTACGGAATGTTTCTACGGCTGCGCTCACCCCGAAGGCTATCGCAAGGCGCTGAAGAACATGCGTTTGGCCGCCAAGTTCCGCCTGCCGATCGTCTGTCTGATCGACACCCCCGGCGCCTTCCCCGGCATCGGAGCCGAGGAGCGCGGCCAGGCCCAACTCATTGCCATCAATCTCCTCGAAATGTCGCGCCTAGAGACGCCGATCGTTTGCGTGGTCATTGGAGAAGGAGGATCGGGCGGCGCGCTGGGCATCGGCATCGGCGACCGCGTCAGTATGCTGGAGCACAGTTACTATTCGGTAATCAGTCCAGAGGGCTGTGCCGGCATCTTGTGGAAGGTGGCCACGGATACGACCAAGCCCCTCGCCGCCGAGGCGCTGCGGCTGACGGCCCGCGATCTGCTGAGGTTCGGCGTCATCGACGACATCATCCCGGAGCCGCTCGGCGGCGCGCACCGCGATCATCGCGAGATGGCGAATACCTTGAAGTCCTACCTGCTCCGCTATCTCCGCGAGATTCGCTCGCTGACGGTCGAGGACTTGTTGGAGTCCCGCTATCAGAAATTCCGCAAAATGGGTTTCTTTTTGTCCGGCTCGGACATGAATGGATCGGCAAGGTGATCGCCGCTACGGTTCGGCACCACCGACCTCCGCGAGGGCGTCGGGAGGCGGGAAGCGATAGATGAGGAACGTCGGCGTTCGGTCCACGGGAGTCAGACGACGCAGCGACCGGGCCAAGATGCGCAAATCCGGAAATGTCTCGCTGACACTGCCATAGACAATCGAGGTTCCCACGGCCAAGGTGCCTCCCTGGACCGACATCGGCAGATCATCCGGTCCAAGATCCAAGGCTCCCACCTTCAGTGGCTTCATGGGCAAGTGTTTCAGCGTGGAATCCGTGCCGTAGTAAAGGACATGGAGATCGTCAACCTGATGCTCTTGCTGCCAGGCCGTCAGTTCTTTCAGTCCCTGCCCCCAATCGTAATTGGAATCACTGAGGCAGCGATACCCGTTGGCTGTCCCTCCCCACAGCTCATTGGTGTAACACAACCCCTCGGGCCAAACGATCAGCGACGCGGCGAACAGCCAGGCACCGCTTAGAACGCAACTCGCTGTCAACACCGGGCGCCATCGTGTCTGAGCCAATCGTTCGCGGGCGATGACCAAGGCCGCCGCCAATCCGACAACGGCCAGGGCGATCAAAGGGAGCATGAGCCGAATGCCGGTCTGGACTCGACAGACGAGGCTGAAACCCAGAAGTGCCAACGCCGCCGCAAAAGCCCAGTTCCACAGGGCGCGACGGCAAATCCCAGCGAGCATCAGAGGCGCGACGAGCAAGGGGAGAGGAGACTTGATGCTCAGGGCGAGCGGGAAGTAATACCAGATGGCTCGTCTCTCGACCTGGTCGAGCAAGAAGACGCCGTGTCCCTGGACGTTATGACGGAATTGTCGCACCAGGGCCATGCCGGCGTTGCTGAAGATGCACAGATGCTCGGCGAACCACACCATCGCGGATCGGACCTGCCCCTCGGGCAATTGGTGCGCCCATTTCACGAACGAAGGGCTGGGGAGCCAGTCAGACCCACAATAACAAAAGACGGCGATCAATCCGAGCGTGCAAATGGAAGCCAGATCGCGCCGAAACGGTCGCGCGAACAGCGCGGCCGACATAGCCCGGAATCGTCGCCACAGCCCCGACTCGGAGATGGTCTGGGACTGATACTGCACCTCGACCATGCAGAGTCCGATGACTCCGAAGACCAGCCCGGACGCCTTCGTCAATACCGCCAAGGCGAACCAGGCGGCTGGAACCAGGACGCGCCGATGCCACGGTTCACCCCGGCCGACCCGGAAGTGATACAGCAGGGCGAGCAGACATGCGGAGACCGCGACATCAGTGGTGGCCAGTCCGGCATGGGCGAGCAAGTTCGGCTCGCAGGCCAGAAACACGATGGCCAATCGCCCGCCCCAGGGTCCGGCCAGCTGCCGGCCCGCCCGCCAACCATACAGCAGCAGAATCCACCAGAACAGCAGCGTGCCCAGCCTCGCCGCCGGCAACATCCGGTGGAGATCTCGCGCGATGTCAAATTGCTCACCTCGCCAACGCTCCCAGAGATGAAGCGGGAGCGTCTGCACGTGAGGGGGCAGGGGCATGGTGCCGAGATCGAGCAAGCTTTTGGACGAACCCGTTCGCCAACTCTCCAGTCCGAGGGTGATGTAGGTCGGTTCATCGAACGTGGCGCCGAGGCGCGTGGACGCGGACACGCACCAGACCGAGCTGGCGGCGATCCAGAACAGCAACCACCCTCCCTCAAAAAGTCGGCTCTTGCCCCATCCTGCCATACCGCCTCCACACCGGCCAGCGTCCCTCACCGCGACGATCTATCGCCTCTCTGCTCATCCAGGTCAAGCCGGCCTTGAAGCATCGGGAAGCGTCGGTGGTCTGGGTAAATGCTTGCGACCAAGGGACTTGGGACGGCTGATTGGATGCCGGTAATTAAACATAAGAAATCTTATCGGACGTTATCGCCATTGGGACGTAAGTTCACTGTCCTTGCGGGCGAACAGATAACGTCCGATAATGAACATTATGTTTAATTATCTTGCTGGAGAATCGAGCGGGAACGCCAGCGGGGAGCAATGCGCAAAGCCAAGAGGCGAGGGAATTTGCGCTGAGAAGGCGTGAAAGGCGTTCTCCGGTGGGATTGCCGGTGCCGCAACGCGCTCAAAGAGCACTGCCCATTCGTCTCGATAACGTTCGTGCCAGTCCGGGCTCTCGGACAGACGAAACGTGAGCGGGGCGTTGGTCTGGATGCAGATCAGTTGAACCCCCGCGCGATCGAGTTTCTCACGCCATCCAGGGTCGGTTCGCAGGATCGCGAAATAGTCCTCAATATACTCCTTGCCTTGAACTTCATTGCGGTCGTCGATCCAGTTCCGAAAGCCCGCATCGGCGTGCCACGTCAAGTAGCCGCCCCAGTCGTAGGAGTGGAACACGACCGGACGGCGGCCGTGTTGGCGGCTCCATTGTGTTTGAATCTGCAAGAAGCGGTCGAGCGCCTTGGCGGGGATGATTTCGGGTTGATGCCGGGCGAAGCGTCCTTCCGCGGCGCGGGCCAATCCCAGAAGAGCCAGCGCACCCAGTACGCTAAACAGCCAGGGGGAGCAGCTCGGCGGAACGAAGAACGATCGCCTCCCCTCCTCTGTTGGAACGAGGCGACGCGCTTGTTGTCGCAACCAGGGAACCTGCAGGCTGGCACGCGCCAGCAGCGGGACGGCGACCACGACCCACAACGGGACGTAACGGAAGCCGGTCAGCGCGAAATGAAACCACAACACGGGAAGACCGAGTTCGACGAGGTGCGGTCGTCGCTTGCTCAACGCCAGCAACAGCGGGAACAGGAGCATCAACACTTCAAACCGAATCGCCCCCTTGCCGTGGAAGTCGGGGGACTTCCATTCCTGGTGCAAGTCCATGAAAAAGGGTTCGCCGAGGAGTTGAAAGACCCAGCGATAGAGCGACGGCCCATACGGATTGAGGAGCGTGGCAAGGAAGGCGCCTCCCAGAAGCAGCGTCAAGTGGCCGGCGCGGGAGCGAGCGTTTTGTCTGCCCTCGGCAGAAACAGCGAATACAGTCAAACTACATTCGATTAGCAAAGTCGCGGCGAGAATCGTGAAGCCTGCGAGGAAGCCTCCGTGCATGTTCGCCCACAGCGCGAAGAGCGGCAGCAACCAAAGCGTCTGTCGTCGCGAGCATCGCCCCTCGTGGAACAAAACGCATACCCGCGCCGTCAGCAGCACGAACAGCACGGTGAACAGGTTCGGCCGAGCGACCCACGAGCAAGACACACCCATCGCGGCCTGCGAGATCCAAAACGTGGCTACCGGCCAGGGCGATCCATCGCGGAGCAACATTTGATACAGGCAGCGCATCGTGAACGCGATGAGGAGAGATGCCACCGCCGCGATGCCCTCCAACCCGGCCCAGCGCTCGCCAAGCCAAAACGGAATTTCACCCAGCCACTGATTGCTGAACCACGGCTGAGACTGGCCCCCGCGCGGTTCGGAAAACGGATCGACGGTGAGCCACCCCCCTTTCGCCAACATGGCGTCAATGTTCCGCAAATGCCAGCCGAGACCCGGATCGTCGAGCAACCCCTGCTGCGCCGTGTGAAAGACAATCAGGGCAACGAGGACAAACACGACGTCCGCGCCGCTGAACTGATACCAGCGCGAAGGCACGAACAAGGAAGCGGCCGTCGGGGAATTCGTCGTGGGACGTGCTGGACTGGACGGGTGAGGCTCCTCATTGATTTCCGCGCAAACGGGTGTCTGCATCTCGCGCGTCCTCACGTTCGTCAGGGGCGATCCGCTCATTCCGAGCAAAGCGCGCTTGGCTGACAGGCCAGTGTCACCTCGCTCTCGGCGTTCGGCACGATCCGATAACCGCTGACCGGCGCCAGGTTCTCGATCACCGTATCCACGACGAACAAGGGGCGGCCCTGCGTGTGACGATGAGTCCGCACCACGTACTCGCCTAGAACGGCCAGGGCCAAAAATTGCATGTTCCACAGAAGCAGAAAACCAAGCGCGGCCCACATCCAGCTTTCAAGCGCGATCGCTCCAAAGGCGCGGAGCAGAACAACGGCGAGAATGAAGGTCAGGCTCAACCCGGCCAGGGCGCTCGCCAGCAGAGTGATGCACAGTGCCGGCAGCGTCGAAAAGGCCGTGATGGTGTCGAACGCCAATTTGATTAGCCGGCCATAGCCATATTTCGTTTGCCCCCCTGCCCTGCGGCGACGGACGAACGGAACGCCGATTTGCCGGAAGCCGATCCAACCGATCAACCCCCGGAAGAAGCGCGGGTCCTCCTGGAACTGCCGATACACATCGAGCACGCGCCGATCCATCAAGCGAAAATCGCCCGTGTCCGCTGGGATGGGCGCATCGGCGATGCGGCCCATGAGCCGATAAAAGACAAATGAAGTGGCTTTTTTCAGAACGCTCTCGCCCTTGCGTTCCTGGCGCACGCCGTAAACGACCTGGTAGCCCTCGCGCCATTTCGCGACGAACTGTTCGATCAGTTCCGGCGGATCTTGCAGGTCGGCATCCATGACAATGGCCGCCTGGCCGCGGGCATAGTGCAGGCCGGCCGTGGTCGCCATCTCGTGACCGAAGTTGCGCGATAAACCCACCACACGGACGGCCGGGTCGTCGAGCGCCTTCGCCGCCAACAAAGCGCGGGAGCGGTCGGTGCTGCCGTCGTCAACGAACACCAGTTCGTAAGTCTCTCCCAGTTTGTCGAGCTGTGCCTTCAGACGATGATAGGTTTCATCCAGCACCGCCTCCTCATTCAAAAGCGGCACGACGATACTCAGCACCGGCGCGAATTCGGAGGGCGATGGGGAAACACTCATCTTGCTCGCCTTGCGCATGGCTCCTAGGGCAACGATTATCGGAGTGTTCCAACTATAGCTTGCAACGGCGCGCGAAGACGACTTGTTGGGGAAGTGGATATTCTTTCGATTTCGTCCTGGCATTCCGGCGTCCGGAGCGGTTCAATGATTCACCATGCAAACATCCGTGAACCTCAATCGCAATCGGCTCCGGGCCGGCATGGTCGGACTCGGAATGATCTTCGAGGAAACGTATCGGCCGCTCTTCGAGCAGCTGCACGCACAGGGGTTGTATCGCCGCGATTTCGGCGTCGTGGACGTGGAGTTGTCCGCGCTGGCCAGCCGAACCGGCGTTCGCGGCGAACGCTTGCGCCTAAGCGCGGGCGATCGACTCGGTTCGTTCGTCAACTGTAAGGGAACGGACGCGATCGAGCAGCTGCTCGCTCAGGGAGTCGATGCCGTGTGCGTGGCGACGCCGGACGATCGCCATTTCGACGCCGCCCGCCGCGCGCTCAAGGCCGGCAAGCACGTCCTCATCGAGAAGCCTTCGGTGCTGCGGCTACAGGAATTGGATGAACTCGACGCCCTCGCTCGCCGGCAAGGTGTTCTCGCCAAGGTTGTCTATCACAAGCTCGCCGATCCCGACCACAAGAAACTGAGGACGCACGTCGTTGATGGTGTGCTTCAGCATGTCAACAATGGATACTGCTCCCTGCTGGAACCGAAACAAATCAGCGGTCAGCAGTTCGCCGAGTGGATCACCGGACGAAATCCGGGGACGTATGTCGCGGTCCATTACGTCAAACTCATCGACTTCACTTTCGGCCCTCCCCTGCCCGGCGGCGCGCGTCTTGCTCGTATCACCGCCACCGGACAGCGCGGCCTCGTCGGGCCGGCGGCCGGTCCCACCTGGGACTCGGTGCAGCTGCAAATGGTCTACGCCTACCCCGACGGTCGCGAGGCCGCCTTCGACATTCACAGCAGCTGGGTGACGCCCGATAATTTCCCCGGCTACGTCGAACAAGAAGTGCAGTTTCGCTTCGACAACGGCGTGTGGAACGCCCATCAGCGCAAGCGCGGCGTCGAGGTCACGGTCGAGGGACAGACGCCTGTCACCATGAAATACACGCCGAACCACCACTACAACGCCGGGTTTTTGGAACCGTGGGGCGAGCGCAGCCAACGCGGCTACGGCGTGGAAGTATTGCGGCGTTTCTTCGAGGAGGTCGCCGAGCTGGAATTCGGTGGCCCTGCCGGCGAACGCGAACAGCGGTTGCACCGAATGCGTTCGCTTGCCTACGACGATGTGTCGGCGGACCGGCCCACCGTGGCGGTCGTTCAAGCGCTGGAAGCGATCTTGCAGCGCCACGCCGCCGGACAACCCGGCTGCGTGGTGATGGTCAACGATCCACTCGGCGGACTGGTCCTCAAGGTTCCGGGACAGGCCGAGCCGGTCGTCCTCTACCCCGATGCGGTGTGAACGACACAATCCAGCGGTGGCGGCCGCTCCGCGAGTGAGTAAACGCCAAAAAACCAGGAGCGCCGGCGACGGACCTGTGCGAACCGTCGCCGGCGCTCTGAGCTAGTGGTTCATTCCGTTCGTGCCCCCTTACCACCACCAGGGACGATAATAGTACGGACTGTAGGGTGGGTAGTGGATGACGGGCGCCGGTTGCTGGATGATGGTCGTCTCCTTCTTCTGCGACGTTTCCAAAGCGCGCTTCGTCTCGTCCAGTTTTCGCTGGGCGTCCTCCAGCATTTGTTTGCTCTTCCTTTCCATCTCTTGTCTTTCCTGTTCCCGCTGTTTCTGGTCTTGGTCTTGCTGCCTTTTGAGTGCTGCTCTCCTATCCTCGTCTTGCTCCTGGAGTAGCTTTCGTCGATCTTCTTCACGACGCCTGTCGTCATCCGCCCTGCGCTTGGTCATCATCTCGTCAATCTGTCGGCGCGTTTCCACTGCCGCCTTCTCCTGCCGATCCATCTCCGCTTTCTTCGCCTCGAGTTCCATTTTCAGTTTCTCCAACTCCAGCTGGCGTTGGGCAAGGCCCTCCTTATCGACGTCTTTTCCGCCTCGGACGAACGCGGGAACAACATAGACGAGCAGCAGCAGCACGACGATGCCGATGATCACATTCCGCGGAGTCAGCAGCGCCGCCCAGGGACTAGGGGGAGTCCCCGGACCCGCGGCTGCGGAGCTTGCACCGCGCACGCCCTCGGCCGAATAGGCACCTTGCAAAGCAGCGTTCGCCGCTGCCGTGCTCCCATCCGAGGCCAGCATCGTTTTGTTGCGGTTGGGCGCGAGGGGAGGAGCCGCCGGTATCTGCAAGCGCTGCTGGCAAGAGGGACAGTTCGTCTTCGTGCCGCCTTGCTCCGCGGGGGCTTCGAGTGGCTTCTTGCAGCTGGGGCAATTGTACTTGATCGGCGGTCTGGGCGGCACCGCGCTCTCGTCGCCGGCCAGCATCGTCTTGTTCAAGTTCGGCGCCGCAGACGCGGGCTCCGGCTTGGGCGCGACTGGCACTTGATGCCGTTGCGTGCAGTTGGGACAGTTCTTCTTCGTTCCCGCCTCGCTCGCCGCAGCTTCCAACGGTCCTTTGCAGCGCGGGCAGTTGTACTTGATGGGAGGGGCCACATCGCCGATCATCGTCTTGGCGTAGCCGCCCTGAGATGCTGCGGACGCCGCTGACGCTGCGGACGCCGCGGCCGGCGCCGGCGCTCGGGCCTGCGCCACGGACGCGCCGGCGAAGAACTGCGCCTGGCAGTGGGGGCAGATTTGTCGGCTGCCCATTTCCCCTTCTTGTAGCCAATACTTGTGCTGACAATTGGGGCAGGTGACATTGGCAAGCATGGTTTTCACTCCTGGGCCGTGGAAAACGGGTTCGGTCTCTGCCTCTGTATCCGACAACGCTGCTTTCGCGCAGCTGCCTTCTTTGTTTGAGATCACGGGGCCTTTTTTGCCACCCACTTGCGATTTCGGTACAGGCACTTGCTTGGGTCAAACCTCGCGATCATCGTCTCGAGGCTCAAAGGCAATACGGGACTCAGCCGGCGCGACTGGACAACGGCGGACCAGCTTTTCGCGTCCGCATCCCCCTTCCGGGCGGGATTGTTTCTCCAGCCTTGCTTCTCCAGCGCCCACAACTCGCACCGGAGGACGACGGGCGGAGCTTCGTCGGGCATGAACTCGCGGACGTGCGTACCGCCGCAGGAAGGACAAACTTTTCTCCCTTTTTTGCAATCGGGACAAATCCTCACGAAGCCCCCTGACTTATTGAGAACCGCTCCCTTGACGCAGTTGGGGCAAGTCACGGTCCCATCTTTTTCGCACTTGGGGCAGTAGGCGTCGTTGCACCACTTAAGAAACGTCTTGCGGTCGAACTTGCCAGGGAGAGCTATGCTGAAGAGCTTGTCCACACCGTCGTGTTGGGCCGTCTCCTCCGCCTCTTTGATCTTCCCCGCGCGATACAGCCGCAAGGCGTTGAGAAAGTCTTCCAGGGCGCGGGCTGGGATTTGCGCCAACGGAGCCGGCTTCCCGGCTTCCTCCGTGAGGATCTTCTTGGCATCGGCCTCCGGGTCGAGCAAGTACGCCATGGCTCGGTACTTGCGCGCTTCGGCCTCAGATTCGGCAAGGGCGCTCATGCTCAGCAGGGACTTCGATCCGAGCTCTTTCGGTCTGAGTTTGGCGGCAATCAGGTACAGTTCCTTCGCCCTTTCGCGGGCCTCCGGGTCGGCCTTATGGCGAGCCAACTCTTGCGCGTAGTCGAAATACGCGTTGGGGTTGTCCGGCGAAAGTCCCTCAAGGAGCTTCACATCGAGTTCATGAAGGATCTGGATTTTGCCGCGCTCGAAGTTCTTTTCGATTTCCTGGCCGTCCGGCGTGAGGATGCGGATCTTCAGGTTCGTGCCGTCATCAATCAGCACGAACCCGCCGACCTTGCCGGCGCCCGTATCGATGAGGATCGCCGAGGCGACCGAGGTCGAGAAGAACAAGCCGATCGCCAACCCAATAACGAAGTGACACCGGCGCATGGTTCCCTCCCGCATCATTGCGGTTTGAGATCGTGAGCGAGCGCCCAGACCCGAAGGATATTCTCTTCGCCTGAGCGTAGCTGATCAAGAAGATTGCCGGACTCCCGGTCTTTTTTGTCCAAATCCAGCTGGACGGCCATCACCTTCTGCTTGGCCGCAGTCGAGATCCGCTCCTGTAACGCGAGCACCAACACCTTGATCCAGATACGCTGAAGCAGGACCGTTTGTTCCAGGTCGTTTTCGGCGGCATACCCCACCGCGTCCAGGGGGCGGCCAATCTGTTCCAGGTAAGCCTTTTCCGCTGGGGCAAGCTTCTGTTGCACGGCCGCAGCGGCCACATGCTTGATGAGGCCTTCCAGCACCAGAGGGAGTCGGGTCTGCTCCGAGAAGTCTTGGTCGTCCAGGCCAAAGGCCAGCGCCTGCACCTTGTACCAAAAGCAGAGGGATTCGGCGGCCAGGTCGGCTTCGTTGCTGGTGCTCCCGGCCAGATCCACGGCGTGTTGCAGCAACAGCTTGCGGCACCCCGACCGCCAATCTTCATCCCGTTCAAATCGAAGTTTTCGATTGAGATTGAGCACCCCGCTGACGATCGCCTCCGTCATCGTCTGGGACAGTTTTTCCCTGTTGGCGATCGCGTCCGCCAGCGCCTCAAGCAGATGCGGACACGCCGCCAAGGGAGGCAGGAGGCTCGTGATGGACTCCAGTTCGGCATCGCTTAGGTCCCACTCGGTCGGGAACAAATAATCGGCTATTGGTTGAGCCTGACGATACGATAGGTCGTTCGGCAGGCGGGGGGCCAGGTTCTTGAACGCCGCGATGCGGACGGAGCTTTTCTTGTTGCGAAGTTCCGCAAGATCACTCCCATTCAACGCGGGCGCCTTCGGCTCGTCCGCGGTCGCGTCCGCAGGGGGCTTGCCTGGCGTTGGCTTGCTCGGCGTTGGCTTGCTCGGAGTGGGGTTGCGGGGAGGGAGATAGCCTGGAGGGAGATAGCGTGGAGCACGGAAGGGATTGCGTGGAGGGAGATAGCCTGGAAATCCGAAGGGAGCTTGCGGTTGAGGCTGCTTTCGCTCAATAGTCAACTTGAAGCTCCCCACGGCCATCTTATCCAAACTGGAGGCGACCAGGCGATATTCCCCGTCCGCCGGAGGGATGAAGGTAATTTTTTCGTCGTAGCCGTCGCGATGGTACGCCAGTCGAACTCCGGCTGAGTTTTCCAGGCGAAGATAGGGCTTCAGGGCTTTGCTTCGCATGTACAGGACATAGGTTTCTCCCGCTCTCAGGAAAAGCGAATACGGTTTACGGTAGGCCCCTCGGCGCGGGTCGGTCTGCTCCGCGCCCGTGAACTCCTCCGTAGTGGTCTTTGTTTGGCCGGCGGGCGGGTCGATGATTTCCTTGTCCCCAGACGGCGGGGGTTTCGTCTCCGGCTTGTTCCCCTCAGCCGTCTTGTCTTGCTCGCTGCCGGGGATTTGGACGATCAGCTCATCAAACCGGTCCTTCTCGGCGTCTTTGTTGAACAGAATGGAAGCCATCGTTGAGGCATGGGCCAGGCGCACGCTGTCCAGCAACGGGGCGGTTCGAGGCTTCCCTTTTGGCTTGCCGTCCGACAACGGACTTTTGGCCAGCAGTTCCTGCAATCGTTTTTTCCGATCCGCGGGGGCAATCTTGGCGGCGCGGGCCTCGGCGGCAATTCGCGCGCGGATGGCTCCCGCCTTGTCGGCCTGCGTCAGTTTTTTGTTGCCCGCGATTTTCCAGTGACCGGACAAGACCACTTCCATTTTCGGAGCCAGTTCCGCGTTGGCCTTGTCATAGAGGTCGATGAGTTCCCTGCGGAGGTTGATCCCCTTGTTTTCCAGGCACGTTTTGAAAATCGGCTCCAACCGCGGCCACAAGTTGTTGTCCTTGGACAATCCTTTGGCGAGCAGTTTCACGTCATCCTGATCGCGGAACGCCGGCACGAGGCGGAGGGGAAACTTGGCGATAAGGGCTTCACGAATGGTCAAGGCTTGTTCGATCGACTTGTCGGCCGTCGGCAGCAGGTTGTGGTAGCACTGCTCCGCCAGCGCCTTCTCCGCCTGGTCCTTGAATTCCTCCGCGGGAACATCCGGATCGAGGGCCGATCCCAAGACGTTGCCCAGCTCGCTCACCAGGCTTCGGCTCCTGTCCGGGCGAGCGTCTTTGTGGGCGATGGCATCCGAAACGACCCGCAGCCAGAAAGCGGTACGCTCTACCCCTTCCCCTTTGTCCTCGGGCGGAAACGGGCTGTCCTCCGCCGGAAACTGCTGGGCCAAACCTCGCAGCAAGGGCGTGATGTTAAATTCGGAAGGCTCGTAAACGAAGCAGCCCGCGACGAATCGGCCCAGCGCTTCTCTCGTTTTGAGGTTGCCCGCCAACTCCGGAAGCTTCGCCGCCAGTTGCTCGTACCCGTCGCGGCGACCCGTTTCCGACTTGCCTTCGATGCGTTCGAAGATCGGCCGATTCTCCCCTGCGGTAATCTTCAGTTCCCTGACGGACGCCGTGAGGTTCGTGCCGGGAATTTCGTCCCACCATCTTTCAACGTTTGGCTCCGGCTCGTCCGGCTGACGTGCGATCTCAGTGGTGGGCGTATTCACCGAATGGGAGATTCGGTGGTGAATAACCACCGCGATGGCGATAACGAGGGCGAGGAACACGACGCTTCCCGCCGCGCTCCACGTCAGGAATCGGACGAGTTTCGCCCTCGCTGCTTCCTGCTCGTCCGTTTTGACGTCAATGGTCAACTTGACCGGGACGACGAAGCGCTGTTGACCGTTGCCGAGAACGGTCACGCTCCCTTCGAGGGTTTCGCCCGGCCGGGGCGGGATTTCGATGCGTAAGGGGAGGGTGACGCTGTTGCCTTGAGGCTGCGCCGGCAGGACTTTGATCCAGTCCTGGTTACTGTGGGCCTCGGCATGGACGAACTTGGATTCGGTGGTGCGGACGATCACTTTTTCCTTCAGGCGATGCCCGACTCGGCCCTCGCAAACGACCTGCTCGGCGTTGATTTCGAGGCGGGGCGGTTTCGTCAATCCCAGCGCCTCGAAGAACTGCTGTAGGGCGCCCTTGCCTTTGGCTTGCGTGCCGCGAATTGGATACGTCCAGCCGTTGCTCTCGTACCAGGCTTTCACCGCTCCCTGTTCGAACAGAACGGCCGCTTCTTGGGGATGTGCTTTCGCCCGAACCGCGATCTCGCGCGGCGAGGTGGCGCCGGCCAAAACGTCGTTGCCCGCCTGCCCGTTGGGAAACGGACGGGCGGGCACGGTCGCGCGCACGGCGACGATCTCGCGTCCGCCGTTGGTGTCGATGACGATCTGGCCTTCCAGGGGCTGCTTCCCCGCATGCAGCTTGCTCCCCACGACGCGCAGCGACAGAGTGTAGGTGTCGCGGGTTTGAAAGAGCTTCGTCGAAGCGTTCCCCTGCTGTTCGCCGAAAGCAAGCCACTCGCAGTCGGTCATCGCCGAGCCGCTCAGCAGCAGCAGACCCTGGTTCTCGATCACCAACTCGAACTTGTGATCCTTTCCCGGTTCGAGCGCGCCCAGTTCCTCCGCCGTGCAGGGCAGCGCCAACTTCGCAGGACGCAGGGCCTCGGCGTCGGCCGGCAGTCCTTCGAGAAGACGGCACAGCCCGGCATCGGGATCGGTTTGCGTGGCCGAGCGCACGGCAAGAGCGGCCAGGTCGGCCCGCCCGATGGACCCGAAAAATGACTTCCAGGTTCCATTGACCAGATAAGCGCGGGCCTCGTTCCAGTGCCGGTCGCAGGCGAGGACTAGTTGATTGTAATTGGAGCAACCCTGGCCATCGGAAAAGCTGAAAGGCATCGGAAAGGGCCGGGTGCCGAGTCCGATAGGCCCTTTCAGGGCCGCCTCGATAAGGCCCCTGCCATCGTAGTAGCAATAAGCGGCATTCGGTGGGTTGACGCGGAAACACGTTGGGCATTGGATGGGCATGAGAACCTCGAAATCGGTCGTGGAAACCACGCGCCGCATCCAGGTGGGCGACGCTGTCCACCTCCTTGCCGCTCCCTTGCGGGCTCTTCCCAGCCATGCCGCCGTCTCGACCGGGACGCCCGGTCGATTGCGCCGTGGGCCATGGCGAGTTTTGGGCCGCTCAGGGTTTGGAACTTTCCCTAGTAAATCATCCGCATCCGCTCCAATGCAAGACAATAACCAAAAATCCGGTCCCGTCGCGGACGCGGTCTGTTTCCCGCCCTTGCCGGCGCGAACTTCGTGCGCCGCCGAACGAGCAATCGCCGGGAACTCTCCCCTGTTGACTGGTTGTCTGGAACTGGATCGCATACCCCCGCAGTGGGTGCCTGCACCTGACTGAGAGGCACTAACGGATGCTGAAGCTGACGGTCACCTGGGTGGTCTGCTGTGGCGACCCGTTCAATTCAAATAGCTATGAGGTGCCCCTTCTCGCTTTTTAGCAGGCGCAGCTGAAGGTGATGCCCTCCTGAGCTTCTTCCGGAATCACCACCCCGGTCACGAGCGACCAGTTGCGAAAGAACTCCCGTCGGTTATCGTCGCTCTTTCGGAAGAAGTCGGCCCCGGCGTCGGTCCCCCAGCAATAATGGCCATCGCGGATGGCTTCGTGGCCGGCCTGGACAATGTACTCGTAGGTGTAATGCCCACTTTCGTATCCAATCTCTTGGGCGAACCGCTCCAGCCACTGCACCGCCGCAGCTGTCTCGTCCGAGTAGACCAGGTTGACGGTGCGTTCGGCCGAGACGGGCTTCAGGGCCGGATCCCGGCAGAGGGCCAGTAGCTCGCTGTCGTCGCACCCGGCTTCCTCCAGCGCGTCGGCCAGGATCGACAGCGCGTCAAACTGCCGAAGGTCCAGCATCCGGCGGCACAAGGCGCGTACCGTGGACGTTCTCCACTTCGAGTTCATGTGCTCACCCTTGCCTTTCTCTGATCGAGGTACTCCTTGATCGCCTGGTTCACCTCGGTCGGGGAGGTGTTCGGGAACGCGGGGTGCGACCACTCGTGCCGGAGGCTGGTCACGGTGTTCGGGTAAAGGAACAGCCAGAACCGCTGGCCGCACCGCACCGGCTCGCGCAGAAATGGGTCCACGATGCCCACGGGCACGACGCCCTGCCCCTCTGGGTTCCCGTGCTGATCGACGTGCTGGCCCGGCCGCAGGTCGCAGGGGGCCGTGGTCGGCGCAATGGCGACATGGACCGCGTCGCGGCCCTCGTCCCCAGCGATCAGCTTGCCGATCGGCAGTGTCATGCGTCGTCTCCGAAGGGTTCGGTGCTCGTTCTGCTGGCGGTCGTCGCCGTAATGCCTGGCGCGATCGGTTTCGTCTTCGCCACCTCTTCCCGCTTATCGGCCCCGCCTCGATCACGTTTTTGCCCCGGCCCAGCTTGCGATGTTTCTGCTTCCGGGGCGATTCGAGGAATCGCTTGAGGCCTTCCATCACTTCGGTGCGGTCGCCTTTGCGTTTGGTGGAGGCAATCTGTCGTTCCAGGCGCTGAATGGGGTCCGCATCGGTGGAAGCCAATGCCTTTTCAATTTCTTTCCGAATCGCGCTGAGTTTTTTGGTTCCGATCATAACAACGCCTCCAACACGTCCCACAATTGGCCGGACTGCAGCGGATTATTCGGCTCGACTATCTACGATACTCCCCTTTTTTCCTCCCCGGTTGTCTCACTGCCCTTTCTTCCGAACCCTATCACGCTCGTATAGCAAGGACAGGCACTTCCGGCACGTCACGGCGGCCCGATCGTCTGTGGCGATCCCTTCCATCTCGGCTCGGTGAGCGGCTTCCTTGTCACGGGGATTGCACAGAACCATGCCGTCATCGTTGAGGGCGTGCAAGTCACGTTTCTGTCTCCTGTCTCTGGACATTTGCTCGACAAACCTTCATTCGCGTGGCTGATCTGCTGTGGCAAATGGTAGAGGAGAGGATGGCGCTTACTGCCACTGGTTCAGGATCTGGTACTCGTTCACCAGGGAAATACCCGAGGCTTCGATGTTGCCGATGGCCCGCACGATCTCCTTCGGGGTCATGTTGTGCTTGGGGTCGTCGTCGAAGCGCTCGACCAGGATCCCCCGATGCCGTCCTTGGGCCTCCAGCACCAGCAGGTGCAGGTTCTCAAAGTCGCGGTAGTTGCGCGACAAGAGGATCCGGTCCTCGCGGATAGCGTGCCGCAGCACAACCGCATCCGGCTGTCCGCCCAGACCCAAGTCGGCCGGCACCAGCACATCGTGTCCGGCCCGACGCAGCAATTGGGCCAGCAGCGCGGAGGCGATGTCCTCGTCCAGGTAAATCCTCATAGGCCAAGCTCAGAGCGCTCCTGAGGGGACAGGACTTTGTATTTGCCGCCCCGCTTGTAGTCGGGGTCATTCATGCCCGTGGCCTCCATCACCCGCTCCTCCTCCCGCCGGTCGGCCTCGATCTCCGGCGGGCCGGACGCGCCGTAGGCGATAGCCTCCTTGACCGCCTCCAGCGGTAAGCCGTAGTCTGCGGCAATCTCCTCCGCTGTCATCGGCTCGCGGCCGACGGAGAGGCGATACACTACTTCGGCCCGGATGCGCGTTCCCTTGATGAACAGCTGCTTGTAAGCCGACTTCGGGTTCGGCGCCAGGTAAACCCACTCGTGCGTGGTCGATGATTGGCTAGGTGCGCTCATCGGTCCCTCCTTCAAACGGCTATGGAGCCCTATTCCGGAGCTTAAAGCTTCGTTGACCTAACCTCAACGGCAGACTGGTAGATTTACGAGTCCGACCCTGAATGCCATTCGCTTAAGCCGCAACTTCTTGTGGCGGAGCGGTGTTATGAAGCAGCAGCTGCCGTAACACGGCCCGCGGCTTGGTCATCAGATCGTATTGTTTCGCCCGGCGTTTCTTCACACGCGGTTCCACACGCCC
>DATBGU010000362.1:0-11187 GCA_036557825.1 Gemmataceae bacterium
CAGCCGCTCATCCGCTTTCTGCAATCGTTGTAAAGACCAGCCGAGGCATCGTGGCTCAGGTTGATTTCGCGAAGACTTCGCGAAAGCCACGCAAATGCTCGGCGAGCAGTTCTTTCAACCTCGCTGACTGCTCTTGATCCATCTTCTGGAAGTGCAGATACAGCACATCCCCTTCCTTCCGCTGCGTGCCGAGGTTGGGAGATACGCCGATATCCTCGATCTGGCTGAGGTTGAACTGCCCTTTCTTGCCGAGGAAATGACACTCCAGCGCGATCGCCTTCTTCGTCCGCCATTGTGCCCACGCCCGGCTGACGCCCGGCACGCGCAGTGTGATCGCATCGCGCGCGTCCCAGCGCACTTCCACCTCCGGCTCGACCTCGCGCACCAATTGCAGCAGGCGCGTCAGCAGCGCGCGGTCCCAACGCACTTTTTTACCAGGGGGAAAACCCTTCTCGCCGAGGTGCCAGCGTTCGCCGTTGATCTTCCACGGCATCACGTCTTCGGGCTTGGTTCGCAAGCGTTTCAGGTTTTTGTGGAAGGACGTGGCGGCTTCCGCGAGGAACTCGCGGAACGCCGGCGTGTCCACTTCACTGAGGCGATGCACGAGGACCGTCACCGATTGCCAGGGCCCTTTGTGGGCCGTCGTCCACACGCGCTGATCGCTGCCGTAGACCTCCAGGCCGGGCGTCTCGTTCAACGGCCGGATGCCGAGTCGGCGCACCAGGTCGGCGTCCTTGAAGCGATTCTTCTCGACTCGAAACACCAATCGCAACAGCCATTCCTGTCCGGTCATGGCGTGCAAGAACCAGCCCTGCGTTCGCACGGGGGCGGCGATCTCGATTATGGAACGCTGGTTCCAGTCGGTATCGCTGAACTCGCCGAGTTCGTGAACCCGCTCGTCGATCCAGTCGAGGATGTGACCTTCCCAGCGGCACAGATTGCCCTCGGTGGTGACGCGCTCCACCGTGTGCCAGCGCCGTCCGTCCGTCTGCCACGGCATGGCCGCGTCCTTGCCGACCGTTTCCAGCTCGATGTCGTCCGCCTTCGGCGCTTCGGCGGCGTTGGGATCGAAGCGCGGCCGCTCGACGTGCGGACCCGCCTTCAAGACTGGAGCGAGGGCGGCGGCCGTGTGACTCACGGCGACGGCCTTCGCCACTTCCTCCGGCGTGCCCTCGACGACGATGCGGCCTCCGGCGGGACCGGCCTCCGGGCCGAGATCGATGATCCAGTCGGCCGTCTTGATCACGTCCAGGTTGTGCTCGACGACGATCACGGTGTTACCGAGATCCACCAGGCGATTGAGGACTTCGAGCAGTTTGTGGATGTCGTCGAAGTGGAGGCCGGTGGTCGGCTCATCGAGAATGTACAACGTGCGGCCGGTGCTGGGGCGCGCCAACTCGGCGGCCAGTTTGACGCGCTGCGCCTCTCCGCCGGACAGCGTGGGCGCGGCCTGGCCCAGCGACAGATAATCGAGTCCAACATCGGCGAGTGTTTGCAGGACGCGGCGAATCTTCGGCAGGTTGCCGAATAGTTCGAGCGCTTCGTGGACGCGCATGGTCAGCACGTCGGCGATCGAGAAACCCTTGTAGCGGACGGCCAAGGTTTCGGGATTGTAGCGCTGGCCGTTGCAGACGTCGCACTCAACCCATACGTCGGGGAGAAAGTGCATCTCGATTTTTTTCTGGCCGTTGCCCTCGCACGCCTCGCAGCGCCCGCCCGGTTTGTTGAAGCTGAAACGCTGCGGACGGTAGCCGCGCACCTTCGACTCCGGCAGCTGGGCGAACAACTGGCGGATCAGATCGAAAACGCCGGTGTAAGTGGCGGGGTTCGACGACGGCGTGTTACCGATCGGATCTTGATCGACGTTGATGACCTTGTCGATTTGCTCCAGACCGAGAATGTCGTCGTGGGCCGTGGCGACGGTGCGGGCGCGGTGAAGGCGACGCGCCAGCGTCAGATAGAGCACCTCGTTGACGAGCGAGCTTTTGCCGCTGCCGCTGACGCCGGTGACGGCGACGAAGGCTCCCAGTGGGAACGATACGTCGATGTTTTGCAGGTTGTTTTGCCGCGCGCCCTTGACCGTGAGCGTGCCGCGCGCCGGCTTGCGGCGCGTGGCAGGCACGGGGATGGATTTCTTGCCGGAGAGATACTGGCCGGTGAGCGAGGCCTTGCTGCGCAGCACCTGCTTGACGCTGCCGCGCGCGGTGATGTCCCCGCCGCGGTCGCCGGCGCCGGGTCCGAAGTCGAGCAGATAATCGGCGGCACCGATGACCTCGCGGTCGTGCTCCACCAGGATCAGCGTGTTGCCCAGGTCGCGCAGATGTTGCAGGGCGGTCAGCAACCGGCGATTGTCGCGCGGGTGCAGACCAATAGTCGGCTCGTCGAGGACGTACAGCACACCCGTCAGCCCGCTGCCGATCTGGCTGGCGAGGCGGATGCGCTGCGACTCGCCGCCGGACAGCGTCGGAGCCGGGCGCGACAGAGTTAGGTAATCCAGGCCGACATCGACGAGGAATTGTAGACGGTTGCGCACCTCGCGGAGCAGTTCGCCGGCCACTTGTTCCTGAGCTTTCGTCAGTCGCAGCGTCTTGAACAGGGCGAGCGTATCGCCGAGGGGCAGGGCGCACAATTCGCCGGGCGTCAGGGCAGGGCGGTCGGTCCCGAAGGGCAGGCGACAGGCGGCAGCATCGTCGCGCAAGCGCGAACCGTGGCACGTCGAACAGGCGACCTCGCTGACCAGATGATCGAGTCGTTGCCGATAAGCGGGGCTGACACGGGCGGCCTCGTCGATGGCCGGGAAGAGTCCCTTGTACTGAAAACACACGCTCGCCTCACTCGGCGGATCGAGGGTGATCCACGCATCGCCGGTGCCGTGCAGAATGGCGTGCTGCTGAGGCGTTGTCAGTTCCTCGAAGGGCGTATCGAGGGAAAACCCCTCGTGCCGGGCCAGCGCCTCGGCGAAACGCAGGAACGTGGGATTGGCGTGCAAGTCGGGCCAGGCGGCGAGGGCGCCGTCGCGCAGCGAGCGGCGCGGATCGCGGATGAGCAGGGCAGGGGAGGCGCCTTGCTGGACGCCCAGCCCTTCACAACTCGGACACCAACCGAGCGGACTGTTGTACGAGAAGTGATGAGGGTTCAGCGGCTCGAAACTGCGCCCGCAACGGTCGCAAACGAAGTGCTGACTGTAGCGCTCGACGCGCCAGTCCGGTTCCGGTTTGCTGTCCTCGACGTGGGCGACGTGCAGGACGCCGCGGCCGAGATCGAGACACGCCTCGACCGCGTCGGCGATGCGCGTCCGCTGATTGCTGCGCACCACGACGCGATCGACCACGACCTCGACGAGGTGCTTGCGGCGATGGTCGATGGCCGGCGGCTCCTCGACGTTGTACGACTTGCCATCGACGCGCATTCGGACGAACCCGCTGCGGCGGATCTCGTCGAACAGGGCGTCGTACTTCTCCTGACCGCGGCGCTCCAGCGGCGCCATCAGGTACAGTTTGCTGCCCTCCGGCAGCGACAAAATGCGCTCGATGATCTCATCGGCGGTTTGCGTGCCGATGGGGAGCTGACAATTGGGGCAATAAGGCTGTCCCAGACGGGCGTACAGAACGCGCAGGTAATCGTAGACCTCGGTGACGGTGCCGACGGTGGAGCGTGGACTTTTGCTGGTCGTCTTCTGCTCGATGCTGATGGCCGGCGACAGGCCGCTGACGTGCTCCACTTTGGGCTTCTGCATCTGGCCGAGGAATTGCCGCGCGTAGGCCGACAGCGATTCGATGTAGCGCCGCTGTCCCTCCGCGTAGATGGTGTCCAGGGCCAGCGAGCTTTTACCCGATCCGCTCGGACCGCAGCAGACGCTCATCTTCTCGCGCGGCAGTTCGACAGTCAGGTTGCGCAAGTTGTGCTGCTGCGCCCCCTGGACCACCAAAGTACGAAGTTCCACGGACGAAGGACGAACGGCCGTTGCCTTCCTTCGCTTTGCCGTCTTCTTTTGTACTTTGTCCTTCGTCCTTAGGACTTGTTGAAGAGCCTGCCCCGTGAACGATTCCGTGCAGTCGCCGACCTCTTCGGGAGTGCCGGTGACGACGATTTCGCCGCCGCCGCTGCCGCCCTCCGGGCCGAGGTCGATGATCCAGTCCGCCGTTTTGATCACGTCCAAATTGTGCTCGATGACGACAACGGTATTGCCGGCATCGACGAAGCCGTGTAGCACATGTAGCAATTTCTGAATGTCGTCGAAGTGTAGGCCGGTGGTCGGCTCGTCGAGGATGTACAGCGTGCGGCCGGTGGCGCGGCGGCACAGCTCGCGGGCCAGCTTGATGCGCTGAGCCTCGCCGCCGGACAGCGTCGGCGCGGCCTGGCCGAGCTTGATGTAATCGAGTCCCACATCGTGCAGCGTTTGCAGCATTCCGCGGATCTTCGGGACGTTCTGGAAATGCTCCAGCGCTTCCTGCACGTCCATCTCCAGCACGTCATGGATGTTCTTGCCCTTGAAGCGCACCTGCAAGGTTTCGCGGTTGAACCGCCTGCCTTCGCAGACGGGGCACGTCACCCAAACATCGGCGAGGAAATCCATTTCCAGACGATTGGAGCCGTTGCCCTCGCACGCCTCGCAGCGGCCGCCCGGCTTGTTGAAGCTGAAGCGACCCGGTTGATAGCCGCGCACCTTCGCCTCCGGCAGCTCGGCGAACAGCGAACGAATTTCGTCGAAGACCTTGATGTACGTCGCCGGGTTGGAACGCGGCGTTCGGCCGATGGGCGTCTGGTCGATGTCGATGACCTTGTCGATGTTCTCGGTGCCGGTGATGCGATCGTGTTCGCCGATGGGAGTGGATTTGCCGTTCCCCGTTTCGTCGTCTTCGCCATTACCCGTCGCTGGCGCTCCGGGCTGGTAGCTCTGCCAAAGTCCTTGCCTAAGAATGTCGTTGATGAGCGAACTTTTGCCCGAACCACTCACGCCCGTGATGCAGACGAATAGACCCAGCGGCACCTCAACCGTGATGTTTTTCAGATTGTGATGCCGCGCTCCGACAATGCGGAGGTTCTTCGCGGTGCGCGGCCGCCGCTGCGAGGGTACGGCGATTCGGCGCGTACCGGATAAATACTGTCCGGTCAGACTCACGGGATTCGTGACCAGATCGGCGTAAGAGCCGGCCGCCACGACCTCGCCGCCGCGCACGCCGGGACCGGGGCCGAAATCGACGAGGTAGTCCGCCGCGCGCATGGTCTCTTCGTCGTGCTCGACGACAACAACCGTGTTGCCCATGTCGCGCAGTCGCAACAGACTGTTCAGCAAGCGCTCGTTGTCGCGCGGATGCAGACCGATGCTCGGCTCATCGAGGATGTACAGGACGCCGACGAGACCGCAACCGATCTGGCCCGCGAGCCGGATACGCTGGGCCTCGCCGCCGGACAGCGTCGGAGCGCTGCGGTCGAGCGTCAGGTAGTGCAAGCCGACGTTCAGCAGAAATCCGACGCGGCCGCGCAGCTCCTTGAGCACCTCTCCGGCGATGGTCCGCTGCAACGGCGAGAGGCTCTTTTCGAGTTCGCCCGTCTCCGCGTCGAACCACTCCGCGAGATCGCCGACCGGCAGGGCGCAAACTTCGACGAGCGTTTTGCCGCCGACGCGCACCGCCCGCGCCTGGGCGTTGAGGCGCTGTCCCTCACAGGTCGAACAGCGGACGACGCGCATGTACTTTTCCAGCTGCATGCGGCGCGGGCCGGCGGCGGTCTTTTTGAAACTGCTCAACAGCTGCGGAACGATGCCCTCCCATTTGCCGCCGTGTTTCCACACGCTGCCGCCACGCTGCTTCCACTCGTAGGTGATGTGCTTGTCGCCGCTGCCGTACAGCAGCAATTCCTGCTGCTGGCGCGGCAGACGTTGCCAGGGCGTCTTCAAATTGATGCCGAGCGACTGCGCGACGCCCTCGTAAACGTGCCGCCGCCAGCGACCCATACCGCGCATTTTGCCGACAAGGGGAATGGCGCCCTCGTAGAAGCTGAGCGAGGGATCGGGGATGAGCAGGCCTGGATCGAAGGTGAAGCGCGTGCCCAGCCCGTCGCAATCGGGGCACATACCATGCGGGCTGTTGAAGCTGAAAAGCTGCGGGCTGGGCGGGTCGTAACTCCGATTGCAGTGCGTGCAGGCGTAATGGGCCGAAAAGAGAATGTCCTCGGTTTGCGGCGAGCGGGGGGCGTCAGCCCCCTGTTTCTCGCTCGCAACAGGGGGCTGACGCCCCCCGCTCGCCGCTTCCACCGACACGATGAGCGACCCTTCCGCCAATCCCAGTGCTTGCTCGACCGCTTCCGCCAACCGCGAGCGGACGCCGGTGTCGTTCTTCAAGCGGTCGATGACGATCTCGATATTGTGCTTGATGCGGCGATCGAGCTTCAAATCGTCGGTCAATCGCACCACCTGGCCATCCACGCGCGCACGGACGAAACCGCGCTTAAGCATGTCGGCGAAGAGATCCTTGTATTCTCCTTTCTGGCCGCGCACCACGGGCGCGAGCACGAGAAAGCGCGTCCCTTCCGGCAGGGCGAGAATGCGCGACAAAATCTGCTCGCGCGTCTGGGCCGTGATGGGCCGGCCGCATTCGGGGCAGTGTCCCTGGCCGATGCGCGCGTACAGGACGCGGAGATAATCGTAGATCTCCGTGATGGTGCCGACCGTGGAGCGCGGGTTGCGCCCGGCGGCTTTCTGCTGAATGCTGATGGCGGGAGACAGGCCGGCGAGAAGATCGACATCCGGCTTTTGCAGTTGTCCCAGAAACTGCCGGGCGTAGCTGGACAACGACTCGACGTACCGCCGCTGCCCTTCCGCGTAGAGGGTGTCGAAAGCCAGCGAACTCTTGCCCGACCCGCTGACGCCGGTGAAGACGATGAGCTGATTACGCGGCAGGTCGAGGTTGACGTTGCGAAGGTTGTGCTCGCGCGCGCCCCGGATGACGATGGTGCTGTTATCCATAACCACGGCCGCTATTCCTGTGGCAAGGGGTTGCCCAAAGGAATTAGTATACGGATGTTTGGTAGCGGCTACAAGAGAAGGGCAAGGGGGACGGCGGCGCGCTCGGGCGGCGCAGATAGCGGCAGAACGACCAGTTGAGCAGAGCGGCGGCCTGGATCGGCCAGAAGAACGGCACCATGTGCTTAATCCACGGACCTTCGCGCATCAGCAGGACGAGCAAAACTCCCCAGGCGCTGAGAATCAGGAAATCGACTCGGTACAGAGGATAGCGTTGCAGGAACAAGGCCAGAACATAATAAGCCGGAGCGAGCAACGGCACGAACCAGCGGATCGACAAACACTGTCCCGACGAGTTGTTCGAGGTGGCGGCGTACAGCAGCCAGATGCCGCCGAAGCAGCCGACCGCCCACAGCAACTCGCGGCGGATTTCGGGGTGCCGGCGAAAGAGGACGACAGCTGCCGGCAGCGCCAGGAACAAGGGCAAGTTATGACCCAAGAAGCCGCGTTTCCCCGCCAACATGCTGGCCGCGTAGAGCAAAAACGACCCCGCGCCGGAATGGACCCAGCTGCCGGTCAGATTGTGGACGTGAAACGGCGAGCCGGGCCAGCGGAAATACTCCGGGATCGCATTTGCCGGCTTCCAGGAACCGCCGATGGAATAGTTGAGCGCGTGGTGCAGCCCAAGCCACGGCATCACCGCCAACGCGAAGACAAGACAAGGTGATAAGGTGACAAGGTGAGAGACGGAGAGAAGAGAAGTTTTCTCGGATCGAGGAGCGGCGAAGAGGCAACTGCTGAGGACGTACAGGCCGGTGCAGAGCAGGATTACCGGACCGGCGCCCAGATCAATCGTGTAACCCAGGCCCGCCAGCGATCCCATCGCGAAGAACTGACGCCACGACGCCAGCCCCTGTCGCATCCTGTCCCGCACTTTCGCCGTGGCCAGCACCAGAGCGGAAGTCACCGCCAGCAGAAGAATGTGGTTGTTGACGTGGTGTGCGTAGGGAAGGGCCACCGTAGCGAGCGCGAAACTGCTCGTCAGGGCCAACCGCAAAGAGAGCGGCATGTGTAAACGCCGGCCCAGCCGATAGATACACAGGACCGCGACGACATATGCCAACCCGGACGATATCAGCGTCATCGCCGCGCAGAAGCGGTCCGGATGGGTCTGCGCCGTCCATCCCGTCGCCGCCTTCCAGAGCCGGTAGCAGCCGGCCAGGAGCAAAGCGGGCACCGGAGATTTGTCGGAGTAGTAGTGTCCGCCGATGAACAGCTTATCGAGGGTGCCGTGTTCACGCAGTCCCGGCTCGGACGGATTATAGGGCAGGGGAGTATCTGTCTTTCCAGGGTCAGGCACCTGCACAAACGTCGATTCGTCGATTCGCCAGGTGTGCCGATCGACCAGCGTTTCGGTCGTTGCCAAGCGGCTCCCATCGTTCCATCCGCCGGCGTAAGGGCGTGCGACGGCGACGGCGAGGACGACCGCGATCGACGCCAGGAGCCATTCCGTAAGCCTGTCCCAGCGTTTGGGAAAGCGAATCGAGCCGGGCATCGCGTCCTCCTTGACCGAGTCCGGCAGGGCCGGTCGGGACGTTTTCTATACCTATCGACCCGAAGCGCGGGAAGACGAGAAGAGCGGAAGGACAGGGTTCCTTTTGACAGTCCGGCGGGGATGTGGCATCATACAAGACGATTCGGCCCCCGTTCGGGAGGATCGATCTCTTTTCCCTCGCGCCTTGCCGTCTCCGATGCACCGCGCCCGCCCATCGGGATGGTCGGGTGGATTCGCCTTTTGGGAACTTCCACGGCGGCCCCAGCGTCTCATTGTGGTAGAGAACCGTGAGCGCCGACGACCAACGCCTCATTGCTGAGTGTCTGCAAGGCAACACGGCCGCCTTCGGGGTGTTGGTACGCTGCTACCAGGAACGTCTGTACAATAGCGTCTATCGCCTCGTCGATAACGCCGAGGACGCCCAGGACGTGGTGCAGGAAGCCTTCCTGAGCGCGTATCAGTCGCTCGACGGTTTCAAAGGCGACTCGCTGTTTTTCACCTGGCTGTATCGCATCGCCGTCAACACGGCCATCAGCCTCAAGCGCAAACAGCGCGCGATGGTGCGCATCGACATGGGGCGCAACGGTGAGCCGCTCATCGAGCCCCTCGATCCGTCGGAGGAGAGCCGGCCGGGGCACGCTCTGGAACAGGCCGAACAGGGGCGGAGGATTCGGGAGGCGCTGGCTCGATTGTCGCCCGAACATCGGGCCGTGCTGGTGATGAAGGACATGGAAGGGCAAAAATACGAGACGATGGCGGAGATATTGCAAGTACCCATCGGCACCATCCGCAGCCGACTGCACCGCGCCCGCCTGGAGCTGCGGGAGGTGCTGGAGAAGAGCGAGAAGGTGGAGTAGGCGGACCTCTGCCGGCCGCCGAACCGAAGCCGACTTGCGGTGTCCTGAGCGAAAGGACTAAAGTCCATGCTCCTCGATCGTTATCGCCAACTGCTGACCGCCTACGTGGACGGGGAATTGAGCAGCCGTCAACGCCGGTACATCGCGCGCCTGTTGCACCGCTCCGCCGAGGCCCGGCAACTGCTCCAACAGCTGCAAGAAGACGCCCAAGCCCTCCGCCATCTAC
Source organism: Gemmataceae bacterium (assembly GCA_036557825.1). Taxonomy (GTDB): domain Bacteria; phylum Planctomycetota; class Planctomycetia; order Gemmatales; family Gemmataceae; genus JAJPHU01. The sequence continues at coordinate 9,603 of DATBGU010000362.1, forward strand.
CGTATCCCCAACTGCCGGTCGATCTGAGCGCGTCGGTGCTTCAAACCATCGCCGAGCGCCGTCTGACGCCGGGCCGGCGCCGCATCGCCAAGGTCTCTTCCCCCAGTGTGTGGTCAGGGCCGCTCGCCTCCTGGGCGGTCGCCGCCGGGGTTCTCCTGGTTCTCGGCATCGCCTCGTACCTTTATTTCGCCGCGTCGCTGACTCATTCCGACAAAACCGACTTGGCCGAAACGTCCGGCGATCCGTCCCTCGCCGCCCCGGATTCCCATGCCTCCCCTCCGACACCCGTTGCCCCGCAGGAGAAGCCGCCCGCTGTCGTCCACGAAAAACCATCGCCCGCGCCGGAGCGTCCCTCGGTCGTCAAACAGCCAGAGGTCGTCAAACGTCCTCCGGAAGAACCGAAGAAGCCCTCGCAAGACCCTCGCCCCACTCCCCCGAAGGAGGAACCCGTCCTCACCGACCGCATGGAGATGTTCCAGTTCAGCAAGGTTTCGGACATCTTGCCGGAAGTCTTCAAGGTCCGCGAACTCGATGGAGATCCGGTCCGCAAAAAGCTGATCGCCGAGTTGGGTAAAGACACGAACTTCCGGATTGAGCTGCCCTGCCAAAACGGTACGAGGGCCTTCCAGAGCGTTCAGTCCGCCGCGAAGACGATGAGCATCGGCATGGTGATCGAGAAGGGGGCGCGCGAGCGCCTCAAGCTGAAATCGCGGACCAATTACGTCGTCTATATCGAAAACCTGACAGCCGAAGAGGTCGCGCAATTCCTCCGGCACGTCGGGGCCGCGGACACCAAAAGCGCCGGCCGCAAACCCGCTGAGGCGCAGTTCGATCGCCTTGTTCTCCTGCGGATGATGCCGCAGGACCACAAGGAGTTGTCCACGCTGATGGGCGTTGATCCCACCGCGACGGAACCGTCCACGAAAGGGCTCTTCGGAGCCGACCCCCGCAAGCCGCTGTCCGACTCGACCGCGGTGCAGGTGGGTCAAGCGCTGGCGGGGCAGGGGACCCCGCGCCCCCAACCCGGCAAGCCCGCCGCCAAACCGCCCGAGCATCAGGCTCTCGTTCTCGCCTACAATCCCGTTCGTCCCTCGCCCAACTCCGACGACATCAAGCACTTCCTGCAAACGCGCAAACCTGCCAAGGCCGGCACCATCCGAGTACTGCTGGTTCTGCGCGGCTGACCCTTTCCGCGGACATTTTGCCCTTTCGGATCAATCGAGCCGCTTGCGGCTTAGCGACGGGACACGCTAAGCCGCAAACGGCTTTTTGTTGTTTGACCCACTCCGCGCGTTATTGTACCGTGGGGATAGAAGGGCGAAGAGAGGTGCCGTTTCCACGAAAGGGGAGCTTATGCGCCGCTTTGTCCCGTTTGTGGCCGTCTTCATTCTGTGGACGGGAGACCTTCACGGCCACGGTCTGCTGATTCCGGAGGACAAGAGCCTGCCGCCGTTGGCGATGCTCAACCACAAGGTGAAGATCAGCATCGACGATCAAGTCGCCGTCACCCGCGTCGAGCAAACCTTCCGCAACCACACCGACCGGCAACTGGAAGCCACCTACATCTTCCCCGTCCCCAAAGGCG
>DATBGU010000363.1:0-2870 GCA_036557825.1 Gemmataceae bacterium
TTCCTTGAGGTGCTTGGCGCCCAGGAAGGTGACTTTCTGGACCTTATTGGGCAGATCGAGGAAGTGCATGCGAACTTTCACGCGACCGGGTCCGTCCGGCTCCGTGAAGGTCTGGATGTTGCTGAACTGGTTGGTCTTGTATAACTTGCGAACGTCCTCGTCGAGCGCGGCGGGGTTGAACTCCTTGCCGACCTGGGTACTCAACTGCACCTTGATTTGTTCCGCGCTCATCCGCCGACTGCCTTGGATGACGACGTCGCTGACCTTTTGCTTCCCTGCCGGCGCGGGTTCCTGAGCCGGCACGCTCCGCCCCCCGAACAGGAGGCAGAGCATCGCGCCGGCGCAGTGAACAAGAAGGAAGCGTTCCATCGCTTGCATGGTTAGGCCCTGGCGTCGGAAGCAGACACTCGCGCACGAGAGGGCGAACCGATAGTTAAACGGCGCGTTCCTGTCAAGGCGGTTTCCCGCCACCAAAACTTGAACGAATCTCTTCCGGCGCGTCGGACAATAACGAGCTATGCTTGGAGTGGACGGTGGAAGTCCTTGCTCGTCCACACGACCCTCACGAGAGAGGCGATCGGAGAGAATGACCATGAGGACGCTGCGCGTGCGCGGGGCGGGAACTGGGGAGGGCCACGGAGGCGAGGTCTTTTCCTGCGTCTGGACGGCGGACGGCGCGTTCGTGCTCTCGGCGGGCTGGGATGGCTTTCTGCGTTTGTGGATGACGGCCAACGGCCAGCCGGTATCGGCGCTGCAAGCGTCGGCCAAACCGCTATCCTGCTGCGCTCTGACTCCCAACGGCGCGTCGTGGGTATCCGCCTCGATGGACGGTACGCTCAGCTGGTGGGATGCCATGTCCCATCAGCTGAAGATGAACTTCCTCGCCCACATTCGACCCATCTCCGCCATCCAATTCTCACCCGACGGCCGGTCGCTGGCGACCGCTTCCTGGGACCGCAAATTGATGGTCCGCAAGGTCGGCAAGGAGCGCGAAGGGCAATCGCTCCATGGCCATCACGACATTGTGTCCGGCTGTCGTTGGTTTCCCGACGGCAAGCAGTTGCTTTCCTGTTCGCACGACGGAACGCTGCGTTTGTGGGACGCCGCGTCCGGCGGCGAACTCGCCTGTTTCCGCGGTCATGCGGGCCGCGTGACCGCCGCCTGTGTGTCCGGCGATGGGCGCTGGGCGATCTCCGTCGGGCGCGACGGAACGATCAAGGTGTGGGACGTGCCGCGTCGCGCCGAGGTCCGTTCCGTGCGCATGGACGCCGAGGTCCGCGGTTGTTGGTGTCTGCTCGACGGCGAGTCCGCCGTGACGATCGCCGCGGATGGCTGGATGGCGTTGTGGTCGCTGCCCGAGTTCGAGGTGCAGGCGGAATTGTCCAGCGACATCCGAGCGATGTGCGGCGAATTGTCGCCTTCGGGAACGGAGATTGTCTTGGGCAGCGAGGACGGTCGTGTGCATTTCGTCTCCATCGGCGGGATGGAGGGCGTGCCGATCCTGGTGACGCCGACTCAGATGCTCAAACCGAAGCCGGGGGTACTGGGCCGATTTCTTGGTACGGAGGCGCGCCGGAAGGTGTATCAGTACACCTGCCCGGCCTGCCGTCACACGGAGGAAGTCGCCAACTTGCCCAGCAAAACCATTCCGTGCCCGACGTGCAAACGACTGCTACGCGTCAGCTCCGAGGTCCGGCAACTACAGCCGCAGTGAGCGCGGCCAACGCAACCTTGCCGATTGCCCCAATCGGCGGGTTGTTTCCCGATCTGCCTCCTTTGCCTCAAGCGTGCCGATGATCCAGACGATAGTAGGAGAATGGCGGGCGACGTGCGCCTTGCTGGGAGAGCCGCATTGAAGTCGTAACGGAGATCGGATATGAGGCGCACAACGGAATAACCGCCAATCCGAGATTCGATCCTTCCGGCGCGGGGCCATCGCTTCCCCGGCCGGAGCCGAGCACAGCAATCATGGACCGATCCATCCCACGAGGCATCGGGCAGCGCGCAGGCCGAGGGACGACGGCCCGGCACGTCCTGTTGACGTGCGGTCTGCTCCTGGCCGCGCCGGTGGGATTGTTGGCCCAGAGCGGCGACAACGTCCGCTCGTACCCCGTTCCGACGCGCAACTTCTACATCCCTTTCAGCATCGACAACGATCCGCGCATCGTCGAGGTGCGGCTGTACGCGGCCACGGACGGTCGAGACTACACTTACGCCGCGCGGGCGAAACCGGCTGAAAGGCGGTTCACTTTCCAGGCCAAGCAAGACGGCACGTACTCGTTCATCGTGCAAAGCGTGAACCAGGACGGCAGTCTGTCGCCGGCGGATCTGCGCAACGCCACGCCGAACATTCGTATCTACGTCGATACCCAAAAACCGATCATCCACCTGGAGGCGGCGAAAAAAGAGGGCTTTCCGGCGGCCATTCAATGGGACATTCAGGACGACAACTTCGACGATGTCCGCGCCTATTATCGTTCCGTAAGAGGCGGCGAGTGGTATCCGGTGCTGGATTTGCCTCGTCTGCGTCAGGGGAGCCACGGCTGGCGTCCGACTGTCGGCGGCGTGCTGGAAGTGCAATTGCAAGCGCGCGACAAGGCGGGCAACGTGGCCGAGAAGAACGCCAAGGTCGAGCCGGATGCTCGCAGCGCCAACATGGGACCGCCAGGGAGTGGCGATTCCTCCGACGTCAAGCACGTCAAGGGCCGGAAGTTTCAACTTGATTTCCAGGTGGACAAGGATTCCTTGGGTCCGTCGGGCGTCAAGACGGTGGACATCTGGAAGATGCGCGACGGCGGACCCTGGCAAAAGTGTCGCGAGGTCGGCGAGCCGGATAAGCCGGTGATGGTGACGGTTGACGCGGCGGGGCG
>DATBGU010000364.1:0-12356 GCA_036557825.1 Gemmataceae bacterium
CTGCCCGATCTTCGCTTGCTTCGTCAATGGCAGGTGGAGGACGAGCCGTGGATTTTTTTCGATCGGCAGTTGCGCCATTATGCCTGCGGGGACAGCCGCGGCAACTTCCGCCTGTGCCGGGTCGCTGACGACCGGGAAACGGTCCGCCTGCCCGGTCCGGGCCATCCCGGCTGGGTGGCCCAGTTCAGTCCGGATGGACGGTTTTTCGCCGCCCGTCACCATCCTCTCAACGGCGATACCGCGCAAATCCACCTGTGGGATCTGAGCGACAGCGCCGCAATTCGCCGCGGGCCTCTTTTGCTGGCGGCCAAGACCTGGGACTTCAGTCCCGACAATCGCTTGCTGGCAGCCAGTCGGGACGACGGCCGGATTGTTCTCTACCATCTCCCTTCCGGCCAGTTGTGGAAGGAGCTGGCCCAAGGCCGGACGGTGAGGTCTCTGGCGTTTCATCCCACCGGCCGGAAACTGGCCGTTGCCAGCCGGGAACCTCCCGAAGTGCGGGTTTACGCCGTGCCGGACGGCCAAGAGCTGCAAAGGCTCCCCCACCCCACTGGGATGTGGAACCTGACCTGGAGCGAGGACGGCCAGCGTCTCGCCGCCGCCTGCGGCGACGGCAAGGTCTATGTCTGGGGTCCGCGCGAAAATCGTCCCCCCCTCGTCTTGGACGGCCATAAGTGGGCCGCCGTTTTCGTCGCCTTCAACCACGCCGGCGACCTGCTGGCCAGTGCCGGCTGGGATTCCACTCTGCGCTTATGGCGGGTGGATACCGGCCAACAATTGCTCAGCCTTGCCGGAGATGTTCGCCAGCCTCGTTTCAGTACCGATGACCGCTGGTTGGGATGGTTCCCGGAGCAGGGCAAGGTGGGCGTTTATGAAATGGTGCCCGCCCGGGAATGCCGCCTTCTGGGCGGCCAGGCCGAGGAAGAAATTCGCCGTATGGATTTCAGCCCCGACGGCCGGCTGCTCGCCGCGGCCGGCCGCCGAGGGGTTGCGCTCTGGGATGCCCTCCACGGTCAACTTCTGGCTCAGCTTCCTCCGCAAGAGACCGCCGGCGCCCTTTTCGCGGCTGACGGCAAAGGTTTGCTCACCAGCGGCCGTACCGGCTTATGGCACTGGCCGATCGTTGCCGAGGAGGCGGGCCCGCGCTTGGCGATCGGGCCTCCCCGGCTGCGCAGGCGTGGACCGGCGACGGAAGGGTTGGCCCAAAGTGCGGACGGCCGGACCCTGGCCGTCAACCTGCACGGAGAGAGGGCCGTTGTTCTCCGCGACGAGAACGAAATTGCCCTGGGCTGCCTGGAGGGGCGGGATTTCATCCAGTTAAGCCCGGATGGCCGGTGGGCGGCCAGCGACGTCTGGCACGGCAAAGAGACCAAGATTTGGAATGCGCGCACCGGCCAGGTGGTCCATTCCTTGCCGAACGGCGACACGCGCGTGGTCTTCAGCCCGGATGGGCGCTGGCTGGCCGTCGGCCGAAAGGGAGAATACCAGCTCCTGGAAGTCGGCACCTGGCAACCGAGCGGCCCGCGCTGGGCCCGAAGGTCGGACCTGCCGCCGGGCTTCCTGGCCTTCCGCCCCGACAGCCAAGTCGTGGCCCTCACCCCCAGCGACCGCGCGATTCGCCTGGTGGATTGCGCCACTGGTCGGGAACTGGCCACCCTTACCTCTCCCGGCCATCGACCTTATACCCAGTTGTGCTTCAGTCGCGACGGCAATCGGCTGGCGGCCCTTTGCGGACTTAACAGCGTTCAAATCTGGGATTTGTCCTTGATCCACCGCGGGCTGGCCGAGCGAAACCTCCACGACGATTTTCCCTGGGCGGCCGCGCCCGAACCGCCTCCTCGTTCACCCGCGCGCCTCCAGGTGCGGCTGGATCTCTTGTCACCCTGATTGTTGAAATCGTCCTTTCAAGAGAGTAACCTCAAGCGCGGAAGAAAAACCGAGGTTCCAGGAGACTCCCATCCGGGCAAGCGGCGCGAAAGGATCTTACCATGAACGCCAGCAGCAATAGGGACACGGCCGAGTACCCCGTTTCGACCTCACCAACCGATGTGCTGTCGCCCCAGTCCGGCTCCTCCGCGGTCCAGGTTGACCTCGCGGCCCTGTCTCACCAGGGCAAGGTCCGCCCCAACAATGAGGACCATTTCCTCATCGTCCGGTTCAACCGCGCCTTGCAAACGCTGATGACGAACTTGCCCGAAGGCCTCATCCCCCCTCGAGCGGAGGAGGTCGGGTACGGGATGGTCGTGGCCGACGGCATGGGGGGAATGGCCGCCGGAGAAGTCGCCAGCCGGATGGCCATCCGCACCCTGATCAATCTCGCCCTGGCCACCCCGGACTGGGTCATGCTGGCGGGAACTCCCGAGATCGAACTCGTGATGCAGAGAATGGCCGAGCGCTACCGGCAGGTCGATGCCGCCTTGCGCGAGGAAGCGCAGGCGGACCCGCGCCTGTGGGGCATGGGCACGACGATGACGCTGACGTGCAGCCTCGCCGCCGATCTCATCCTGGCGCACGTCGGGGATTCGCGTGCCTACCTTCTGCGCGGCGGGGAACTCCATCCGTTGACGCGCGACCATACCCTGGTACAAGAGTTGATGGACCGGGGCGTCGTCCGTCCGGAGCAGGCGGCCAACCACCCGTTTCGCCACGTCCTGACCCGCGCGCTCGGCGTGGGTGGAGGCAAACTCGACGCGGAGGTCCAACGGGTTTCCCTGGCCGATGCGGATCAACTTCTGCTGTGTACCGATGGACTGACGGACATGGTCGATGCCACAACCATCCGGACCATCTTGCGAAACTCCGCTTGCTCGAACGATGCCTGCCGGACGCTTGTGGAGACGGCGCTACAGAACGGCGGCAAGGACAATGTAACCGTTGTCGTCGCTCGCTATCGGTTTGCCCCTAAGCCTTGAGAAATCAAAGGTATCAAAAACCGATTTCGCGTTGGCAGAACCGAAGACGGCTTGGTTCGCATCCGCCTGGCACGTTGCCCCGGTGTTAGCGCGCGGCGCGCGATAGCGCAATAAAGAGAGCGCGGCACGCGAATTGTCGGTTTCGTTATTGCGGCGTTCGGCTGCGGAAGTGCCGGTAGTTTTTGAAGAAACATGCTTGGCCAGCGCAGGGATTTACTGCCGTGGACAGCTTTCATGCCCCAGGCATGTCCGAGCAGGAAGGGGATGTTATCGTCGCGGCAGGTGTCGGCCAGCCAGTACCAGCAGCGCATGCACTCGCAGGCGACGACGAGTCCATCGCGGAAGGGTGCGATGGCTTTGCGGAAGGCTTGGGGGTTGGCGGGTAGGTTTCGTGCGTAGCGTGTTTGTCCGGTGTGATCGAGGACGACGAGGAAAAGGGCTCTGGCGTGGAGATCGACGCCGGTATAGAATCGGGTGTCGGTGGGCGGTTGGAAGTAGCGCATGAAGACCTCTGTGTAAGCGGGTGTAGGAACCAGCGGCTGAGTGCTGTCTCCTGCAAGTTTGCTTCAAGAGCCTTCACGAGTATCCAGGCGCTGCGGCAGACCGGCCACGCGAATCAAGGTTTGTTGATCCGCGCAATTCGTCTGTCACAATTCCACCGCCTCCAAGAATAAGATGGCAGTAACTGAACACAGTCAGGCCGTTGCTGAGCGTTTCCGTTCGGACCCTTGCCGTTGGCGGAACGCCGATCCAAACAGCCTGTACCCGCCCTGAGAGGTTCGCGGCGTCGAGCGATCCACAAACGGGCAGGCACCGGGCAGGATAACCGAACGCCCGGCATCAGCCCCGCTTGTGTCCAGTCAGGAAGGAAGAACTGATGTCGCGCTCACTGTTCGCGCAATTGCACCGTCGCTTCGCCCCCGCCGCCACGGACCCGGACCGCCGTGATGTGCTCCGGGTCGGCCTGGCCGCCACAACCGCTCTCCTCTTCGGACCGCCATCGGAGGCATTCCCGAAGCCGGAGAAGGACGCCAAACACATCCTCATCATCGGCGCCGGCTTCGCCGGCTTGGCCTGCGCCGACCGGTTGAAGCAACTCGGCTACAAGGTCACCGTGCTAGAAGCGCGGCGCCGCCTGGGCGGTCGCGTCCTCACCTTCAAAGACCTGGTGCCCGGCAAGACGGTCGAGGGCGGCGGTGAGCTGATCGGGCCAAACCAACCGGCCTGGAACAAGTACGCCGAACGCTTCAAGTTCAAGGATCGGATCGTCCCGGCCAAGGAGAAGTCCGACGACGAAGCGCCGATCTACCTGGAAGGCAAGCGCCTCACCGCCGCGCAAGCCAGAGAACTCTGGGAGGAGATGGATGCCGCTTACAAGAAAATTCTGGTCGATGCTGACGACAAGAAACTCGACCCGTTGATGCCCTGGATGCACCCGAAGGCCAAGGAACTGGACGCGCGTTCGACCGCCGACTGGATCGCGAGCCTGAAACTCGGCAAGCCGCTCGTCAAGAAGGCCCTCGAAACGCAGATCATGACCATCAACGGTGTGCTGCCGGAGTGGCAGAGTTACCTGGCCAACCTGGCGATCATCAAGGGCGCGGGCGGGGAAGACTTCTGGATCAAAACCGACTCGGAGCGGCTGCTTGGCGGTAACCAGCAGTTGGCCGACCACCTGGCCGAGGCCATCGGCCGTGATCACATCCACCTTGGAACGCCGGTCACGGCGGTGTGCGTCGGCGAAGACAAGGTGACGCTGACGCTGGCCGACTCCAAAACCCTTGACGGCGACGACGTGGTGGCGGCGGTGCCGCCGAGCACGTGGAATCGCATCGCCTTCGACCCGCCGCTCCCAGCCAAACTGGCGGTGCAGATGAGCAACAGTGTCAAGTTTCTGGCCGCCTTCAAAGGCCGTTTCTGGCGCGACGCCAAGCTACTCCCGGAGTCCATGATGGACGGCCCGATCAACCTGACCTGGGAGAACACCTTCGGGCAGAAGGGCGACAAGGGGGCGTGCCTGACGCTCTACTCGTCGGGAAATGCCGCCGACGAGTGCCTGGGCTGGTCGGCGGAGCAGCGGGCTGCAAAGTATCTGGGGGCCCTCGATTTGTTGTACCCCGGGTCCGCGCGCCAGTTCGAGTGCGGTCGCTTCATGAACTGGGTGGCGGATACGTGGTCCAAGGGCGGTCCCAGCTTCCCCGCCCCCGGCCAAGTCACGCAGGCCGGTCCGATCCTACACGATGGGTTGGGTCGGCTACACTTCGCCGGCGAGCACACCTGCTACGCCTTCACAGGCTGGATGGAGGGAGCCTTGGAGTCCGGCCTGTATCTGGCCCAGCGTCTGGCCAAACGGGATGGCAAACTGAAAAAGGAAAAGTAAAAGGATCGAGAGCCGAGGGGAGCGCCGGGCGGGCCGAATAACTTGTTCGACATCCATCTTCTGCCACGCGAAGTTCCACCACAGTCGTTCAACGAGGTTGCAAGCTTGACCACAGCAGGAGATGCTCGGGAAGCGGATCGGCTGCCTGACCGCTTTCTTCCGTGTTCGGATGACCGCAATCGGGACTCGACAGCGATCTCGGCTGACGCTACTCCGTTCACATTGGATCAGGATGTCCAGCGACTCCAGCAGCAAGTTGCATCGGCCCAAACCGCGAAGGAGCTCGCTCAGCTGGACCTCGAGTGGGAACGCGAACGCCGAAAGTATCTCCTCGTCACTGAGAGCAAGCCAGCTGGTGAAATCCCCAATCGTTCCGATGCAATCGGGGCCCTTGTAATTGGCGGCATCTTCGCGCTCGCTTTGATCCTGGGCACGGTGCTTCTCAATGCATTTCTGCTGCTTCTGGTTTCTCCGATTCTGGCGGCGTTGGGATACATCATCGCCGCTGCGATCCAACAATACAGGCTGGCCAGTGGATATCAGCGTGCCCTGGCCGGCTACCTGGCTCAGCGCAGCCACATCGAATTGTCGTCGGGCACGGCGACCAGAACCGGCCACAGCAGCACCCAGCCGCTGGCAAGTGAAGCAACCGTCGCGGAACTCATGGATCAAATTGTCGAGCAGCGTTACCAAGCGGCGTTGGCGAGCCTGGACCGAGAGTGGGAAATCGAGCGGGAGAAGCACTACGTGCTGAGGCGCAGCGGGCGGCGTTATATTCCTACTCGTCAGGAAGCCGTCTCAATGGCCGTTGGTTGGATGGTAGTCGGGGCGATTATGGTTGTTACTGGCACGCCGACCAACTTTCCGTATTCGGGTGTGGTTTTCGCTCTACTAGGAATTGGGGGCGGATTCTACTTGTACTACCTCGCGCGAAAGTACGCGCTGGCGCTGTCCACGTACCAAACGCGGCGGAAGCAACTCTGCCGTGAGCAATTCGTGGATATAACTCCGGGCATTCCCAGGCATGGAGGGGTCACCGTCGGGCGGGCAGAGGAGGATGCCGAACGAGGCGCTGCCGCGGACGGCGGGGATATGTAGGCTTTCCATGGTTCGTCGCTCCAGCAGCCCCCCCGCTGCTGAGCATGGCGTTCGGCGGTGCGGAGGTAGAACGTGCCCGATAATCTTGAACCTGGTCCGTTTCACGAATTTGCCGCTCCGAAAAAGGGTGCCGTCGAACAGTGGCGGGAACGGCAAGGGAAGGCTCGCCGACGGAGGCGACAAGTCATCCGCGCCTTGTGCTGCCTCGTTGCCGGTGCAGCCCTCGGCACCGGCGCCGGTATCTGCGTTCACGAAGGGATTCGACCGCTCCCCCTCGTGTTTGTCGCCGCACTCCTCGGCGCGGTGTTGGGCACCTTGATCGGGGTACTGGTCGGGTGTGCCTGTTTCTCGATTATGGCGATGGCGCGGACGCGGCGCAGACCCAGCTTTGAATCGGAACTCGCTCGGCAGGACCCGATGTCAGTTATTACCGTCCTCGTGGTGGCTTTCGGGTTGATCGGCATCGTCGGCGGGGCGGCCTGGGGAGGGCTGGAGGGGATCTCTCGGTTCTTGGGCAAAAGCGTGTATGACGAGGATTGGGCAAGAGCGCTAGTGGGCGCGTTCGCGGGTGTTGTATTGACCGGGATCGGCTGGCTATTGTGGATACGAAGTCGCTGGAGTGATTCCCCAGCGGACAGACAGACCTCGGATGCCGAACCCGATGCCGCTCAAGCAGACCGGCCACGCGAATAACGGTTTGTCGAGCTTCCGCGTCGTGCCCCGTGTGAGCCAGCGGCTGAACTTGGTTGTTGGCGAAGAGGGGTAATAAAGAATCCCGTCGCCACCGCGAATTACCAGGAATGGGTGATCGCCTCGTCCAGCCCCGCGAAACGGGGTTCAAGGTCGAACCATGGCGACGGCCCGCGATTCCGGAGGAGCCTCGTGTTCTACAAAGCGATGAAGTACAGGTTGTCCGCTCTGGCCCTGACGGTCGTCCTCGGGTCGGCCTTCTCCCCTGCCGTCGCCACGGCGCAGGATGCGAAAGACTGGCCGACGTACAACCGCGACGTCCTCGGTACGCGCCACAACCGAGGGGAGACGACCATCGGCAAGTCTAACGCCGGAGGGCTCGTCCAGAAGTGGCGCTTCCCCGCCAAGGGCTCGGACCTCAAGATCGGCGTGATCCACGCCACGCCCGTCGTCGTGGACGGCTACGTCTACTTTGGCACGACTACGGCCGACCCGACGTTCTACAAGCTGACCCCTGACGGGAAGGTCCGCTGGTCCTACCGCAACCCCGCCCTGACTCGACCCGAGCCGCCGGCGAAGGGCGAGAAGCCCCGGAACGCGCGCTTCGCCTCGAACACCGGAGGCATCTTCTCCTCAGCGCTCGTCACCAAGGACAGCGTGTTCTTCGGCGACATGGAGGGATGGTTCTACGCGCTGGACCGGGCGACCGGAAAGGAGCGTTGGAAGCTCAACACGCGCGCCAAGAAGTTCCCCGACGCCCACCCGATCAACCTCTTCTTCGCTTCGCCGATCCTCGCCGACGACAAGGTGATCGTCGCTGGCGGCACGCTTGAGCAGGTCGTCGCCGCCTTGCCCGGTTACAAGGGCTGCACCGGCCGGGGGTTCGTCATGGCCCTGGAGCCGAGGACGGGCAAGATCGTGTGGAAGTATGACGTCGGTCCCAAGCCCGAGCCCCTCGACCCCCCGATCAAGATCAAGGACAGCTGGGGCGAGCACGTCTTCCACTTCGGGCCGGCGACAAGTTCCGTCTGGAGCACTCCCTCCTTCGACGAGGAGTCCGGCACGGTCTTCTTCGGTACGGACGTCAACACGGCGCCGCGCCGGCCGACCAACGACAACCCGCGGTTCGACACGCGCGAATCGTGCGGCGTCATCGCGCTGGACGTCCGCGATGGTAAGGAGCGATGGGTCACCCAGATCAGCCTCGGGGACGTCTGGACCAATGCCATGCGGGCCTACGATCCAAAGACGGGACGCTATAAGGATCAATCGATCGGGGACACGCCCAAGGTCTACACAATCACTGTGGATGGCAACCCCACTAAAGTGGTTGGCGTTGGCTGCAAGAACGGCGGCTTCTATGTACTGCGGGCCGCGGACGGAAAGATGCTGCAACATACGCCGATCTATACCGGACCACCCACTTATCCGTTGACGCCGAAGCCGGACCCGCGCATGCTCGCTCTGCCGGGTCCCCTCGGCGGCCTGCAAACAGGTTGCGCGACGGACGGGGAGAGGATCTTCACCAACGGCCTCGACGCTCTCCGGCTTGGGACGCAAGCGAAGCCGGAGGAGAGCGCTGTCCCGCCGACGGGCGGCCGCGTCGTGGCCATCAGTCTGGACACGCGAAAGGAGCGCTGGCGGCACGAGCGGCCTAAGGTCGCCTCGTTGGGCGGGCCGAAGCCGAAGCCGGTGTATAGAGACGTCGGCGACCCAGTCGCGTCGGGGGTGGCGGTTGCCAACGGCGTCGTCTATTTCACGACTGTCGCGAGCGGGAAGTTGGTGGCCCTCGACGCCGCCACGGGGTCGGTGCTCAAGGAGATCGACCTCGGGCCGGTCTGGTCGGGTCCCTCGGTGTCGCGCGGCCGGGTCTACGTCGGCACTGGCAACACGCTACTTACCCCGACGGAGGACGAGGTCTACTTCCCGAAGAAGTCCACGGGCGTGCTCTACTCTTTCGGTTTGCCGGGCGAAGATGAGGCAAGTCGGCTGGGTGTAGGAAGGGAATAACGGCCGGACCTGCCTAACCACGGCACTGCAGCGGACCGTCGCCTAAGGTTTGGCTCGTTCGCTCTTCCCTCCGCATACGTCACGTTCAGCGTTGCTTCGGCACGTCGAGCCAGGAGTCGGTGACCGTGAAATCGAAAGTCCAGGTGGAATTGGTGGGGCGGCTGCCGCGCAAGCCGGGTGGCAGCGTCGGCCACATGACTGTGCACGGCAAGCACGTTTTGCTCGTTGACGAGGACGCCGGCTTGCAAGTGGTCGATGTGTCAAACCCTGCTGGGCCCAAGACCATCGGCTCGTACCAGCCGAAGGACTACCTCGGCCCTGTCGCAGTTTCCGGCGATCACGCCTATGTCGTGGAAAAGGACAATCGGTTGCGCGTGCTCAATGTTTCCGATCCCGCGCAGCCGCGTGTCGCCGGTTTGAGCAAATTGCCGGACCAGATTTGGGGGTTGGCCGTGGCCGGCAAGCACGCCTACGTGTCGATGAGCGATTCGTTGCGCGTCCTGGATGTCTCCAATCCGAAGTTGCCCAAAGAGGTCGGCGTCTGCGGCGATCTGGAACTCGCCAGCCGCGTGACCGTCGCCGGCAATTACGCATACGTGGCTGCCGACTTCAACGGCATGAGAATTATCGATGTTTCCAATCCGGCTAAACCTAAGGAAATTGGCTCATTTGAAGGCCCCGGCAACGTGACCAAGATTGCCATCGTTGATAAGTACGCCTACCTGGCGGATTACTCGGGCGGGTTGTATATCGTCGCTATCTCAAATCCAAAAAAACCGCAGCAGGTCGGTCAGCACGGAGACTTTGTGGTGGGTGATGTGGCTGTTGCCGGCAACTGCGCGCTGCTGGCGGCCGGAGAACTGGATGTGATCGACGTCTCCAAGCCCGACCGCCCCAAGCCGGCTGGCAGTTTCTCTCAGAAAGATTGCGACACGGCCTGGTCGGTGGCGGCGGTCGGCGATTCCGTGTACACCATCAGCGACGCCGGCTTGTTCGTCTTCCGCCTGACACCGCCCGCCGTTTCACGGTAGGCGGCTGGCCTGCGGGCAGGGCGGAGAGGGGAGTTGCAAGATTACCGGGCCTAACCGTCATAAGGCTCTTGGTGTCAAGTGAAAATATTTTCCACGGGAAAGGCTATCAACGGCGTTTTTCTTGCCCGATGTCCGAACAGGGTAGCAGCGGCGGCGGAGAACTCTCCTCGGCGATCCGGCTTGGTTATCAGCGGCGGACGCGGAACACGCACGACCAACGGTCGAGTCGAACCGCACCCAACACTCATGCGGACTCTGGCGGCCCAGCCCAAAAAGGCCGAGTGGCTATACCAGGAACCTGTCCTGGCCCGTCCCGATATTCATACGTTCCCAGCAGCGACGCCATTTAAAAAAGCGACTGGCTCACTCCCCGAAGGGAGTGTCCCGTTCGGCACGGCTGGCGGCTGGGGCGGATCGTCGGGACGAATTCCTCCTCGGATCACGGGTCGCGATCTGGCGAGGGTCGGGAGGACGTTGGGATGGCCTCCGGCCAAGCCCGTTTTAACTGGGACAGCGTTACGCTGATCCCGCACTTGTCCCCCGACCCACCGACGGAGCGCGACCGGAGTATGCGACCTCCGCGGTCGAAATAAGCGGACGCGGCCGGAGTCCTCTCAAGGCGGCAGGAGGCCTGGGCGGTTCCGGACCCCAGCTTCGGAGTCGTTGCCCTCTTGGTTGGTTGGGGGCGTCGTGGGGGTTGCCCGCGCCGCGGTGGATGCAAGTGCCTCGACTCGGTAGAATCGGCGTCGGTGCGTTCACGCGCCTCGACGGAGCCAAGCGATGACCGATCTGCGGAGCCTTACGATCCTCGGCCTGATGGGCCGCTTACTTCCCGAAATCGACCGCGGGGACATCGTGCCTCCCGCCGACATCCAAGACGCGATCACCAGAGGAACGATCCTGGAACTGCTGAAAAACCGGTACGGCGACTACCCAGAGTTCTCGCCGATCCACAAGGCGGAAGCGGCGCTGCTGTGGAAGGAACTGCGGAGCGCGATGGAAGCGATCGGAGGCCGTGAAGAGTTCAAGCTCGGGCTTGAGAAGAACGGCTTGTGCTTCGTGTTGGCCTACTGCATCGAATTGCTTCTGCAGCGAAACATGAAGGAAATCTTTGAATAGCTGGTGCGGAGTAAGGGTGAATGAATAGGAGTCTATCCGGCGTGCTCCGCCGTCAGCGGCTGGATGGGACCACGGTCGTGTCGCGGCGGAGCACGCCGGATAGACTCCTATTCATTAACTGCCGCAGTATTGTTCGTAACCGTTCCGAAGCGAAACCACCGAGAGAGACGCGAACTCGTTAAATATCATTCCTGTAAGCATTTACGGTTTTCGCAAAAGAGAGGGTTGTTACGAAGAGGGTTCCTTTCGGGGAGCCTTCGAGTCAGTAGCGAACAAACGCGACACAGGAGTTACCAGCAAACGCCGAGAGGATCGCCTCTCGGCGTTTCGCGTTTTTCGCCTATTTCCGCAAGGATTTCCGCTCATCCCTCTCTGGCACGACACTCTCCGATTCGTGAGTGAGCGTTCGGGGGTCGAAAGGAACCTTCAAGGTTCCCCTCGCAGTCCGAAATCGCTTGCCAAAACTCTCGGAATCTCTGATTACCACCTCCCGCGGAGTTACCACGCCCGTCTCTCTCGGTCCTCATTGCGGAACTACGAACTCGTCTTAACTCTGCTACGGATGTACAGGTATAATGGCCGCGGCTGAGAAGCCATCGCTGGCTCTTCGGCATGGATGAAACGGGTCGAGTCGCGGTTCCTGCGCTCTCCCCCCATCCCTAACCGACCCGTCCCGGTTTCGAGAGTGGCAACACGTGAAACACCTATCCGACATCCAGACCGGTTTCCTCAAGCGCCTAATGGACAAAGTCCTCGATTTCGTGCCGGTCCCCGCCCCGGTGGGGGGGCGGGCGAAATCAGACAGTGGTGCCACGACATCTGCGCCGTCGAAACACTGCGTGAGGTCGCGGAGCGCTGGGCCAGGTGCGTCAAGGAACTTGGCGAATATCTCCTAAACGTCGGGTTGGCCGAGACGCTGCGACAACGGATGCCGGCAACACCTCGCGGCTTGCTCGTGGTGGACCTCAAAACGGTCGAGGAGTTTGCTGGTGCGATCCTCTGCCTTGCGGTTGACGAGGCGGAGGGCGATGACATTTTCCGACGTGTACGTGTGGCTGTCCAATTGGGGAAGAAAGTCCCTGACACGGAAAGGGAACGTGCGGCGAGACAGGTCGC
>DATBGU010000365.1:0-25304 GCA_036557825.1 Gemmataceae bacterium
AAGGGCGATTTCTTCTTCTACAAGACGCCGTATTTCCAGGCTGCGGGGTGCCCCTTGCCCTCGCAAGAATTCTTCGATGGCTTCCTGCGATCGCTGCCGGATGTCCCGGAATATCACCGCACCATCGAAACCTTTTACAAGCTGGAGGCGACGCCGCACTTCATCGCCGAGGAGCTGGACCCGAAGGCTCCGAAAGTCGCTTGTCGCATGCCGAAATGCACCACCGCATCCATGCGCCTGCGCCTCTCGCCGCGGATGATAAAGGCCTACCCGATCACCTGGGACATGCACCATTTTTTCGCCGACGATGTCTTTGCCCTCATCGAGGAGGATTTCGACTGGGACTTTTTTGTCCGGGACGATTTGCGGCTGAAGTTGAGTCCGCCGGAACGGGCCGAGGCGCTGCGGACGCCCCATCCGGATCCACGCCGCTTCCTCGAAGACATTGGCGCGGAGATCCTTCACGACAATCATGCTCCTGGCTGCCCGGTTTTCGGCGTGTCTCTTCCCGGTTCTGCTTCCGGAATCGACGTGCCACTGACCGAGGATGTTCTTCGAGCATTGGAAAAGCTTCCCTCCTGCACTTATCTCAGCACTTCCATCCCCCCACAGGGACTCGGTGTGTTCACGCGCCTTCCACAACTTCGCGATTTGTCCCTGGACCCATCCGAGGGTCGCCCGGCCGAAGAGTTCCTCCACGGTCTGAAGGAGATCGCTCGGCTCCCGCAGCTCACGGGGCTGTGCCTTGCTGGGACCACAATCACGGACTCGGCACTGGAGGAACTCGCTCCGCTCGGTAACCTGGAGGAGTTGAATCTGGGTGGAACCCGCGTGACCGATGCCGGACTTGCACACCTCACGCGACTTCCGCAGTTGCGCTCCCTTGATCTCACCGATACCCGCGTCACCGACAAGGGCGTTCCGGAGTTGGTCAAGCTGGAGCATCTGATCGAACTGGATCTATCCGAGACGCGGGTGACGAACCAAAGCTTTGGTGAACTCGCCCGCCTGCCGCGGCTGGAGAAATTGAACGTCTCGGCCGATGGCGTGACGGATGCGGGATTGGCGTACTTGCGGAACGCGCCCTCCTTGAAGCGAATTGACGTGCCTCTCTCTGCGCGAGGCGACAACTGGTTGAGCCTCCAGGTGAAGTTCTATCCGCAGGCCGACATCCTGGATCTGCGCAACTCGTTCGTGACCGATGCCGGCCTGAGCGAGTTAGCCAAACTTGGACAGCTGCGCGTGTTGCACCTGAGTGGAACCAAGATCACCGATGCGGGGCTGAAGACCTTGGCCACGATCGGCTCGCTCTGCAAGATCAACCTCGCCAAGACCCAGGTAACGGATGCTGGCCTGATCCAGTTGATGGCGCTGCCGAACCTGGTAAAGGTCAAACTGTCTGCGTCAGCCAAGGGCGATAACTGGCTGCGCTTGCTGGTGAAGATCGCCCCTGACACGGACGAGGTGGACGCCTCGCGAAGCCGCATCACGCTGGAAGGGTTGCAGGTGTTGACTGGTTTGCCGAAGCTGTACGGCCTATTCCTGTTGAACCTGCCGCTGACGGATGAAGCGGTGCCTGTGCTGTCTCGACTCCGGCAAGTCGGTTTTCTGAACCTGCGCGGCACCAAGCTGACGCGCCGCGGCGTGGCTGCTCTGCAGAAGGCCTTACCCAAGTGCAACATCGGCACCGATTGGGATTGGACCGAGCCAAAGTAATGGGAGATCACGCGAATGCCCCAAGCACGAACACCGCCTGCCGGAGCCATCGCCCGGCTGGGAAGCGATCACTTCCGCAGCGGCGCAGTCATCGACTCCCTGGCCTTCAGTTCGGATGGTCGCTTTCTCTTTTCGTCCAGCCACTGGGCCAATCACGTGAGCGTCTGGTCGCTGCCGGATGGCCGGCACGTGCAGGCGCTGGATGCCGGCGGTTCTGTTCGCAGCATGGCCGTGTCGGCCGATGGCCGTTGGTTGGCCGCCGGCGCCGATCGCGGCGAGATGGGCCATCTTGTGCTTTGGGATGCGATCCAGCGCAAACGGCGGCGCGTCCTTCGGCCCTATCGCGCCAACAGCACGCACGCCGTGGCCTTCTCCGCCGACGGCAACACCTTGGTCACCAGCAGTTTCATTGAAGTGCCGGAAGAGACCATCACGGTCTGGGACGTTGCCGACGGCAAGAAGCGAGCGGCGTTCGAGGAACCGATGAATGGCAGCCTCCACCTCGCCCTGTCGCCGGACGGCAAAGCGTATGCGGTGGAACCCGGTGCGATTGAACTGCACTCCGTTGCCACGGGAAAGTTGCTTTTCACGTTTCCCCAGCCGCGCGGCAGGGTCGGCGTTTTCACGTTCAGTCCCGACGGCCGGCTGTTTGCCTGCGGTGATGATGAGGGATTCGTCTCCCTGTGGAACCTCTCGGGAGGATGGTTGCGGCGAAAGCCGCGCTTGCTGCGCCGGCTCAAGGGAGACAAGAATCACGTTTCCGGCCTGGCCTTCTCGCCGGACGGAGCGATCGTTGCCGTCGCCTCCAACACTGGCATGGAAGATCGCGCCGGCATTCGCCTCTGGCGAGTAGACAATGGGAGGAAAACGCTGACCCTGGACGACATGAAATTCGCTTTCTGCGTGTGTTTCTCGCCTGATGGCACGCTGCTCGCCTCCTCAGCAGGAGCGAGGATTCATCTCTGGGACAGCCGCACCGGCGAGCCACGCTTCATTCCTGAAGGCCATCGGGAAAGCATTGTGACCGGCTCTTTTTCGCCCGATGGCCGCTCGATCGCTCTCGCCGATCAGGATGAGCAGATCAGCTCATGGGACGCCGACACCTTCGCGGAACGCGGCCGGCTGACCGGCAAGTGTCTGACTTGGTCGCCGGAGGGAAAGCTGTGGACCGGCTCCCAGACCGAAAAGCTGGTCCGCGTCTGCGACGCCGGCACCTGCGTTGAACGGGCCACGCTCCCTTTGCGCAACGTCTGGATTGAGGGTATTGCCCTCAGCCGCGACGGGCGAACGCTGGCAGTCTGGGGACACAAGCCTTACCTCGCTCTCTACTCCGTGGAGGATGGAGGCGACGCGCCGAGACTATCCGCGCCCCACGTCCTGAAAGGCCATCGAGACATGGTGGATCACGTCGCCTTTTCCCCCGATGGCCGTTGGCTCGCTTCAGCGGCTGCCGGCGAGGATCAGACCGTGCGCTTGTGGGATGTGGTTTCGGGCGAGCAGATCCGCCGCTGGAAAGATACCGACAGCGACGACCAATCCACCTACGAGGTGCACAGCATAGCCTTCTCCGCCGACGGGCGTTGGCTCACCTGGGGTGATAAGGGGCGCGTTTTTGTCGTGGACCTGAGTACGGACGAACGACCGCGACTGTTCCAGGATCCGCAGTGGGATTACGTCGAGGTGCTGGTGTTTTCTCCCGATGGCCGGCGCTTCTATGCCAGCGGGAAATCCGGGCGAATTCGCGTCTGGGACGTTGCCAGCGGACAAATCATCCGCACTCTGGCAGGACACTTTGGCGGCACCGCTGTGCTCGATTTCTCGCCGGATGGTCGGCGAATGCTCACCGCCGGCGGTGACTGCACCGCCCTGGTCTGGGATGCAACACGACTGGTGTAATCGCGGGCAATTCCCGAACTACCTTGCGAGGAGAACAGCTCATGCCGCAACGAAAGCTGCAAAAACTGCTGGCTCGTCTGCGTCCCGAAGAACAAGAACTCCCGGATGTCGTGGATGAATTGATCGAACTGGGCGAGGCCGAACCCGCGCGCGTCGTGGAAGTCGTGCTCGCGGTGGAGGCGACCGAGCCGCTTGTGCGTGAGGCGGTCATCCAGGTTCTGGGCGGCCTCGGCTCCAAGGCGAAGGCCGCCATTCCTTTCCTTGTGGCTCGGTTGCGCGATGCCGGCGAGGACGAACACGTGCGTTTTTGGGCGGCGAATTCCCTGGGACAGATGCAAACGGAATCCCACGCGGCTCTGATGGACTTGTGCAAAGATGCCGATCCGTTTGTCCGCGACAGTGCCACCCAACAGTTGGGAAACATTGGCCTCTATGCGCCCGCCGTGATGGATACACTTCTGAACACGTTGGCCGATCCCGTGGAGTCGGTTCGCAATAGCGCCCGTAGCGCCCTGTCGCGCCAGTGGGATCGCGATCTCGCTCCGCACCTGTCCGCGGCCCTGAAACATCCGTCGGCCTCGATCCGGGTGGCAGCGGCCCAAGCGCTGCTGACCGCGAACCCGAAAGATTGGGCGGCCCTGCAAACTCTTGTGGAAGTGCTCAGCGAGGGACCGGCCGAGGCGCGCGTTTGGGCGTGCGAGGCGTTGGCGCCGGCCAAGGAGGCGGGGGCGGTCGCTGTGGAGGAACTCCGCGCCTGTCTGCGCCACGAGACCTCGGCGGTTCGCGCCAAGGCCGCCTGGGCGCTGAGCCAATTGCGGTTGCTGGCGCTGCCCGCTGTGGCGGAACTGGGGCAAGCGCTGCACGATGAGTCCCGCGACGTTCGTTTCTGGTCGGCCCACGCCTTGATGCGACTCGATGAGCTTGCTGAGCCGGTGGCCGACGACCTCGTCCGGGCCCTGGCTGCGCGCGTCCACAAAGGACGATACCCCGACGACAGCGAGTGTTTCCTGCTCACCTGTCTGGTCCGCGCCGTGGGCAACGTCGGCCGAGCCGCCAAGGACGCCCTGCCGGCGTTGAAGCGTGCCCAAAAGGAAATCGCGGATATACCCGACGCGGAACTGCACAATCTGGTTCGTTGGTCGATCCAGCGCTGCCAAGGCAAGGCTTGACCTCACAAGCCCATCGGCCCTACATTGGCACACCGTGCCTACAATGGAAAGGATACCTGCGCCCATGCGGCGCGCTCAAAGTGGAGGAAGGGACATGACGGAGACGACCCAACCGCGCCGGCTGAAACGTCTATGGATGCCGGCGGCGATTCTCGTCCTGGGCATCGGCGGCATGACCGCCCTCGTGATGGCCGATGCCCTGGAGCCAGTGCTGCAATTCTGGATCATGATGGGCATCATCTTCGGGACACCGTTGCTGCTGGCCTTTTGGGCGCTGGGTTTCAGTGGCGTGCGCTGGTGGCAGCGCTTCGCTCTGCTGCTCGTCGGCGGTCTGCTCGGGGCCGGCCTGGTTTACGGTGCGACGCAAACGCTGGATTTCGCCGGGTCCATCAGCGGCTCCGGCATCCCACGGCTGAAATGGAAAGGGACGCCGACCGTCGAGGTCAAGTTGGCGGACTTGCAGATTGAGCCGAAGTCCGACATCGAGTTTGCGACTATCGAAGATACGGATTATCCACAGTTCCTCGGCCGCGACCGCAACGGCGTGGTTCACGGCGTCCGCCTGAGCCGCGATTGGCAGACACGGCCGCCGAAGGAACTGTGGCGGCGAAGCATCGGTCTGGGCTGGTCGGCGTTCGCCGTCGTTGGCGACTACGCCGTCACGCAGGAGCAGCGCGAAGACAAGGAGCTGGTCGTCTGCTACGAATTGAAGACCGGCAAGCCGCGCTGGAAGCACGAACACGATGTGCGCTTGCACGACAAACAGGGCGGTGACGGCCCGCGCGCCACGCCGACCGTCGTTGGCAATCGCGTCTACACGTTGGGCGGCACCGGCATCCTCGACTGCCTCGACGCCGCGACCGGCAAGAACCTCTGGAGCCGCGATACGCTGGCCGAGAACGGACTGACGAACGTCATCTGGGGCAAGTCCTGCTCGCCGCTGATCGTCGAGGACAAGGTGATCGTCACCGGCGGCAAGGAAAAACACGATTCGCTGTTGGCCTATCACAAGGACACCGGTGAACCGCTGTGGAAGGCCGGCGACGACGATGCCAGCTACAGCTCGCCGGCGCTGGCGACGCTGGCCGGACAGAAACAAATCCTCTGCGTCAACGCGCACAGCGTCACCGGCCACGATCCCAAAGACGGCACAATTTTGTGGAAGTTCGATTGGCCGGCCGAGTGGGCCAAGGCGTCGCAGCCGGTGCCGCTGCCCGGCGATCGCGTGTTTCTGTCGGCCGGCTATGGCGTCGGCGGCGTACTGCTGCACCTGAAGCGCGGCAGCGACGGCCAATGGAGCGCGGAGCAAGTGTGGGCCAATCGCAAGATGCGGACGCAGTTTTCCAACGTCGTCCTGGCGCGCGACTGCGCCTTCGGCCTGGACGATCGCGTTCTCGCCTGCGTCGATGTGCAGACGGGCGAGCAAAAATGGAAGGGCGAGCGCTACGGCTTCGGCCAGGTGCTGCTCGTCGGCGATCTGATCGTGGTGCAGGCGGAGGAGGGGTTCGTCGCCCTGGTCGAGGCCGACCCCAACGAGTTCAAGGAACTGGCCCGCCTGCCGGCGCTCAACAGCATGACGTGGAACAATCCGGTGCTGTCGGGTCCGTATCTGCTGGTGCGCAACGACAAGGAAGCCGTATGCTACGAAATGCCGGTGGAGAAATGAGCGTAAGCAGCGTGCGGTGCCGGCAAGGAGGAACCTTGCCGGCACCGCACATAGGAGAGCAAAAGGACCATTCCGACAATGGCGACGGAAATCAAGTCTCTTTTCCGCCCGGATGCCATTCGCCCAAAACTGGCGGGCTTTGTTCTCCCGTCCCATGTGGAATCGGCGAGCCGCAAACTCGCCGACTGGTCGAACCTGCTCGGCTCGAAACAAGCCGAGGGGATGAAAGAAACCGAATTGCTCGCCGACTTTGTCCGCGATGTGTTCGTCGATCTGCTGGGCTACGTCCCGCCGCCGGCCAGCCCGTATACGCTCAGACGCGAAGCGCTGGTCAAGGTGGACGGCAAGTTCGCCGACGCCGCGTTCGGCGTCTTCGACAGCGATCGCAACGCCTTCGCCGCCGTCCTCGAAGGCAAAGGGCCGCGCGATCCGCTCGACCGCCCCTTCGCCGGACGCAAACGCTCCGCCGTCGAACAGGCGCTTCAGTATGCGGTGCAACTGCAAATCGACTGGTATCTCGTTACCAATTTGAAAGAAATCCGCCTCTATCACAAGGGGCACGACACCTTTACCTACGAGCGTTTCGAGACGGCCCGGCTGGCGGAGGATGCCGCTCAGCGAAAGCGTTTCGTCTATCTGCTCGGGTCCGAAAGGGTGCTGCATCCGGGCGGCAATCATCTCGACGCCCTGCTGGCGGAATCGAAGAAGATCGGCCGCGAACTGACCGACAGCTATTACCGCGAATACCGCGCCCTCCGCGAGCGGACTTTCGAGGCGCTGAAACAACACAACCCGAACGAACCGCCGACTGCCCTGCTGGCCGCCACGCAAAAGATGCTCGACCGCGTTCTCTTCATCGCCTTCTGCGAGGACCGCGGCCTTCTGCCGCGCGACATCATCGCCCGCGCCTATCAGCACGCCGACCCCTTCAACCCCCGGCCGATCTGGGACAACTTCGTCGGCCTGTTCCGCGCCGTCGATACCGGCAACGAACGCCTCAATGTCACGCGCTACAACGGCGGCCTGTTCGCCCGCGATCCCTATCTCGAAGGGCTGACCGTCCCCGATGCTGTCTGCGAGGGCTTTCACAAACTGGCCGAATACGAGTACGGCAACGACCCCGACGCCGACGCTCGCCTGATCGACGTGGAAATCCTCGGCCACATCTTCGAGCAGTCGATTTCCGACCTCGAAGAGATGCAGCAGGGCATCGACGGACGCGCGCAGCAGACCAGGGCCAAGGAACAGAAGAAAACGACGCGCAAGGAAGCCGGGGCCTTCTATACTCCCGCGTTCATCACCCGCTACCTCGTGGCGGAAACTCTGGGGCCAATTGTCGCTGATCGTTTCGAGCGGCTGCGCGCCGCGCGGGAAGCCGCCGCTCCGAAGACCGTCAAGAGCGTCTTCGCCGATCCGGCCGCGTTCGACGTTCACCAGCTGACCAAGTCGCGCCGCGCCGCCCTCGTGGACTTCTGGCACGACTGGATCGAGGAATTGCAAACCGTTCGCCTCGTCGATCCGGCCTGCGGCAGCGGAGCATTCCTGATCGAAGCCTTCGATCAGATGTTCGCGCACTATCAGAAGGCGCAGGGGTTCCTGACTGAATTGCGCGGCCCGACGCTCTTTGACATTCGTAAGACCATTCTGGAGCACAACCTGTACGGCGTGGATCTCAACGGCGAAGCGGTGGAGATTGCCCGGCTGTCGTGCTGGATCAAGACGGCCGAAGTCGGCAAAGTCCTGACCAGCCTGGACCACAACATCCGCCAAGGCAACAGCGTCGTCGCCGATTCGGCGGTCCATCCCAAGGCGTTCGATTGGCACGCCGCGTTTCCGGAGGCGTTCGCTGCCGGTGGCTTCGATGTCGTGGTCGGCAATCCACCCTATGTGCGGCAGGAGTGGATTTCGCCCTTCAAGCCGTACTTGCAGCAGCACTATCGCGCCTATGATGGATCGGCCGACCTGTACGTCTACTTCTACGAGTTGGGGATCAATCTGCTGCGACCCGGCGGCCGGCTAGGGTTCGTGGTCACCAACAAGTGGATGAAGGCCGGCTACGGCGAGCCGTTGCGACGCTTCTTTCGTGACGCCGCCTGGGTGGAGTCGGTGGTGGACTTCGGCCACGCCAAGCAAATCTTCGCGGACGCCGACGTGTTCCCGTCGATCCTCGTCGCTCGCAGACCGAACGCTGATCCGCCACCGTTGGCCGCTCGCGTCTGCGCCATCGCCCGCGAGCAGTTGCGGATCACGGACCTGTCCAACCAGATCGCCGCCGAGGGCTTTGAAGTGCCGCGCGAACGGCTCGGCGCCGACGCCTGGACGCTCGAACCGCCCGGAATAGTGGCGCTGCTGGAAAAGATACGCCGCGCCGGTGTCCCGCTGAAGGAGTTCGCGGGCAGTTGTCCTTATCGGGGCATTCTAACCGGATTCAACGATGCCTTCTTGATGGATACAGCGACGAAGGAGCGCTTAATTGCGGCCGATGCGAAGTCGGCGTCGCTGTTCAAGCCGTACCTGCGCGGGCAGGACATCAATCGCTGGCGTGCGGAGTGGAATGGCTTGTGGATGCTGGCGCTGAAGTCGAGCGGCAATCATGCGTGGCCGTGGGCGAATGCCGGCGATCGGGCGGAAGCCGTCTTCGCCGCGACGTATCCGGCGATCCACGCGCACCTGAACCAGTACCGCGACGCTCTCATCAAACGACAAGACCAAGGCGAACATTGGTGGGAACTGCGGTCGTGCGCGTACTGGGAGAAGTTCGACAAACCGAAGGTGATGTATCAGGAGATTCAATTTCACCCCTGCTATTTGCTGGATACGGAGCAGATGCTCGCCAACAACAAGGTCTTTTTCCTGCCGGGGAATGATCTGTATTTGCTCGGCGTGTTAAATTCTCCCCTGATGTGGTGGCATAACTGGCGCTACCTGCCTCACATGAAGGACGAAGCCTTGACGCCCGCTGGATTCCTGATGGAGGGACTACCCATCGCCTCGCCGACTGATGAATTGCAGGAGGCCGTGAAAGCAGCGGTGCATCAGATTATTGACCTCACCGGCGAGTTGCAGGCGGGCCGGCAAGAAGTGCTGGACTGGCTGCGCGTGGAGTTCGCTGTCGAAAAGCCGAGTCAGAAGCTCCTGAACGTCTCGGCCCTCGACGCGGATACGCTGGTTGCCGAAGTAAAGAAGGCACGCGGTAAACAGAACACACTGACCGTGGCCGGGCTGAAGGCGTTGAAGGACGAACATCTCCGTAGCATCGTCCCGCTGCAAGCGCAGAATGCGGAAGCGCGGCGATTGGAGGCACAGGTGGCCGAGTTGGTGAACGCTGCCTACGGTCTGACGCCGGACGAGGTGGCGCTGATGTGGCGAACGACCCCACCGCGTATGCCCGTGGAACCGCCGACGAATCGGAATCCGATCTGACGCGCAAGGCCAAGCAGGGACCAGCTTTGTTCAGCCGCCGGCTCCCGCCACCACTTCGTCCACGCGTCGCCGCCGGCAGGCTTCACGGTAGGATTCTTCCAACTCCACCGGCACGCACCACTCCGCCCCAAGAGAAAGCGGGACCGTCGGCAGGGGTTGGCCTATCGCTAACTGGGTGGGCCACGTTTCAATCTTCTCCGTATCGGCCGTGCGAAGTGGGCGGTACGCCACCGCGTAAAGGGACTGCGCGGCGGGCATGCGAAAGGCCGCATCCAGCGCGAGCAGGTCGGCCAGCTCGTTATGCAGGTTGCCCTGCCGGCTCGTCACCACGTCCAGAATGACAAGCCCGACACCGCGACTGAGATAGGTGGCACACTTGGCCGCGAACAGCCGGCGCTTGACGGCTCGGTCCTTGTTGCCGGGGCTGACGAGTTCCATCGCGGCCACGAGCGTCCGGCCGCCCTCGGTGGACAGGATCTCCACGGTTGCACTGGGTGGAAAGGATGCGGGCAAGACGAGCGGAGCCGTTGCGGGAGTCCAGATGGTTCGCGGGACTGTCGCGGTTCCGCCCGTCCCCTTCGCGGTTGGCGTGGCAGGATCGGTGAAGGTCGCCACGTCGATTTCGAGGGCCGCTCCCGGATGCACCTGTTCCAGAGCTATGTAGCCCGGCGGCAGCACGCCCTGGTTAAGCGCGTCCGCCAGGGCGCTGGCCCAGGTCGTACGGAACGATTCCCACGGGCGGCGCTCGCGCAGCGGCGGGTGAAAGTGATCGAGCAGCGGCACGAATCACCCTCCTCGATCCGGGCAACGAAATCACCTCTGGAGTTCCATCGGCATTGTACCCGTATCAAAGCGCAAGCGGCGGTGGATAGAGAACGGTTAATCGCCCTCGATGCAATACAGGTGCTTCGCGCCGCGGAGGAATAGCTGCTTGCCGACCACCGCTGGCGAAGCGTCGATCGGTTCGTCGAGACGGTTGACCGACAGCACTTTCAGCTTGTCGCCGCGCTGGAGCACCATCGTTGTGCCGTCGCGGTCGGTGATGTAAATGCGGCCGTCCGCCTCCACCGGCGAAGCGTACAACGAACTCAGGCCACTCAAGCGCTCTCCTTTCAGAACGGCTTCCCCCGTCTTGGCATTCAGGCACGTCAGAATCGGCGTGTTGGCGGAGGTGAAATACAGACGATCGCCCGTCAGCAGCGGCGAAGGCACGTAGGGCGTGCCGCGCTTGTACGACCAAATGATCTTGTCGCTATCGGTCACGTCGCCCGTGGCGTCGAGCGGGATGCGGAAGGCGGCCGCGCCCTTGTAGCCGCTCATGCAGATAACGCTGTCGCCGAAGCGCACCACGGACGGAATGCAGTTGACCGTCAGCCCGCCGCAACGCCAGATCTCCCGGCCGTCGGCGAGGTCGTAGCTGCGGATGCGCTTGGTGCCCGTGAGGACGATTTGCGTGCGGCCCTTGTGTTCCACCACCAGCGGCGTGTTCCACGTCGTGACTTCATCGCGTGGCACCTGCCAGCGCGTTTGTCCGGTACGGGCGTCGAGGACGTAGAGGCGAGACGGTCCCTCCTGGTCCCAGGGCACGATCAGAGCGTCGCCGTGCAGGGCCGGCGATGAGCCTTCGCCCCAGCCAAGGCGCGTTTCCAGGCGCGGCAGGTCGGTGCGCTTCCACTGGAGTTTGCCGGCGAAATCGTAGCAGTACAGGCCGCGCGAGCCGAATGAGACGTACAGGAACTTGCCGTCCGTGGTCGGCGAAAAGGCGGCGTAGCTGTGGGTCGGATGATGGCCCTCGTGCGGCACCACCTCGGCGGCAACCTGCTTCCAGCGGACCTTGCCGGTGTGACGGTCGATGGCGAGGACGAGGAACTGATGATACGTCGTCGGCGGTGTGGTCCTCTTCTCGAAGCGCTCGTCTGGCTTGGGAATGTCGGCGGGGTCGGCCTGGCGGCCGGTGTCCAGCGCCGACAGCACGAAGACGAGATCGCCCCAGACGATCGGCGTCGAGGAGCCGAGTCCGGGCAGTTCGGTCTTCCACTTGATGTTGGTTTTGTCGTCCCATTTCAACGGCGGTTTGCCGTGCGGCGCGGTGCCGTCGGCTTGCGGCCCACGCCACTGGTGCCAGTTGTCGAGTTTTGCCGTGGCGAGATCGCCGGCACGGGCGGCGACGGCGAAGAGGGCGAAGCAGAGGGCTGTTGTCCAAAAGGTTCGCATGCCCATCGTCCTTTTCGGTTGAAGTCCTCAGGAAGTCCGGCGAGCCGCGCCAGACCTGTGCTGCTGCTTGGTTCGCGGCACCTACGGAGCGGACGGCGCGGCCTTGGGGCCTTTATACTCAAGGGCGTAAGCGGGCGGTTCGATCCCTGGCGTCAGGCGTGGATCGGCAATCGGCGCCGCGGCGGTAAGGTGCAAGGGCAGGACACCGGCCCAGACCGGCAACTCGTAGTCCGGCTCGTCGTCCAGCGGAGGGCCGGTGCGGACCTTGGCCGAGGCTTCGTCGATGGGGACCGCCACCACGAGCGTTCGCCGCAGTTCGTCGGGGCTGGGTTCGCGGACTTCGGCCCAGCGTCCCGGAATCACATGCTCGGACAGCGCCCGCAAGACCTCGGCCTTGCGAGCCGGCTCGCGGACTTCCCCACCTTTTCCGAACAGGACCACCGAACGATAGTTGATGGAGTGATGAAACGCCGAGCGGGCCAGCACCAGGCCATCGACGAGCGTGACCGCGATGCAGACCTCCTCGCCGCGCTGCACGACCTGCAACATCCGGCTGGCCGGTGAACCGTGTAAATAAATGCTCTCGCCGATGCGAACGTAAATCGTGGGAATGACGTTCGGCTGGCCGTTGACGGCGAAGCTCACGTGACAGACTAGCCCCTCGTCGAGAATGGCGTGGATGGTGGCGCGATCGTAAGCCGCACGTTTCGGCAAGCGCTTAACGGTGGTGCGGTCGCTGGGGGGAGAAGGGTCCAAGGTTGCCTCGTTGCCTACCGGCGGCCGGGTGTCGCGGCGCGAGACGATCGGCCGCTCGTTCGTGATGTTATTGTTAGACGGAAGGGGCCGAACGGCCACCGCGCCCCGTGCACGAACACTCACCACGTTCCCACGCCCAGATGTAAGGAGCCGCGCGCATTCAGATCCTCCACCAGCGATCCGCCCGCGAGGTCGAGAGCGTAGGCGGGCATAGCCTCCTCGATCAGTTCGCCGGTGTCGCGGCGACAGTACGTCAACCGGGCGCGGAGACGATGGAAGCCGAACGAGCGCAGCAGCGGCTCGGCGGCCGGACGCAGGAGGATGGCGACGGCGAGATCATCGTTCAACTCGCGCAGAATGTCCAGGGTACGGCGCGTCAGTTCGCGGCCGACACCCTGACGCTGAAAGCGCGGATCGACGCCGATACCCAGGCCGGCCACACGCAGCGCCCCCGGAGCGAGATCCATCAGTCGCCGCACGATCATGCGAAAGCCGATCAGCTCGCCGTCTTTCCACGCCGCCACCACCAGATCGGGCCGTGTGTCGTAATAGAAGCGCCCGCGAAGGGCCGGCTCGTCCGGGAAGAGACGGGCCGTCAGAGCGATCAAGGATTGCTCGATGGCGTCGGGCAGCTCGCGCGTGTCGTGGACCGTGATGGCCAAATCGTTCGGCGTGGGCGTGGGGCGGGAAGGGGGCGCCAGCCGCCGGGCGAGTTCCTGATAGATGACCATCTTGTGCAACTCCACGGTGCCGCCGAGGACGGATAGGGCGAGCAGATCGCGGTGATACTTCTCGGCCGATTCCTGTTTGCTCATGCCGCGACCGCCGAGCAGACGCATCAAGCTCTCCGAGGCGGCTATCGCCGCCTCGATCCCGTAAACCTTAACCATCGACAACTGCTCCGATACATCCTCGCCGCGCTCGACTGCATCGAGCAGTTCGTGCATCAGCGAACGCAGCAGTTGCTCGCCGACGCGCATGCGGATAACGCGCTCCTGGACGTACTGATTGCGCCCGATGGCCCGGCCGAACTGTTGGCGCGTCTCGGCGTGTTCCAGGGCGCGCTCGACACAGACATGCAGGGCGGACAAATACAGAACGCCGGTGAACAGCCGCTCCTGCACGAACATCGACCGAAAAATGTCCAGTCCCGCGCCGAGAGGGCTGAGCAATCCGTGAGGTGGAAGCGCGGCGCGCCGCGTCCGCAAATCGCCGGTGCAGGAGGTGCGCAGTCCCTCCAGGTTGAAGAGGGTGCGCTGTTCCACATCCGCGGTGGCGGTCTCGACCAGAAAGACGTTGACCTCCTGACGCGCCGGCACATCGCGGAGCCGCGCCGACACCATCGCCAGGTCGGCGACGCCGATGTTGGTGATGCACTGCTTTTCCGCGCTGAGCGTGAAGCCGCCGCCGGCCTGTTCGGCCTGCGAGGCGATGGCCATCAGATTGGTGCCGGCCTGCGGCTCGGCATTGGCGACGCCGCCGATCCACTCGCCGGACAACAGCCGCGGCAGATACAGCCGATGCTGCTCGGCGGAGCCGAACTCTTGCAGCACCATCAGGCAAACCATGTGCGCGACCACCGACACGCTGAAGCCGAGATCGCCGCTGCCTTCGGCGAGTCCCTCCAGCGCGGCCGCGTAGGCGCGCAGCCCGTGGCCCAGTCCACCCAGTTCGGCGCGGATCGGCAGACGGAAAAATCCTGTCTCGCCCAGGCGCTGCCAACCTCGGCGATCGAGGAGATGTTCGTCGTCGTGGCGGCGCACGGCGGGACGAATCGCCTCGGCGGCGAATCGACGAAAACGATCGTACCATTCGGTTTCTTGGGCGTTGCGTCGCATGATAGTCCTTTAGGCGTGAAGGGTCTGATAAACGCGCTCCATCACTTCGATAAGATGCTCGACCTGCCCCCAGGTGTTCGCCACGGTCGGCGTCGCTCGCAGAACGCCGCGATCGCGCGGCACCAACGGATAACCTTGCAGCGTCAGATAAATCCCTTCCTCGAACAATAATTGACCGCCGCGCGCCACGTTCTCGCCGCTGCCGACGTAGGCGGAGACGATAGGGAAGTGATTGTCGTTGTCGGTGCGGATGCCGCGACGGCGGTATGCGTCGAGGATGGCGCTGGTGTAAGCGTGCAGCGTATCGCGCCAGCGGTCGCCCTCCCGGTCGTTCAGTTCCAGGCCGGCCAGCGCCGTCGCCAGCGCCGCCGTCGGCACCGGACCCGAGACGAGATACGAGGTCACATTGCACTTCAGGTACGGTTTCAGTTTCTTCGGACAGGCGATGAACGCGGCCAGCGAGGAATACGCCTTCGACAGGCCGGAAACGTACAGGATGTTGTCGTAGCTCAGTCTGAAGTGGCGCACGACGCCGTTGCCGCGCGAGCCGTAGGGACGCTGCGGCGTCGGATTTTCGCCGAGGACGCCGAAGCCGTGGGCGTCGTCGATGTAGAGGATCGCCTGGTATTGCCGGGCCAACTCGACCAGTCGCGGAATGTTCGGCGTCCGGCCCGTGGTCGAAAGGATGCCGTCCACCACGATCAGCCGCGTCGGCGCCTCGGCATGGCGCTGCAACAGCGATTCCAGGCCGTCGAGGTCGTCGTGGACGAAGCCGACGAGCTGCGCTCCCATGTCGCGGGCCAGGCGGCAGCCGTCGTGGTTGACCTTGTGGACGAACTTATCGGCGAAGATAACGCCGCCCTTGCCGGCGACGGCCGGGATGAGACCGATGGCGATGAGGCTGATCGTCGGCAACACGAGCGCGTCCTCGGCGCCGAGCAACCCGGCCAAGCGTGCTTCGAGCATCTCGTACAATTCGGGGCTGGCCGCCATCCGCGCCCACGACGGATGCGTGCCCCACTTGCGGACGGCCGGCCCGATCGCATCCATGATCTCCGGCCGCAGATCCAGGCCCAGGTAATTGCACGAGGCGAAGTCGTCGAGCCAGCGGCCGCGCACCTGGATGCGACGGCCCTGCACGTCCGTCACGACGTTGTCGTACAGGCAACCTTTTTCCACCAGCTCGAAGATGCTCCGGTTGCGTTCGCGAAGAGTGGTGTCGATGAGCCGGTCGAAGATATCGGGCATGATGATGGGTCATCCAGGGAAACGGGTCCGACGCAAATCAAGACGTTGGAGCGGGTCGTGGAGATTGCGCGCGCCCCTCGTGCCGGACGTATTTTTCTTCGACCACGGCGACGCCCCATTGCTCGCCCGGCTTCTCCTCGACCTTGTGAAAACCGACGGAGCGATACAACCGGGCCGCCGCCGTCAAGGCGCTGACGGTCCAAAGAAAGATGGATTCGTAACCGCGCTCGCGGCAGAAACCGACGGCCTCTTGCAGCAGTCGCTTGCCCAGTCCACAGCCGCGCGCGGACGGATCGACGAGGAACCAGCGCAACTGCGCCTCCTTCGGCGAGGCGGCGACAATGGCGATGCAGCCGACGAGGCGCTCGCCGCGCTCGGCGATCCAGAGCCGATCGCGCTTGGTTCGCGCCAGGACAAACTGTGCCAGAGGTCCCGCGACGTAGGCCTCGAAGGTGGGATCGAAGCCGTACTCGCGGGCGTAGATGGTACCGTGAAGATGGACGATGGAGCCGAGATCGCCCGGCCGGAGATCGTGCCGCAGCGTGAAGTCCACGGGCATGAGAGGATCTCCTGGTTCATCGAGACGAAGGCATTCCGTTGCTCCATGTTAGCCGTCGCCCTTGGAGCAAACACCCGGCGGCTCCCATCAAGGCGCCAGAGGGACGCCTCCATAGGATGAGGATACCGCCGCGAGCGGTCGATGGAAACGCCCAGTCCAGCGCCGCCAGTTAGGAATGAATGCTTGCTTCGGAGAATTGAAGACATGCCGAGCGTGACGTATCGCCTGGAACCGGAACTGTCGCCGCGGGAATTCATCGACGTGCTGGTGCGCTCGACGCTTGGCGAACGCCGTCCGGTCGGCGACCTCGACACCATCCGAGCCATGCTCGCCAACGCCGACGTGATTCTGACGGCCCGGCTCGACGGCCGACTGGTCGGCGTCTCACGGGCGATCACGGATTTCGCCTTCTGCACCTACCTGTCCGATTTGGCCGTGGATGAAAGACATCAGAAGCAGGGCATCGGGCGCGAACTGATCCGGCGCACGCACGAGGCGGCGGGAGAGCACACGACGTTGATCCTGTTGGCGGCCCCCAAGGCGCAGTTGTACTATCCGCACATCGGCATGACCAAACACGAGTCCTGCTGGATCATTCCCAGACAACCATGCCGCGAATAAGGGGATCAGTCGTCGCGTTGCGGGAGGCGGAGCAAGTAGATCAGAGTGCCGTGGCCGGCGGCGGCGAGATATTTGCCCGACGGATCGATGTCCATCACCAATCGGCCATTCGCAGGCCCTAGCGCGATCACCTCCACGGCCCTCTCCCATTCGGTATTCCAGATGCGCACCGTGCCGTCATTGCCGGAGGAAACCAGCTTTTTGCCATCTGGGGTGTACTTGAGCGATTGCACCTGGGCTGTATGACCCATCAAGGTCTTTTTCTTCGTCCAGCCGGCCAGATCCCAAACGGTTATCGTTCCATTGGTGTGCCCCGTCGCCAGGGTCCGGCCATCGGCGTTGAACGCCACGGCGCACATCAAGTCGTCCTGCCAAGCGTGGAGTTCGTTGCCGCTGGACACCTCCCAGACTGTAAGCTGTTTTTGGCTCGCGGCGGCCAGAAGCTTTCCGTCCTTACTGAAGGCAGGGATGCAATGTTGGACGTTTCCGAGTTTGGCAAAGCGATGTACGGTAGTTCCCGTTGCGGCATCCCATAAGTAGACAAAGCTGGCTTTCTCGGCATCGTTCGCGGGTCGGCTCGAACCCGCCAGGAACTTGCCGTCGGGACTGAAGACGATGCCGTCGAGTCCAAGGGGCGGCTTGACGACAAATAATCCCGAACCGGTGGCGGCATCCCACACGGAAATGGTCTGGGCATCAAGGCGCGGCCAGGGGAGACTGGCCAAGGTGACATACTTTTTTCCATTCGGGCTGTAGCTTGCATAGCTCAGCCGGGTTTCGATGGTGCGCAGGATTCGATTCTGTCCGGGACGGTCGAGATCCCACCGCCGCACCGTACTGTCGTCGCCGGCCGAGAGGACCGCGCGGCCGTCGGAACGGAACTGGATGGAGTGGATGGGCCGGTTATGTCCTCGTTCCACATATTTCTCTTCCCAGTTGCTTGTGTTCCATAGATAAACCGAGCCGTCCCAGAAACCAGCCGCAAGAATTTTGCCGTCGGGACTGAACGCCGCGGACATTCCATCCTTGTTCCGATGCATAACCACCCGCTCCTTTGTTTGCGTCGCCAGGTTATGCACTTCGACTCCCGTGGTGAAGTTTCGGACGACGGCGATTTTTTCGTTGTCCGGGCTGATGGCGACCGCCCCGAATTGCGCCGATGGAAACTCGGCGAATCGCTTTCCGGAGGCGACCTCCCATACCGTGGCCGTCTTATCGGACGCCCACGACGCCAGGTATTTGCCATCGACGCTGAACGTCATCGTCATGGGATAATAGACCCGATCGTCCCCACACCAGGCGCCTGGCAAGGTCTTGACCCACTTGCCGTCGGCCGTCTTGAAGAGGTAGACGGGGGCGTCCTTGTTGTTTTCCTGGGTTCGGATGGCCAGGTATTGGCCGTCCGAGCTGAGTGCCAGGGAATGGTTGTTTTTCCATCCCGTAAACGAGGACCAGGACTTCATAGGATCGGCGGGGAAATCCAGCGGGGCCTTCCATTGCCCCCATTTCCAGAGCCTGACGCCGCCCGTCGTACCTCCCACGGCCATGAATCGGCCATCGGCGCTGACCGCCATCCCCCAGATCTCCCCAAGTTCCGGCTGCAACGTCTGGGGTTCCCCGTCCTTCTCCACCGGCCAGAGCTTCACGGTTCCATCAATGCTGGCGGAGGCCAAGGTGTGGCCATCCTTGCTGAACGCCACGGAGCGGATGGAACCCCCATGACCGCGCCATAGTTTCCGTGCTCTCCCCGTGGTCGCTTCGCGTAAGACGATGGTCTTGTCGTCGCACCCGGAAGCGAGCCAGCGGCCATTGCCGCTGAAAGCCAGCGCGCGAACAAAACCCCATTGGATGGGTTGGGAGTCGCCCAATACGCCCACCAGCCTCGCTGGTGCTCGCTTCGGGTCGCCGTTGCCGGCCAGCGCCAGCGCTTCAGCGGGGATCTGGTCGCGGCGCAGAGACTCCAACTCCGCCGCAGGGGCGATGTGGGCGGGCTTGACAGCGATCGGCTCCTGAACCGGCCGTGCGGCCGTGTCCTTCGGTTCAGCGCGTTCGAGGCGCACTGGGAAGGTTCGAGAGCCTCCTGCGTCGATCTCGACCTCGTCTTTCACATAGATCCGGAAGCCTTCTTTCTCGATCCGCAGCTGATGCTTCTTGCCGGGCGCGATGCTGATTTTGGCGGACTTGCCCTTGCCCCACTCCACATTCACCGCGCCACCATCGACGAGGACCGTTGCGTCCGGCGGTAAGTTTTCCAGCACGATGGTGCCGTCCTTCGTTTTCACCTTGAGCACGCCGCTGGCCAGCAGGACCAGCAAGCTCAACGACAGTAGGCACACCGCCGCACCGGCGAAGAGCGACCATTTCCATCGAGACTGGGGTAATGTCGGTAGGCCCGGCGAGCCGAGCCGAGCCAGGTGGATCGGGGGCACGGCGATTCGCTCCAGCGACTCGGCAACCACCTGCGCCGATGACGGACGGCCCTGTGGTTCCTTGACGAGGAGATCCATAATCAACTTCGACAGCGCCGACGGCAGCGCGGCGTCCAGTTTGTGCGGCGGCGGCGGATTGTGCGTGTTGACAGCCATCAGCGTGCTGACGAGATCGCTGCCGTGAAACGCCGGCCGGCCCGTCGCCATGCGGTAGAGGACGCAGCCGAGAGCGAAGAGGTCGCAGCGAGGATCGACGCCCTTCCCCTGCGCCTGTTCGGGGGCCATGTAACCGGGAGTGCCGACGACCGCGCCCAGTTGGGTGAGTTGCCCGCCTTCGGCGGCCGCTCGCGCCAGGCCGAAATCCAGAATCTTCACGCGCCCCGTTTCCGCTTCCAGCCAGATGTTGGCCGGCTTGATGTCGCGGTGGATCAATTCGCGTTTGTGGGCCGCCGACAATCCCAGCGCGATCTCCCGACCCACTCGCACCACCTCGGCGACCGAAATCTTGCCCTCGCGCTGCAACTTCACGTCGAGCGGCTCGCCTTCGAGGAACTCCATCGCCAGGTAGGGCACGCCGTGGTCCTCGCCAACCTGGTAGATGGTGACGATGTGATCGTGCCGGATCGCCGCCGCCGCTCGCGCCTCGCGCTCGAAGCGCTGCCGGGCGCTCTCACTGACGGCCAGCATCGGCCGCATCGCCTTGAGCGCCACCGGACGCATCAGCTTCGGATCCTCGGCACGAAAGACAATGCCCATGCCGCCCTTGCCCAGCACTTGCAAGACGCGGTACGGGCCCAATCGACCCAGCTCATCCGGCGCCTGCGGCGGCGTGAGAAATTCGCGGTATTCCTTGTCCGCATCGCGCGCCGGCCGAAGATCGACCGTCTCAGCGAGCTTGCCGGCCACGTTCGTTTTCGCGGGCGGTCGATAGGTCATGGTCGCGGCGGGGGCCGGCGTGGCTCCCTCCGGCACGCTCACGACGCTCTTGCAGAAAGGACACTTCACCTGATTGCCGGACAACGCGGCCGGGATCTTCATCCCCTTGCCGCAGGTCGCGCAGGTGACGATTCGTGCCGGAAGCGCAGCAGGGGCGGTGCCGGGGCGCAGCTTGCTCAACTGCGCGACCAGGCGGGCGATGGTTTCGCGCGGTGGCTCCTCGGCAAGCGTCCGTGCCTGGCGGAGCAGATCGGCGAGCGTGTCCTGCTCCGGCAATCCATTGAGCTTGCGGGCGCAGGCCTCGCACCCTTCCAGATGGCGCAGCAGGGATTCCTTCTCGGCGTCGGATAACACCTCGGTAGCTAATCGCTGGTATTGCCGTGTATCCGGACACACTTGGTCCGCTTTCGGAGTGGGCATGGTAGGCTCCGTGGACAACGATGTCCGCATCTCCCAATTACCGTACAACCGAAGGCGTCGAAACTTTACGAGAAAAGTGTCGCCGCTCAATCGAGCATCCCGCGCAGCTCCTGACGCAGACGGTCGAGGACGCGAAACTTGGCGGCGTAGACGGCGCCGACGGTCAGGCCCAGTTCGGCCGCGATCTCTGCCGCGGGCCGCTCGGCCACGACCATCTCCCAGCAGGCCCGCCAGGTCGCCTCCTGAAAATCCTCCCGCATGATGCACAGGGCGCGGCCGGCAAGACACTGGCGATACTCGGCGTCCCACAGCGCTTCCGATTCGTCCGGAGCGGCCAGACGGTCCGGGTCGCCGCCGTGTCCGCGCAGCACCCGATTGTCCCATTGCTTGCGCGTGTTGCGCCAGCGGTTGAGAGTGACGCTGCGCAACCAGCGGCGAAAGCTTTTCCGATGGTCGTAGGTGAAGGACGGCAGAACTTCGATCAGCGTGGCGAAAACGTCCTGCACCAGGTCGGCGGCGTCGGGATCCTGCAAGCCGACGCGGCGGCCCCAGGAGTAAATCAGCGGCGTGTACAGCGCGACGAAGCGCGTCCAGGCTTCCGGATCGAACGGCTGACGCAGTCGTTCGAGCAAGCTGGCGGGCGTGGTGGTCATCCGAGATCCTTGGCGAACCCTCGTGGGCCGCGAGTCTGCCTGCGCCGCGGGCCGATGCGAAAGGAAAAAGCAGCCACATTCGGGGCAGATTGTGAGGTAAATAATAACTCTGAGAGGATGGTTGAGCAACCGTCGTCGCGACGACTATACTGTTGGCAGGGAAGGATTTCGAGTGTCATCTGGCGCGCGAGTTGGTTTATGATCTCCTTTCACTGCTCGCATTGTGGGCGGACGCTTGGCGTCTCCGAACAATTCGCGGGGCGAAAGGCACGGTGTCCCCACTGCAACCAAGTGGTCGAAGTGCCCGGCGAGCCGGTCGCCTCGGCGCGGCGGACGCGCGCCGGCGTTTCCGGCGTCAACGACCCGGCCACCTTGCCGCCAACCGCAGAACGAGACGTTGGTGGCGAACAACTCACGCCGGAACTGTACGACTTCCTCACTCCGCCCCAAGCGCCGGATGAGATCGGCCGTCTCGGCTGCTACCGCGTTCTGAAGGTGCTGGGGGTTGGCGGTATGGGTGTTGTCTTTCAGGCCGAGGATCCCAAGCTCAATCGACTGGTGGCCCTCAAGGCCATGCTTCCGTCCCTGGCCAGTCCCAGCAATCTTCAACGCTTCCTGCGCGAGGCGCAGGCGGCGGCGTCCATCGAGCACGACCACATCGTCGCCATCCTCCAGGTCGATGAGGACCGCGGCGTGCCCTACATCGTCATGCCCTTCCTGCGCGGTGAGTCGTTGGAGGATCGGCTCAAGCGCGAAGGCCGGTTGCCGATCGCCGAAGCATTGCGTATCGCGGGGGAAACCGCCGATGGTCTGGGAGCCGCTCACGTGCGCGGCTTGATCCATCGCGACATCAAGCCGGCCAACATCTGGCTGGAGTCCGAAAACGGGCGCGTGAAGATTTTGGATTTCGGCCTGGCACGCTCGACGCGCGACGATGCCCACCTGACGCAGCAAGGCGCGATCCTCGGCACGCCGGCGTACATGGCCCCCGAGCAGGCCAACGGCCGAAAAGTCGATTCACGCTGCGATCTGTTCAGTCTCGGCGTTGTGCTCTATCGCATGTCCACGGGGCAGTTGCCGTTCAAGGGACCGGACACCGTCTCCACCCTCGTGGCCGTTGCCAGCGCGGCGCCGCGGCCGCCGCGACAACTCAACCCGGATATGCCGCCGGAACTGTCGCGGCTCATTCTGCAAATACTCGCCAAGGATCCCACTGATCGTCCCCCGTCTGCCCGCGAGATCCTCGCGGCGCTTGAGCAAATCGAGCGCGAGCCGGCGACGGCGGCCCAACCCGCGCGCCGAGCATTACCCGACGACGAGGAGGAGCCGGACGAGCAGACACTGGTCGAAGAGGGTTCATCGCGGCGGAGGTCGAGAGTCGAGAGCGAACGGCGTCCGGTACGCTCCACTCGGCGGCTGTGGCCGTGGTTCGCGGCGGGCGGCGGATTGGGGGCCGTGCTGCTTCTCGTGCTCGTCGCCGTGGTGGTCCTGATGAAACACTCCACGTCGCCGACGAAGAGCGGTCCCGAAGTCGTCCGGCCGACCAACCCTCCAGAGGAGCAACGTATCGCGGCCAGGGAGAAGGCGCCGCGGCGTCCGCCGGTCAATCCGCCGCCGAAACAGGAGCCTCCGAAGGTTCCGCAAATTCCGATCGTCGCCGCCGAGGATCAGGACCGGGCCGTCGCCGAGTGGGCCGTCAGCGTCGGCGGCACGGTCGGCGTCACCCCCGTCGGCGGCAAGATATTTAGCACCAACACCCGCAGTTTCCTGCCCAAAGGACCGTTCCACCTCCATCAAATCTTTTTCCCCAATAACGAGCGCATCCGCGATGAAGATCTTAAGCGTATCGATGGCCTGGCGAATCTCGACTGGCTGATACTGACCAATACGCCGATCACCGACGCGGGGTTGGAGCATCTTCGGAACTTGCCCGAGCTCCGCAACGTGGAGTTGAAACAAACGCGCGTGACCGATGCGGGAGTCCAGCGGCTGCGGACCGTTTTCCCCCGGTGCCAGATCAAGCGATGAAACCGTCCGGCCAACCTCGGCACGCGCGCGACCTGCTCCGCATCCACGCCGCCGTTCTGCTGTTCGGCTTCGCCGGTCTGTTCGGCTCTCCCAGGCTCCTGCCGCTATCGCCAATCGTCATCGTCTTCGGCCGAGTCGTCTTCGCCGCGCTGACGCTGCTTTTGGCAGGCTTCGTGCGCCGCGACATCCTGGGACCGCTGGCGCGGCGCAGTCTTCTCGCCTTCGCGGCCCTCGGCACCCTGCTCGCCGTCCACTGGACGACGTTTTTTCAATCCGTGCAGGCGTCCAGCGTCGCCCTGGCGCTTATCACCTACTCGACGTTCCCCGTCTTCGTCGCCTTTCTCGAACCGCTATTTTTCCGCGAGAAATTGCGGATGGTCGATGTCGTCCTCGCTCTCGTCGCCCTGACCGGGGTCGCCGTCCTGACGCCGAGCCTCGCACTCGGCGACCGCGTCACGCAGGGTGTCTTGTGGGGCATCGCGTCCGGCCTGACGTTCGCGCTCTTGTCGCTGCTTAACCGCATATTCGTCCGCCGTCACTCCAGCCTGACCATCGCGCTGTATCAAGACGGCTTCGCCGCGGTGGCTCTGTTGCCCTTCGTCGTCCGGCAATGGCCGCCCTTCACTGCCAAGGAGGTGATGCTGCTGGCCGTCCTCGGCGTGTTGTGTACGGCCGTGGCCCATTCGCTGTTCATCGCCGGCATGAACGGCATCTCGGCTCGATCGGCGAGCATGATCGCCTGCCTGGAGCCGCTCTACGGCGCGATCCTCGCCGCTTTCTTCCTCGACGAGATCCCCACTGTGCGCACCGTCCTGGGCGGGGTAATCGTCCTGGGTGTCGCCTTCTACGCCACTCTCCGCGCCGGCCGGCACAATTAACCGACAAGCCGCCAAGGACGCCAAGGGAAGAAGAGAATACACTGGTTAACGACGCTTCTGCGAAGCGTCGCTAACCAACAAGCAGTGCGCAGCGTGGAGGTGGCATCATGGAAACGCGACAACTGGGCAAGACCGACATGCACGTGAGCGTGCTGGGTTTCGGCGGCGCCGAGATCGGCTTCGAGAAGGCGGCGGCGCAGACGGTCGCCGATCTGCTCCACAGCGCCCTCGACGCCGGGTTGAACGTAATTGACACGGCCGAATGTTATCTCCAGAGCGAGGAGCTGATCGGCCAGGCGGTGTCCGGCCGGCGCAAGGACTTCTTTCTGTTCACCAAGTGCGGCCATCCCGACGATCCCGGCGTCGGCGATTGGCGGCCGGAATCGCTTCTGACCAGCATCCAGCGCAGCCTGAAACGTCTGCGCACCGACCGTCTGGATTTGGTACAACTCCATAGCTGTACTGAGGAGGAGCTTCGCAAGGGCGACGTGGTCCGCGCTCTGGAGGACGCGCGGCAGAAGGGGTACACGCGCTACATTGGCTACAGTGGCGACAGCAGCGCGGCCCGCTACGCTATCGAGTGCGGCCGCTTCGACACGCTGCAAACATCGGTCAGCATCGCCGACCAGGAGGCATTGGAATTGACCTTG
Organism: Gemmataceae bacterium; assembly: GCA_036557825.1. Taxonomy (GTDB): domain Bacteria; phylum Planctomycetota; class Planctomycetia; order Gemmatales; family Gemmataceae; genus JAJPHU01. Next base: position 25,101 of record DATBGU010000365.1, read on the forward strand.
CCGCTGGCGCAGCAGCGCCAGATGGGAGTCATCGCCAAGCGGCCGATCGCCAATGCAGCGTGGCGATACACGAAGAAGCCGGACAACACCTACCATCAACCGTATTGGGAGCGCCTGCAAAAGCTCCATTACGACTTCCTGAGCGGCGACTCCAAGCAGGCGGCCGCGATCGCCCTGCGTTTCACGCTGAGCGCTCCCGGTGTC
>DATBGU010000366.1:0-27100 GCA_036557825.1 Gemmataceae bacterium
GGCGGCACCTTCGATATCTCCATCCTCGACGTGGGCGACGGCGTCTTCGAGGTGCTCGGCGTCAACGGCGACACCCACCTGGGCGGCGACGACTTCGACCAGGTGCTGATCGACTGGATCGCCGAGGAGTTCAAGAAGGAACACGGTATCGATCTTCGCAAGGACCAGATGGCCTTGCAGCGTTTGAAGGAGGCGGCCGAGCGGGCCAAGAAGGATCTGTCGCAGGCCAACACCACCGACATCAATTTGCCGTTCATTACCGCCGACGCCTCGGGGCCGAAGCACTTGCAAATGTCGCTGACGCGGGCCAAGTTCGAGCAACTGGTCGATCATCTGATCGAGCGTTGCCGCGAGCCGGTGCTCAAGGCGTTGCAAGACGCCAAGAAGAAGCCCAGCGACATCGACGAAGTGGTGCTGGTCGGCGGCATGACGCGCATGCCCAAGGTGCAATGGCTGGTCAAGGACATCTTCGGCAAGGAAGGCCACAAGGGCGTCAACCCCGACGAAGTGGTGGCCATCGGCGCCGCCATCCAGGGCGCGCAGATCCTGCTGGCCAGTCAGGCGCAGGTGCAGCTGCTCGACGTGACGCCGTTGTCCCTGGGCATCGAAACGCTCGGCGGCCGGCTGACGCGGCTGATCGAGCGCAACGCCACGATTCCGACGGACAAGACGCAGATTTTCTCGACCGCCGCGGACAACCAAACCGGTGTGACCATCAGCGTCTATCAGGGCGAGAGCGAGCTTGCCAAGAGCCCGAGCAATCGGCTGCTGGGCGAGTTCAACCTGGAGGGCATCCGTCCGGCGCCGCGCGGCGAGCCGCAGATTGAAGTGACCTTTTCCTTGGACACCAACGGCATTTTGACCGTCAAGGCCAAGGACAAGGACACCGGCAAGGAAGCCAAAATCGAGATCAAGGGTTCGAGCGGTCTGTCTCAGGACGAGGTCGAGCGGATGCGCAAGGAGGCCGAGGCGCACGCGGCAGAGGACCGCCGTAAGGTCGAGGTGATCGAGGCGCGCAACCAGGCCGACGCGGTGATTTTCACCATCGAGAAGCAGCTCAAGGAGTTGGGCGACAAGATCGGCGGCAACGATCGTCAAGCGATTCAGTCGGCGATCGAGCGGACGAAGCAAGCCGCCAGCGGCGAGGACGTCCAGGCCATTCGCCAAGCTGTCAGCGACCTGCAAGCGGCCGCCCAGGCGATGGCGCAGCAAGCGCAGCGGCCGGCCGGCGACGGTGCCGCGCCGGGAGCGGGCGGCGGCGAGGGCAAGGGCAAGGACGACGTCATCGACGCTGAGTTCGAGGTCAAGAAGTAAGTCGCATTCTCAGCCGAGAATTGCCAGGAGCCGGATCGTCGTGCCGACGAACCGGCTCTTGTTTTTTGTCGCGTCGCGCAGCCGAGATCACAGCGTCTCATCCTGCCAGGCTTTGCGACAACGCACACGGAGGTTATGCTGGGGAAAGAAGAAAGTGTGCGATGGTCCCTCATGCACGAGAACAGCCGTGAATCATCCTCGCGATACCGTTCCCGACGCCAACCCGGACTTGTGGACGCTCACGCAGGCGGCCGACTTCCTCCGTGTGTCCCGCAAAGAACTCCTCGAATTGATCCGCCAGGGTGAACTGCGCTACGTCCAGCGCGGCCTGCGCTTCCGCATCCACCGCGAGGAACTGGAGCGTTACCGGCAACGCGCCACAAGCTGACATCCTTTTTTCGCGCTTTTTTTCTCTTGTCATACCTAGAAGTGCTAGGTATGATGGCCCTCATGAAGATTGCAAAAGATCTGGTGGCGGCTTCCGCCGTTCCGTTGGTCCTGTCGATCCTGGAAGAAGGCGAAAGCTACGGCTATGCCATCCTCCAGCGGGTCCGCTCTCTCTCCGACGGTGATATCGAATGGACGGACGGCATGCTCTACCCCGTCCTGCACCGACTGGAAGCTCAGGGTTATGTCCGCAGCCGCTGGGACGAGTCCGAGACGGGGCGCCAGCGGAAGTATTACGCCCTGCAAACCGGCGGCCGAAAGGCGCTGGCCGAGCAGAAGGAACAATGGCAGGTGGTCCTGGCGACCTTGAACAAACTCTGGGGGGTGCAACATGCTTGAACTCGAACAACTCATCGCACAATGGCGGCGCGGCCTGGCGGAAACGACCGGATGCAGCAGCGAGGTGCTCGACGAACTCGAAAGCCACCTCCGCGAGGCGATTGGGCAACTCGTGCAGGGGGGCCACTCGGAAGAACAGGCGTTGACGTTGGCCGCATCTCGTCTCGGCAGTCCGCCCGCCCTGGCGGCCGAGTTCGCCAAGGTCGCCGCACCGGTGCCGTGGCTGCCGGTGCGACTCGTTACGTTCACCGCGATCGTTCTCGCCGCTTTGCTTGCCGGCTATTTGCTGGCCCGCTGTCAGGACGGGCGATTGGAATTTCTTCTCGCCGCGCATGTTGGCGCGGTCACCTTGGGATACACGGGATCTTTTCTGGTTGGATTTCTCGCTATCTGTTACGTAGCGAGAAGGCCCTTCCGTGATTTGAGCCCCGGACAGATGCAATCGCTTCATCGCGCGGTTTTCAGACTAACGACCGTGGCGACGGCGTTGACCATCGTCGCTGTTCTGCTGGGGTGCGTTTGGGCCAAAGACCATCTCGGCCGCTACTGGGGATGGGACCCAAAAGAGACTGGGGCCGCTTGTGTTCTGGCCTGGAACCTGACCATGCTTTTGTTGTGGTGGGGCGTCCCCGCCTTGGGGCGAATGGTCATCTTGCTGGGGATCATTGGTAATATCGTGGTGAGTCTCGCCTGGTTTGCCGGCGCGCCGCCCCACATCTTTGCAGGCGTGTTGGTATTCGGCTTCACCCAGATGGTGCTGTTCGGTATGGGCTTCCTTCCGGCGGGGCGATACCGCCGTGCGGCGTGAAGCAGGCGTGCCGCGCAGGTTAGGTCAGCACTTCGACGGTCAGAGCCGTGAAGGAGTTGAGACGGACATCGTTGGTGAGAAACACGTTCGCGCCATGTTCGACTGCCGCCGCGAGTTGGAGCGCATCCATCGGTTTGAAGCGACTCGTAGCCCGGATCAGCGCCGCCCGATCACATACCGCCGGAGTGATCGGCACGACTTGGACTCCAGGGGCGGCAAAGAAAGCAGCAAAATCGCTCTGTAAAACTCGGTCCCCCGACTGAAGTGGGCCGACAAGACACTCCATCCGAACCAGATCGCTAACCATGAACCTATCGCGTCTGGCCCGCAGTGCTATCAAGCGCGTCATCGCCTTCGCGCCGAGGACAGGCGGTTGTTCCACCGCATAAAATGACGATGTTTGTATCCAAAAAGATAATCATGACGCCTCGGCCGGCGGTTGCTGGCGTCGGGTCCGCTCACATTCTTCATGCAGTCGTTCAATCGCCTGCATGCGCTCCTCGTCCTCTTGCCGCATGGCCGCGATGTCAGCGTCGATTTCTTCTCGACTGCGGGGAACATGCCCCCGAGCCGCTTGCTCCGCGTGAATGCGGCGGAGTACATCGATTACATCACCCTGCACCTCGGATGGCTGCACTGTCACACGCACCCGTCCCGGCGGCAGGTTCGGCTTCTCGTCGAGCACCAACGTGCCATCGGCTTGCAGCGTCCCTTGAATCTCCACGACTGGCGTTGCCATGTCCGCCCTCCTCGAATGGATGATTGATGATCGATGATTGTAACAGATTTCTTCAATCCGCGCTCATCGATCATCAATCATCAATCCGAAGCTGTGTTCGCCCACGAGCGCAGCGTCTCGGCCACGCTCCACGCCTGGGCGATGCAGCCACGCGGCGTGAACGGCTCCTCGGCATCGGCGATCTCGCTGATCGAACCCAGGCACGCCTCGCCTAGATGCTCCGCCAATCCCTGCAAGAAACGCCGGCCCTCGGCTCGGCCATCGGGGTGCATTTTCAGCCAGGCGTCGAGGAACGGTCCGATCAGCCACGGCCACACCGTTCCCTGATGGTAGGCCGCGTCGCGCGAACGCAGGTCGCCGTGATAGGTCGGCTTGTAGTCCGGCTCGCCCGGCGCCAGCGAACGCAAGCCCAACGGCGTCAGCAGCCGCCGCTGCACCACGTCCATCACCGCAGACCAGTGTTGCTTGTCGAGGATGGGATGAGACAGCGAAAGAGCGAAAACCTGATTGGGACGGCAGGAGGGATCGTCGCCTTTCTCGCCGTCCACGACATCGTAGAGGTAGCCGCCCTGGGCGTACCAGAAGCGCCGGTTGAACGAACGCTGCGCGCGTTCGGCGTGTCCGGCGATCGCGCGCGCTTTCCCCTTCTCACCGAAGGATAGTTCCCACTTCTCCAACCAGCGCAGCGCGTTGTACCAGAGAGCGTTGATTTCGACGACCTTGCCGCGCCGCGGCGTTACCACCCAATCGCCGCACTTGGCGTCCATCCACGTCAACTGATACCCCTCCTCGCCCTGCCGCAGCAGGCCGTCGAACGTATCGACGCCGATGCCGAAGCGAGTGCCGCGCAGATGGTGGTCCACGATGTCGCGCACGATCGGCATCATGAATTCCACCGTTTCGCCGTCCTTGGTGACTTCGCAATAGCGACCGATGGCGTGGATGAACCAGAGCGTGGCGTCGGCGGTGTTGTACAGTCCTTCCTTGCTGCCCTCGGGAAACAGGTTGGGAATGAGTCCGTCGCGGACGTGGGTGGCGAAGGTGTGCAGGATGGAGCGAGCGTCGCTCGGACGGCCGGTTGTCAGCGTCAGCCCCTCCAGGCTAATCATGGTGTCGCGGCCCCAGTCGGTGAACCAGTGATAGCCGGCGATCACCGTGCGCGCCTGGTTGCCGGCCGCTTTCGCCCGCGCCGCCTCCTCGATGCGTCCGGCGGGAGCGATCAGAAACTGGTCGGCCGCCAGCGTCCACTCGCCGCCCGGTCCGTTGCGCGCCGCCGGAGCGCTCAACGCCAGCAGCCGTCTGCGCCGTTCGTGCTCCGCCGCCAGAGCCACGGCCGGCGACAGGGCGTCCATCGTCTCCCATTTCTCCGTCGAGGCCACCAGCGTCGCGTCGTGCTCCGCCGTCAGATCGAGACGAAAATGTCCGGGACTCCACAACTCGCCGCGCGAATCGTAGCCGCGCTCCTCCTCGACCCAGTACAGCAGCGGCTGCGTCCGCTGCGCCTCCACCGTGAACGCCGCCCGCCGTCCATGCACCCGGAAACGCAAAGGCGGCAGGTCCGTGCCGGTCGATACCTCGTAGCGGTCGCCGATTGAGGTCAGGGCGTACGGACCCTCGATGGTCGTACTGACTTTCGCGTCGTGCGGGCGAAAATGCACGGCCAGACGCAGCTTCAGCCGCACCGTGCCCGTGCCCGAGACCAGCCGGTAGCCGACGTGGACGGTGTTCTGCTCGTGTACCATCAACACACGCTTTTCCAGCGCCCACTCGTCGATCTCCCAGCGCCACACCGGCAGACCGTGTTCCAGGCGAAACTCGCGAAAATACTCGATGCCGTGCAGGTCCAGCCGGCCATCGGCCAATTGCTCGCCGCCCAGGCGCACGGTTCGGCCATCCGGCAGGCGCACCTGTTCCATCAGGTGATTGAGCATCACCGTGCGTCCGTGTGGAGCGGGCAGGGCGGCGACCAGCAGCGCGTGATAGCGGCGCGTACAGGCGCCGGCCACGGTGGAGGACGCATAGCCTCCCAGCCCGTTGGTCACCAACCATTCGCGTCGGATGAGATGCTCCGCGTCCGCTGCGTTCGACCCCGTCCATCGCATGCGCCGAATCAGCTCGTTCATGGGATTGCCGCTCCTTGCCTTGCCAGCCCGCAGCGCAAGCAAGGGTGATTACGTCCCTTGCTGGCGCGGCGGGCTGGCAGGCTTCATCACCACGGCCGACTCGCCCGGCAGACGCCAACCGTCCTCCCGCTCCTCGGCGACGGCCGAATCTCCCCCGTAGCGCGGATCCTCGCTGCTCCACAGCACCTCCCAACCTTGGCCGCCGTCGAGAGCCAACAACGGCTCCGGCGCCGGCGCCAGCAGCACGTTCGCTCCGAAATTGACCAGCAGCAGCCGATCATCGCCGTCATCGCCGAAGAAACGCAGCACGAACGCCTGCGGGGCCAGCACCGCCCCATCCACGCCGCCGCGTCGCTGCGCCCGAAACACCGGCTCCTCGCGACGCAAACGCAGCAAATCGCGGTGCAGAGCGTACATCGCGGCGTGCTTCTGTCGCTCCGAAAAATCGAGTTTGCAGCGCTCGAAGGTCTGCCGGTCCGCCGGGTTGGGGATTCGCTCCTGCATGGCCGGCGTCGCCAAGCTCGGGAACTGGGCCATGAATTTCTTGCGGCCTTTGTAGACGAGGCGGGCCAGTTCCGGCGGATGATCGGCGAAGAAAAAGAACGGCGTCGAGGCGGCAAACTCTTGCCCCTGGAAGAGCATCGGCGTTCCTGGACTCAGCAGCAGCAGCGCCGTCATCGCTCGGTAACGGCCCGGACTGGCGAGATGCGACGGCCGCTCGCCGCCGGTGTTGGAAACCTGGTCGTGGTTCTCCAGGAAGGCGAGGAACGATGCCGGCGCGGCGCGCGTCGTTCGCGTGCCGCGCCGCTTCTTTTGCCAGAGGTAATGCTGGCCCTGGTAGAGGAAACCGCGCTTGGCGAGCGAGATGAACTCCTGCGGCGTTCCCCGATAATCGGTGAAGTACGCCTCGTGCCTTCCGGTCAGCGCGACGCGCGCCGCGTGATGAAAATCGTCGTTCCACATTCCATCGAAGCCGTGTCCACCCTCTTCGATTGGACGGACCATGCGAATGTTCTGCGGCTCGTTCTCGGTGACAACGATCGTCGCACGGCCCCTCGCCGCCGCGCGCACGGCGCGCTCGATTGTCGTCAGGATATGCTCGTCCGAGGCGTCGTAGATGTTCTGGGTCGCATCCAGGCGCAGGCCGTCGAAGTGAAATTCGTCGATCCAGTAGGCGGCGTTGGCGGCAATGTACGCGCGAACGGGACTGCAATTCTCGCCATCGTAGTTGATGGCCGGTCCCCAATCGGTTTTGTAACGGTCGGTGACATAATCATCGGAGAACTCACCCAGGTAATTGCCGTCCGGGCCAAGGTGGTTGTAGACCACGTCATGGAGGACGCCCAGGCCCAGGGAATGCGCGCGGTCGATGAAACGGCGGACATCGTCGGGCGTGCCGTACAGCCGCGTCGGCGCGAACAGGTTGACGCCGTCATAGCCCCAACCGAACGTGCCGGCGTAGTCGGCCAACGGCATGATTTCAAGAACTGTGATGCCCGCCGCCCGCAACTCCGGCAGTTCCCGCGCCGCCGCCTCCCAGGTGCCCTCGCGCGTGAACGTGCCCAGATGCATTTCATAAATCACCTGCCCATGCAGGCCCACGCCTCGCCAGTTCAGGTCCGTCCAGGGGAAGGCGGAGGGATCGACGATCTGCGAAGGTCCATGCGGTCCTTCGGGCTGAAAGCGCGAGGCAGGATCGGAAACGAGCCGCGAATCGCCGTCGAGGCGAAAGCGATAGCGCGTGCCGGCGCCGGCGGGAACGACCCCGGCGAAGTAACCTTCTGGCTCCGTTTTGAGGAGAAACGCGCCCTCGGCACGGCCTTCCAGGACAACCTCGACCGTGCGTCGGCGCGGCGCCCAGACGCGGAAATGCGTATGGCCGTCGTGCTGGACTTCCGCTCCAATCGGCAGGCGTCTTTTGGCCTTCTCCTTCATGCCGCTCTTGTACGCAAATCGAGTGCCGGGCAGTTCACTCGTTGAAAGAGAGCGTCAGGCGAGGATGTCCTTGACGACCTTCCCGTGTACGTCGGTCAGGCGGAAATCGCGGCCGGCGTGGCGATACGTCAGCTTCTCGTGATCGAAGCCGAGTAGGTGGAGGATCGTTGCCTGCACGTCGTGAACGTGGACCGGCTTGTCGATGACGTGGAAGCCAAGCTCGTCGGTGCCGCCGTAGGTCAGGCCGGACTTGACGCCGCCGCCGGCCAGCCACAGGGTAAAGGCTTGCGGATGATGGTCGCGGCCGAGACTGCGGCCCAGCGCCGCGTTCGTCTCGACCATCGGCGTGCGGCCGAACTCGCCGCCCCACACGACCAGCGTATCGTCGAGCAGCCCACGCTGTTTCAGATCCTTCACCAGCGCCGCCGAGGCGCGATCGGTGTCGCCGCAGTTCTTTTTGTGATTGCCGGTCACATCGGAATGGGCATCCCAGCCCTCGTGATAGATGTTGACGAAGCGCACGCCGCGCTCGATCAATCGCCGCGCCAGCAGGCAGGCCCGCGCGAAGGACGGTTTGTCGGGATCGGCGCCGTACAGGGCGAGCGTCGCCTTCGTCTCCTGCCGCAGATCCATCAGTTCCGGGGCCGACGTTTGCAGGCGGAACGCCATCTCGTAGGAGGCGATGCGCGTGGCGATCTCCGGATCGCCCTCTGTCTCCAGTCGTCGCCGATTGAGCGAGCCGATCAGGTCGAGCGAGTCGCGCTGGAGCCGCGTGTCCACGCCGGCGGGGCTGGACACATCGAGGATTGGATCGCCCTGATTGCGCAGGCGGACGCCGGTGTAGACGGTGGGCAGAAAACCGCTCGACCAGTTGGCCGAGCCGCCGCTGATGCCGCTGCCGGTGGACATGACGACGAACGCCGGCAGATCGCGCGTCATGGAGCCGAGTCCATACAGCACCCACGAGCCGAGGCTCGGCCGCCCCGGCTGCGCGAAGCCGGTGTTGAAAAAGATCTGCGCCGGCGCGTGATTGAACTGGTCGGTATGGACCGACTTCACGAGGCAAATATCATCGACCACCTTCGCCAGGTGCGGCAGCATTTCAGACAATTCCGCTCCGCATTGGCCGTGCTTGGCGAACTTGAAGCGCGGGCCGAGGACGGCGGCGTCGGGCCGGATGAAGGCGTAGCGCTGGCCGCCGATGACCGAGGGCGGCAGCGGTTTGCCTTCCAGCTTCGCCAATTCCGGCTTGTAATCGAACAGGTCGAGCTGGCTGGGCGCGCCGGCCATGAACAGGTGAATGACGCGCGTCGCCTTCGGCGCGAAGTGCGGCCGGCGCAGCGCCAGCGGATCGGCCGGCATCGCCGGCGCCGCCAAGGACCGGGACGCGAAGGCGTCGCTCAGCAGCGTCGCCAAAGCGATCTTGCCCACACCGACGCCGCACTCCTGGAAGAAGTGCCGCCGCGTGATCTGTCGAGAATGTTCGCGGATGTCGTGCATGGATCAGTCCTTCACAATGGCTTCATCGAGGTTGAGCAGAGTACGAGCCAGCGCCGTCCACGCCGCCCGCTCGTTGATGTCGCCGCCGCCGGGTCCGGCGATCTTGCCGGCATCGAGTTCCTTGCGCTCGAAGCGGCGTTTCTGTGTCTCGTAGAATTTGACGAGCATGGCCGTTTCTTCCGCGCTGGGCGGCCGCGTCAGGCAGCGGCGGAACAGGTAATCCACGCGCTCGGCGAGCGGTCCCTTCCGAGCCGTCAGCGTTCGGCCCAGCGCCTGCGCCGCCTCGGTGAAGGCGGGGTCGTTGAGCAGCGTCAGCGCTTGCAGCGGTGTGTTGGACACTTCGCGGCGCGCCACGCACACCTCGCCGCTGGGCGCGTCGAAGGTCGTGAACATGGCGAACGGCGCCGTCCGTTTGCTGAACGTATACAGGCCGCGACGGTAGCGATCCGGCCCCTCGCTGACCTTCCATTGCAACTGCCCGTAGGCGCCTTCCGTCGTCACACCCGCCGGCTGCGGTGGAAAGACGCTCGGCCCGCCGACTTTTTCGGAGAGCAGTCCACTGACACGCAGAACGGCGTCGCGCACCTGTTCGGCTTCCAGCCGAACGCGCGGACCGCGCGCCAAGAGCGCGTTGTCCGGGTCTTTCGCCAGCAGTTCCGGCGTCAACCGCGATGACTGCCGGTAGGTGGCGCTCATCACAATCATCTTGTGCATCTTCTTCATCGACCAGCCTTGCTTCACCAACTCGACCGCCAGCCAGTCGAGCAGTTCGGGATGGCTGGGCGCCTCGCCCTGGTAGCCGAAGTCCTGCAAGGTGCGGACGATGCCGCGACCGAAGAACGCCGCCCACTGACGATTCATTGTCACTCGTCCGGTCAGCGGGTTCTCCGGCGACACCAGCCAGCGCGCCAGGCCGAGCCGATTGCGCGGCGCGTCCTTCGGCAAAGGCGGGAGGACCGAGAATACGTCCGGCTCGACGCGCTCCTTCGGTTGCAGAAACTCGCCGCGATTGTGGATGAAGGTCGGTCGTGGGTTCTCCGGCGGACGCTCCGCCATGACCAGCGTGGTCGGGTAGGCCGGCAGTTGTTTTCGGAGACGGTCGATCTCGGCGCGCTCCTTCGCCAACTCCGGCGCGGTCATCGCGAATTGCCGCAACAGGCGTTGCTTCTGTTCCGCCGTCCGCTTGTCCTCCGGCACGAGCAGCGATGCCTCGACTTCAACCGGCATGTCCCGCGCGACCGCGGTGCGGGTGTCCGTCGTCGCCCAGAGGCGGAAGCGGCCCAGGCCGGCCGAGTAGTAGCGCTCGAACAGCATCTGAACGCGCAAGTCGTTGCCGTCGGCGAGAGGCGCGGCGAGTGTGAAGACCGCCGTGTGAGCGCGACCTTGACCGCCGTTGATCGACCAGCCGGTTTGCGGATCGCCGTCGATCGCCTTGTCCGCCGCGCCGCCGTCCGCGAAGCTGTGCGTCGCCTTCGCCACGGCGGCCTTGCGCTCGCCGGCGAACACGCGGAACTCGGACAGGAAGAAATCGCCGAACGGCCCTTCGTAATAGACGCGCCCCGGTCCCTCGTTGGGCAGGCGCTCGTCCGGCAGCACTTCCAGACGCAGGGCCGTGATGCCCTTCAGGTCCGTGCGAAACGTCAGGTCGTAGGTGTCGCTCTTGCTCTGATCGCCGCTGACGAAAACGGAGTCGTCGTCAAAGATCGTCAGATGGGGGAGGTTGGCCTTCGCGGTCGTGGGCCGCAGCGCGGTCCAGCGCACCGTGCGGGCGGTTTCACGCTCCTGCCAGGCGCGATACTTGCGCTCGAAATGCGCTCGCCGTCGCTCCTCAACCGTGCGGGACTTCTCGCCGTCCTTGTCGTCGGAAGGGAAGCGGTTGGGGAGGTCCGCGGTGAGAGCGACGATCTTCTTCTCGATTTCTTGACGGCGGCGAGTGATGTCCGCGCGGCGGACGGCGAGGTTCGGCTCGTCGGCGTTGTTGAGGAACGCCATGAACTGATAATACTCGCGGTGCGGGATTGGGTCGAACTTATGGGTATGGCATTGGGCGCAGCCAGTGGTGAGGCCGAGCCAGGTCGTGCCGGTGGTGGCGACGCGATCCACCAGCGCATAAAAGCGATATTCCAGAGGGTCAATACCGCCTTCCTCGTTCAGCATCGTATTGCGATGGAAGCCGGTGGCGATCCGCTGTTCGCGCGTCGCGGCCGGCAGCATGTCGCCGGCCAATTGTTCGATGGTGAAACGGTCGAAGGGCATGTCGGCGTTGAGGGCGTTGATGACCCAATCGCGGTACGGCCAGATGGAGCGCTGCCGGTCCTTCTCGTAGCCGTTGGTGTCGGCGTAGCGGGCCAGGTCGAGCCAGCGTCGCGCCCAGCGTTCGCCGTAGTGCGGCGACGATAAGAGATGATCCACCAACTTCTCGTAGGCGGCGGGCGACTCATCCTTGACGAACGCCTCGGCCTCTTGGGGCGTCGGCGGCAGACCGATCAGGTCGAGATACAGCCGGCGCACCAGGGTATGGCGCTCGGCTTCCGGCGATGGCGTCAACCCCTCCGCTTCGAGCCGCGTCAGCACGAAATGATCGATGGCGTTGCGCGGCCAGTCCGTCCGTTTCACCTTCGACAGCGCGCGCTGTTTAGGAGGCACGAACGACCAGTGAGCCTGGTAGGCGGCTCCATCGGCGATCCAGCGCTTGAGGATTTGCCGGTCCTCCTCCGTCAGCGGGTTCTTCGTGGACGGAGGCGGCATGATCCCCGTTTCGTCCTCGGCGAAGATGCGCTCGATCATTTCGCTCTGCTCGGGGCGACCCGGTACGATAGCCTTCTGCCCCGACCGGCCGCCGCGCAGGGCGGCGTCGCGCCGGTCGAGGCGCAGTTTGGACTTTCGCGCCTTGTCGTCCGGGCCGTGGCACTTGAAGCAGTGCTTCGCCAGGATGGGGCGGACCTTGCTGTTGAAAACGTCCGCGTCGCCGGCCGCCGACAGCGGGGAAGCCATCCCGAACACGACGGACAATGCGAATATCGCCGCACGCATGGTTGTCTCTCACTGAGGACGTTCGCTCCGCAACACCGAATCATCGGTGGTATGCCGTTTTGGGAGGGCGAGGCTCCTGCCGAGCCAGGAACAATGGCTCGGCAGGAGCCTCGCCCTCCCAAACGGCACAGCATCCGAATCGTCTGGCTATCGTTCAGGATACCGAGTTCGCCGGTCCGCGTCTCCGCCCTCGTTTCAGCGCGGCGAAGCGACACCGACTTGCCTGCACATATTCAGAAGCGGGCTGGTCGAGCACTTCGGCCGCGTGCCGGTGCAGATGTGCTTGCCGGTCTGGACAGTTTCGGTAGATTCTGTCTGCGAGGACCGGTCCCACTGACCGACGTCCCGCCGATCCACCTTGGAAATAAAGAGTTAGACGTATGAAGACTTTGGCGAGCATTGGGGTTCAAATACGCGTAACGCCGTGGGATGACATTTACGTTCGGACGACAGAAGAGCCCGGCAATTACATAGACGATCGGACTCCTTTCGAGTTTCGGGTCGAGGGAAGGCTGGAGGATGGGCAGATCTTTTACGGCCTGTATGGACCAGTCGTTTCGGGTCCCGAGCGTTATCACAATCTCATTTGCAATATCATTGTGCGGGCGGACGGCTCGGACTGGAGAATCTCCTCGAAATGCCAGGCTTCCTTCAAAGTCGGGCCTTCAAAAGCTACCCGATGTCATCAGCACGATTTTCGGCATCCAGAAGGAACAGAAGTGTCAGGGTGGCCATTGATAGCCAGATTTGGAGAGATTTGTGTCGTATCAACCGGAGAAAATGAGTAAGCGTTCGGCGAAGTGGTGAGATCCGCTGAGGGGTGGGACCGGCGTCCCGCCGGTCGAAACGCTTACCTGTGCTCCGTTACGCCGACTTGCTGACACATCTCCAACAGCGGGCAAGTCGAACACTTCGGATTCGTCCCGGTACAAATGTGCTTGCCGAAGGGCACCAGCAGCGCGTTGATTTCGACCCAGTACGACGACGGCAGTTTCGTTTGCAGCGCCTCCATCGTTTTTTCGGGCGTCCGCGTCTCCACGTAGCCCCAGCGATTGGTGACGCGATGGACGTGAATGTCCACGCCGATCAGCGGCAGGTTGCAGGCGATGCCCAGCGCCAGATTGGCGCACTTCGGCCCAACACCCTTGAACGAGAGCAGCACGTCTCGGTCGCAGGGCAGAACGCCGCCGTGCGTTTGGACCGTCGCGCGGGCGATGTCGCGGATGGTCCTGGCCTTGGCCTCGTGGAACGTGCAAGCGCCGATGAGGCGATCGATCTCCGACTCGGAGAGGTCGGCGATGTCCGCGGGGGTCGGCGCCTGCGCGAACAAATTGCGCGCGACCGGCAAGGTCGTCTCGTCGCGGGTGCGGATGGAGAGGATGCAGGCGATGAGGATCTCGAAGACCGACGTGCGCCCTTCGGCGTACAGCTCGAACAGCGCCGCCTTCGGATACGGGGCGGTCGCTTGGCGAAGGCGGCGCATCGCCTCCTGAATGTCGAAGGGCCGCTTGCCGGCTTTCCGTGCGCCGCCGCTTCCACGCTTTCCTCCTGGCTTTTTGGCATTGCTCATGGTCGCTCACCACACGCCGCGATCCCGGCGCATCACGTTCTCGGATCGAATCACCTCGTCCTCCTCCGCCAGTTCCAGCGTGGGCGCCTGTTTTCGTTCGATCGGTGCGCCGCCGCGCTCAAGGTACAACTCGTAAAGCTGATAATCGAGGTGATGGAGCGCGAACATCAAGAGGCTCATCGCGGGAAAAATGCCGACGTAGCAGGCCAACAACCCCACGAGCGTCAGAAGCGTGCCCGTGGCGGCGAGGAACAGTTCGGCCAGTACGAGTTCCTTGCCGACCCGTTTGAGGAAATCGCGGAAGAACTCCATCGAGAACGCGCTGCCGAAGTCGCCGCTCAGCCCGGCCCGCAGGTACAGCGGCGTTATCACGATCCCCAGCACCGCAACCAGAGCGAGATAGAGAACGAAGAAGACGACACCGAGGACGCCGGCCAGCACGCCCGATTTCGTCGCCGCGGCGCCGATGGACGCCATTGCCAGCACCATCAGTATCGAGGTCGCGACGCTCATCACCAGGCTGACGATCATCCGCACGAGGAACGGCCAGATACCGCGCGACAAGTACTCGGAAAAGCGATCGAAGCTGAAGTCGGGATAAGGTTCGGAGATGGAATCATCATTCGCGGGGAGCGCATTCATCACCAACTCGCCGAACGCATCGGAGGGCGGCTGTTCCATCGGCGGCTCGACGCGCCGCGACCGGCGGCGGAGCAGGAAGTCGATGACCTCGAAGAAATAGCCCATCAGCACGATGGCGCCAATGGCCGGGATGAACAGGCACAGCATACCCAGCAGCAGGTTCATGGCCCAGTTTCGGCTGGTAAAGACGAAGCCATAGGATTCCAGATAGCGCATGGGCACCTCGGTGGCGAACCGGCCAACTCCGTCCGTCTCCCTCGATTCCAGCATCTTACGCACTAAACTGGAGCGGTGTAAGAGGCTGGAACCGAAAGCCGCTTGCGGCTTAGCGGGTCCGGTCGCTAAGCCGCAAGCGGCCATCCAGCCGTTCTCGATACGTCGCCGCGCGGATAACATGGCCGCTGGGATGATGCGGCAGTCACCAACAGCGAGTGACGCGGGATGCACACCAATCTCGACTTGATCCTGACGCTGACGGGCGGCCTGGCTGCGGCCCTGGCCCTGGGGTACGTCACGCGGCGGCTGGGACTATCGCCCATCGTCGGCTACCTCCTGGCGGGGATCGTGGTCGGACCGAACACGCCGGGTTTCGTCGCCAACCGCCACCTGGCGGAGCAACTGGCGGAGGTCGGCGTCATCCTGCTGATGTTCGGAGTCGGTCTCCAATTTCACTTCAAGGAACTGCTGGCCGTCCGGTGGATCGCCGTGCCGGGAGCGGTCGTCCAGAGCCTGGTCGCGACCGGACTGGGCGCGATGATGGGATGGGCCATCGGCTGGGGCTGGTCCGCCGGACTCGTTTATGGAATGGCCATCTCCGTCGCCAGCACGGTCGTGCTGGTCCGAGTGCTGGGCGACCGCAACGATCTGCACACGCCTACCGGACACATCGCGGTCGGCTGGCTGGTCGTCGAGGATCTGTTCACCGTCGTCGTGCTGGTCCTGCTGCCGACCCTGTTCGGCGGCGAGCGGACGGGGTTGGGCGGCCTGCTTCTGGCCCTTCTCCTGACGGCCTTGAAGATCGGCGTACTGGTCGGCGTCACCTTCGTGCTGGGCGGACGATTCATTCCCTGGCTGCTTGGCCGCGTGGCCCAGACGGGATCGCGGGAACTGTTCACCCTGACCGTGTTGGTCGTGGCCCTGGGGATCGCCGTCGGCTCGGCTACGTTGTTCGGCGTGTCGATGGCCCTGGGAGCGTTCCTGGCCGGCATGGTGGTCGGACGCTCGGACTTCAGTCTGCGAGCCGCCACGGAGGCGCTTCCCATGCGCGACGCCTTCGCGGTGCTGTTCTTCGTCGCGACGGGGATGCTGGTCGATCCGCGCTCGCTCCTGGAGGCGCCGGGATTGCTGGCCGTCACGTTGGGGATGGTGATGCTCGGCAAGCCGTTGGCCGCTCTGTGCCTCGTCCTGCTGCTCCGCTATCCCCTCCGCGTCGCCCTCGCCCTGTCCGTGGCCCTGGCTCAAATCGGCGAGTTCTCCTTCATGCTCGCCTCCCTGGGTCGGGGGCTGGACGTGCTGCCGGACGCCGCCACGGACGCCCTGGTCGAGGCGGCCATCGTTTCCATCTCGATAAACCCGCTCCTCTATCGTCTGGTCGATCCGGTCGAGGCGTGGCTGTCTCGCCGCCCTCGCCTGTCGCGGTGGCTGGGCGGCCGCGCTGCCTCTCCCGCCCCCGCGGCCCCCGGATGGATCGCCCCACATCGAGCGGTGCTTGTCGGCTATGGCCCAGTGGGGCGGACCCTCTCGCGATTGCTCCGCGCCAACGAGATTGAGCCGATCGTCATCGAGTTGAATCTGGAAACCGTGCGGCGGCTGCGCGAGGAGGGCGTGGCCGCGGTCTACGGCGATGCCGGCCACCGCGATACGTTGAAGGCAGCCGGCGTGGATCGGGCCGCCGACCTTCTCCTCAGTTCCTCCAGTCTGCACAACGCCGAGGAGATCATCCGGCTCGCGCGGGAACTGAACCCAGCGATCCGCGTGCTGGTGCGCTGCGCGTACCTGCGTGAGTTGCCCGCTCTCCGCAAGGCGGGGGCCGACGGCGTCTTCTCCGGCGAGGGAGAGGTCGCCCTGGCGATGACCGAGTATGTGCTGCGCGATCTGGGGGCCATTCCCGAGCAGATCGACCGGGAACGCGAACGGGTCCGGGTCGATCTGTTCGGCGGCCTCGACGCGGCGAAGCCGGACGAGCCGCGACCGCCCGGAGATGCCGTCGAATCCGGCAAATCGCTTGCGGAAGACTCCTCTCCGCGCGATATAATCAATTGATACGGTTGACGCGGTCGCAACCTCAACTCTCGGCGGGGCGGATTTATGACCACACTTCCACGGACCCTCTCTCTGTTGGCGGCGCGCACCAGCCTTGGCGTCGTGGCGTTGAGCCTGGCGCTTCTGGTCGCATGGACGGCCGGCGACCTTTGGGGCCAGTCTTCCGCGCGAGCCAACGCCGCCTTCACTCAGAAGAAACAGCGCGTGGAGGAGGAAGAGGAGGCGCCCAAGACCAAACCGCCGGCCAAAAAGCCGCGCGTCAAGGAGGAAGAAGAGGAGACGCCCAAAACCAAGACGCCGCCCGCCAAGAAGCCGCGCGCCGAGGAAGAGGAGGACGCGCCGAAGAAGCAGCCCAAACGGAAGGTCATTCGCGTCGAGGAAGAGGAAGGTCCGGTGGTTCGACCGGGCGGCGCGGACCCCGACGCGCCGGCCGCCGGCGATTTGCGGCAACTGGCCGCGCAGGCAAAGCATCCGGGCGTCCGCTCGCTCTTCTTCGAGTTGTCCGTGCCGCACGATCACGTCGTTTTCCGAAAGCCCCAGGGCGTCACCGTCAGCGGCCGGGCCTCCCAGAACGAATTCGATGTCGAGCCAATCCCCGTTTTCCTGGGCACCAACCCCGGCAACTACAAGGGAAAGCCTTTGACATTGCATTCCCTGGTCAACGGCAAGCGCGGCGGGACGGTCAACGGTTCCTTGAAGAACATCGAGTACGTCCGCTGCTACGAGGACTTCGCCCAGGGCAAACTCAGCGAGTTCTTCAACGAGCGCTACGACCAGAAACCGAAGGAGAACAAGGAGTACCTGTCGCATTTCGACACGCTGATCGTGGCCGAGCAGGCGCTGTCGGCGGTGCTGCGCTGGCACGAATCGGCGCGCCAGACCGGCGGGCGCACCGGCAAGGAGTGGGAACCCATCGAGGCCGCCCTGCGCAAACGGCTGCTCGACGACGTGCTGCTCAAGCAAATGGCGGTGCTGGTCGAATCGGGGGACTGGGACAAGGTGGTGGCGCTGGCGCGCCGCCTGGCCGTGATCTACCCCGACAAAGCCGATCGCGAGCGGATCGCCCGCCCGGTGGCCGACCTGATCCAGAGTGCCTTGAAGGATCCGACCGCCGGCGAGAAACAGAAAGAGCTGGCCCGTAAACGGCTGGTCGAATTGGAGCAGGAGTTCCCCGACAACCCGGTGTTCAAGCCTCTCAGCGACGGCCTGCACAAGCAGGCCCAGGCGCTGCTCGACGCGGCCCGTGAACTGGGGAAGGAGAAGCGCGATCCAGAGAAAGAACGACAGATCGCGGAGTATCTGCGCCAGGCCGAGGAAATCTGGCCTCAACTGCCGGGCCTGCACTCCTTCAAGATCGAACGCAGTCTCGAGCACCCCGTGCTGCGGGTCGGCGTGCGCGGCCAGCTGCCAAGGTATCTCTCGCCGGCCCTGGCCTGCACCGACGCCGAACTGCGCGCGGTGGAACTGCTCTTCGAGAGCCTGGTCAAAATGGCTCCCGATGAATCGGGCGCCTTCCGCTATCGTCCGGGGTTGGCGGAGCATCGACCCAAGGTGGTGCCGCTGGGCCGGCAGTTCCAGCTGCCGCGCAACGCGCTGTGGTCCAATAATCAGCGGCTCGACGCCGGCGACATCCGCGTCACGGTCCAGCGGCTCAAAGCCGGCATGGGCGTCGGCCGGTCGCGCGCCTGGGGCGAGCTGCTCGACCGTGTCGAGGTGAAGGGCGACCCGTATCAGGTGACGCTGCGGATGCACCAGGGCTACCTGGACCCGCTGGCCCTAATGACGTTCAAGATCCTGCCGCAGGGTCAGGCGGTGGACTCGGAGGAGTTCGCGAAAAAACCAGTGTGCAGCGGCCCCTTCCGTCTCGATCCCTCGCGCCGGTCGGACGAGGACAACCGCGAGTGCGTTTTCTTCGTCGCCAACCCGTTGTACGGCAGCCGGCCCGGCAAGCGCGAACTGCCGCGGATTCAGGAGATCCGGTTTTACAGCTGCGCCGACGCCGTGGCGGATTTAACCTCCGGCAAGGTCGATCTGGTGCTCGATCTGACGGCGGCGGAGGCGGACCAGCTTCGGCAGAAAGCGAGCGAGATCGGTGTCGTGGTTCCCACCCCGTCGCCGCAAACGCCCAATCGGCGCATCTATTTCCTGGCGATCAACCAGAGCAAATTACCCAGCGCCGCTGTGCGCAAGGCGCTGGCCCACGCCATCAACCGCGAGAAACTGCTGGACGACCATTTCCGCGGGTCGGACAAACGTCAGAAGATCCATAAGGCACTCAACGGCCCGTTCCCTGCCGGCTCATGGGCGTGCAACCCGAACCTGACCAATCGCCGGGAAAAGGGCAGCCTGGACCTGTTCGACGCCGACCTGGCCCGCACGCTGTTTCCGAAGCAGGGCGGCACGATCGGCCCTCTGAAGCTGAAGTACCCGCAGGGCGATCCGGGCCTGGAGAAGGCGATGAAGGATCTGTGCGATCAGGTGAAGGGCACGATGGGCCTGGTGCTGGAACCGACGCCGTGCGATCCGTACCAGCTGCGCGAGGACGTGGAGTTGACGCAGAGTTACGATGTGGCCTATTACCACTACGATTTTCCGGACGAAACGTACTGGTTGTCGCCGCTGCTGGGTCCGCCGCCGCGCGAAGGGGCCGACAGCAACATGTTCAAGTTCACCGACATCAAGATCCAGCCGGCACTGAAGGAGGCGATGGGTTATCGCGATTTCGCCAAGGTACGGAAGCTGCAATGGGCGCTGCACGATTCACTGTTCCGCGAGATGCCGTTCGTGCCGTTGTGGCAGCTCGACTCGCTCTTGGCTTACGGCAGCGCCGTGGACCCGTCCGGGCTGGATTCCGTGCTGGTGTTCACCAACATCGAGCAATGGCGTCTGCGCCGCAAGTAGATTGCCGTCCGAGCCGCCTTGCCAAAATCACCGATGCGGTTATGATGCAAATTGTCTGGTGGGTGTAGCTCAGTTGGTTAGAGCGTCAGACTGTGGCTCTGAATGTCGGGGGTTCGAGTCCCCTCACCCACCCTGATGTCAGACGATGCCTCTGGATGCCGCACGGTGTCCAGAGGCTTGTCATTTCTAGGGTTACGTCGCTCCTCTTCACCCCCCGCCATCGCTTCGCCGATGCCAGCCGATGCCACCGAATGCTCCCCAATGTCCGCAGGTTGGTTAAGCGGGTAGGTAAGACAACGGACAAGCGGAGTAGTTGATTCCGGCCGTCTGATTGTTGAAGGGTGCGCATTTTCGGTCCCGGTAGCGTGCAGCGCGGCGGCTTCCGTCCCGTTGCTCTGACCGGGGAGGAACTTGGGTAGCTTTTCAACGGCGCCCGCCAGGTCGTACAGCCGGCGATGCGAGTAGCGGGCCGTCAGAACGGGTGTGGAATGTCCGGCCAGTTCTTGCGCCGTCCGCAGGTCCACTCCGCCGCGCCCCAGCAAGGTCAGGTAGGTATGCCGCAAGGCGTGGAAGTCAGCGTACAGCGGGCCGTCCGGTCCCTCGACAGCGTAGGGGATGCCGGCGGCGTCGAGATCGATCCGCAGCATTTCGGCACCTTTGCCGCCGCTTGCCCACGTCCCGCCCCAGACGGGTTGTCCGGCGGACCGCCCGCGCAGATAATCGCGCAGCAGTTCGGCCACCTCCGGGGGGATCGGCTGCACTTTCATCTTGCGGTTCTTCGCGTGCCGCGCGGCCAGAGTGACAGTTGGCGACTCGGCGTCGAGGTCGAATGCCTCCGGTGCCAAGCTGGCGAGGGCCGACGCCCGGAACCCGGTCGCGCACGCGGTGGCATACAGATGGAAGCGATCCGGACCGGTCAGGCCGCGAAACGTCCGATCGCTCCCCGCGGCGACAGACAGCAGACGCCGCAACTCGTCGGCCGTCAGCTCGCGCCGATCGTGCCGGCGGTCTGTCTCGACGTTACCGCGTTCCAGATGGATCAGCGGATTGTCGCCCATGCGGCGGTCCTTCACCAGCCACCGGCAAAACGCTTTCAGGTGCGTGAGATACTGATTGCTGGTCTGCACACTGGCGCCGCGGCAGAGACGATCTTGCAGTGCCTCGACGGTGGCGCGCGGGAACCGCCGCTTCTTGCCGTCACCTGTGGCTTCGAGCCGATGCCGGCGCACGGCGGTCCCGACCGAAGCGGGCTTGATGCCGAGAATGGCCCCTGCCTCCTTTGGCGTGAACAGTTCCTTGCCGGCGGGCAACGGCACTGCCGGACGGTCGCGGCGCAGCTGGGCGAGCCAGTCCATGACGCGCGACGCAGCCAGGTCGCCCATCCTCTGAAAGCCACAACCGTCCAGCAGGGCAGTCAGCCGAGAGGCGACAATGGAAACGTGCCGGGGATTATCGCCCCTGGCGTCCAGTTCGCGGCGGTAATCGGCCAGATGGTCCCGCAGCGAGCGCTTGCGGTGTTCCTCGAAGGGATCGATCATGCCCTCTGCTTGCCGGGCGGCGCGGCGTTCCAGCTGGGCGGCGAACTGTTCCGTCGCCTTGCGGTCGGTGTAGCCGGGTACGCGCCTCCGCACGCCATCGGCATCCCGATACTCAACGTACCACTTTCGGGACAGCCGGCGGCGCTTCTCGGCACGGGCCGTGTCCTTCGCCACCTTGCGGGCTTTCTGGAAGACAGCGCCAGGTGTGTTTTTGTCGCAGGGTTGGCCTTCGGGGGTTTCCCAGCGATCCGGCAGCCAATATTCAATGGTAGGTTGTCGGAGAAGGCGAGCCATTGGAAGTATTCCTCTCTGAGAAGGGTCGGGCAGCCGGTTCGCTTCTCAGGACGAAACCGACGGCGTCGGCCAAAGGATGATTGAGTCTCGCAAACGAGAGGGGTGATTTCAAGGTCGGCAGAGAAACCTTTTGCGGTGCGGCGCCAACTTGCGGAAGGTCTGTTTTCATCCGCCCATCGACTTCCGCGTCTTGCGGCCGCGCGGCTTGTTCTGCGCTGGCGGAGAGTCTTTCCTCTTCGATGGCCGGTTGGAAGGAATGGCCGGCTTGTCCTCGGCGGTGCCTGGCATCTCGACCGCCCCAAACACGTCGAGGGACCGCCCTAACGCACACGCGAGCTTCTGAGCCGATGAGAGCAAGGGATCGCGCTTCCCCTGCTCGTAATCGCGGATGGTCCCAAGCGGGACGCTGCTGTGCTCGGCGAGCCGCGAACCGCGTCAGCGATTTCTTTGCCGCCATCAGCCGTAGTAGTAGTCGGTATGGGTGACGCCATGTTCGTGCGTGACGTGGGTGCAGCGGATTGACTCGGTGGGGCGGGGCGGATGCTCGGTCACGCGGACGAGGCGGCCCTTGCCGTCGTAGGTATACGTTGTGACGTGGATGAATTGGCTCGGCGGGAAGGCGAAGGTGGGAGCGAGGCGGCGGGGTGTGGCGGCGCGGGGCGGCCGGGGGCACAGCCAAGCGGTCAGGGCGGCCACCAAGCCGCCCAACAGTCCGCGACGAGAGAATTTGTGTGTTTTCATGGCGAAACCTCCAGCATCAGGCGAGCGATAGTCGTTTCGTACTTCAGCGTTATCGCGTTCCTTTCCATTACTCCAAACGATTCAATGATGTATGAGTATCCTTCGTTAGTCTCGCGTCGGCTGACCTTGATCGATCTCAAGGAGCTTGCCCCCGCGGCGTGGAACATCAGCTACATTGTTCATGGCAGTCCTCTCGGTTAGCGGTAGAGGTTGAGGTCGCTATCGAGGAGGCCGCTGGGATCTTCGGACAGCCAACGGCCGGGGATGGGGTGTTGGCAGTAGGGACAGCGGCGGGAGGAGAGGAGAGAGCGGAGGGCGGGTTCGCAATGGCCAGGGGTGAAGTCGAAGGGATCGTTGCTCGCCGCAGCGGCGGGAGGGTAGAGGCAGGTTCCGACAGCGAGTACCGTGTCGGTCGGCGCAGAGGCGTAAGCATCGCCGACGATGACATCGGGAGCGATGAGGTGGCCTTCGCCATCATAAGAGAAGGTCCAGGTGCCGCTGTCGTCATGGTTGCTGTGCATGGTTCCCTCGTGGTACGAGACAAAAAGGTTGTCAGGGCGAGCACAAAGAGTGAGAATTCCTTTTCTTATTCACGATGTCCCTTTTTGCTTTGCCCGTGGGCACAGCCAAGCGGTCAGGACCGCCGGCAAGCCGCCCAGCAGTCGTCGGCGCGAGAGTTTGTGTCATCATGGCGAATCCTCCAACATCAGGCGAGTGATTGTTGTTTCATACTTCAGCGTTCTCGTGTTCCTTTCCGCGAGACAACATTTTCGCACAGGACGCGCACGGCGCACGGCATCATCACCAGGATGATACGTTGGAAATACTCCACAAATCGATAATGCCATCAGCGCTCTTTGTTGCGAGCGTCTTGCCATCCGGAGAAAGGGCGATAGCAAGAACACGCAAACCGTTTACTTCCCACCTAGACCTAATGTGCCGCCCATTAACATCCCACAGTTCCACTTTGCCACGACCCGCTGTGAGAAAGGAGGGTACGTCGCCACAACCAACCACCAAGTTCTTACTATTTGGAGAAAAAACCATGCATCGTGGCGTTCCTGACCAACCTTTGAGACAAGCAAGTTGGCTGCCTGTCGCCGCATCCCATAATCTTACCCCATCATATGATCCTGACGCAAGGAATTTGCCATCAGGTGAGTATGACAGAGTGAAGACCGCGCCAGAGTGACCACTAAGTGTGGCTCGTTCTTCTAAGGTTTCCATGTCCCACAACTTAATTGTGGCATCATAGCTTGCGGAAGCAAGAGACAAGCCATCCGGCGCAAACATAATCCTGGAAACTGGCCCATTGTGACCTATAAACGTTTTCTTGAGCCCCCGCGTAGCTCTGTCCCACAACGTAATTTCTCCCCTACCTGCAGCTGGCAGTCCATCCACCGTGCTAGGTGGTTTCCATCTTCCTGTTATCGCCAATAGTTTTCCATCGGGGGAGAATGCCACAGCATGAGTAGTTTTAGCTTCATTTATTTGGATAAGAGAATCATGTTTTCCCGTCATCAGATCCCGGAGACTGACCCTTCCCTTGCAATCACACGTGGCTACAGTGGTGCCGCCTGGGCCAACGGCGAAACAAGACAACTTATCATTATCTCCATCGAAGAGTGTCTTCTGTTCTCGATGTGCCAAATCCCACAGTATCGCTTTTCCATCCACAGAAAGAAGCAATGAGTGTCCATCATCAACAAATACCAAATCACTCCCAGAAGAATATATCGGCAGGCTTGCAATGTATTCTGCCTTATGTAAGTTTGCCCTATTCCAACTGACCAATAGAGTCACCACAACCAAAACGATGATTATTGAGAAGAGAAATACTCGTATGTATTTTTTCCCCCACAGGCATCCTAAGAACACACTGCCAATTATCCACTTAGTAGTGGTGAGGGACGCGTTGAAAAACAAGGACAATAAATTACTCGCGGAAATCATGGAAATTGCTCCGTAATTGTTCAGTACCTTTCCCGGTCCTTATCACAGAATCCCCCCTCGGCGCTGCCTCTTCTTCTCGTTGGCAGGTGGAGTTACAAGGCCGGCATTTTGCCGTACTATCGGTTTGGCTGATCGTCGTACTCCATCGCCAACGTCCCCGGCAGTGAGTTGCCGAACCTGCAGCGTAAACCGAACATTTCGCTCGTCTCTTCAGCGAGCAACGTCGCGTTGGCATGCAAACCGACTGCAAACATCAGGTCGAGATCTCTCGACAAGAGTTTAATCTCTCCAAACTTCAAAAGTTGCAATCTTCACCTCGACAAATATATTAGAAGGGCACTCCTACTTTCTCTGCTTCCTCTTTGAGATCATCTCTAACCTTGGGATCATAACCGATATCATTGTGGCTTAAATTCCAAGTTGTTGATATTGAGTGAGTGTGCCGAGTAACGACCATATAATCAGGGAACAAGGTGTTTTCCCAAGGTCTCGGAAAGAAAAAATAGTCGAAGCGAGGGTATAAATCCATAGTGTGCGACCTTCGAAGTTCAGACACTTTGGTTCCCACATTTTCAGGAATGTCAAACCCGCTAGTTCCGGACATTCTAGCAACAGGATCAACTAGTCCAATGAAAGCGAACAGGAATCGATTCGTCATTTTTTCGATTCACCCACAAATTTTGCGCCACTTTGACAGCATACACAGCGCCTCTAGACCATCCAAAGATGTCGAATTTTTCTGTTCTCCTCTGGGCAGGAGTTAACTTATCCCACTCTTGAAATGCCCATGCAATCGCATCATTTGCTGCTTGAATAGGCTCGATCGTCTTTGGTATGAATGCTGGTTTCGGCGGATTCTCCGGCACCGAGAAAAATTCTACTGGGAAATACTTCTTCTTGCCTTTGTACATAGTGTACAATTCGTGAATAATTGACTCGCCTATTTCGTTTACAACAGCCGGATTCTCACCATTTTGGCCAGCACCATCAAGAAAAATACCAATAAGTCCCGATGTATCAATCGCATTCGTCGGGTCATTCCCGACATACCGATAGGGGTTGCTGTCCGGGCCCAGCCCCGACGGGTCTTGTTCAATCCACGCCCCCGTCGCCGGATTGTACCAACGCGCCCCGAACTTCACCAACCCCGTCGCGTTGTCCGTCCGACCAGCCGCGTACTTGTACGCATCGCTGACACTGCTGTTCGCCTCCTTGACCACGCTGCCAAACGGATCGTAGTCAATGTGGTTCGTCAGCACCTGCGAACCATTCACAATGTCCCGCACCGAACCCAACTGGTCCGTCAAGTACCACGACACCCCCGCGTTCGGCTGACCCGTCGGGATCATCCGCCCCCATACCTGGTCCGCACCCTCGCCATAGACATACCGCGCCAGCACCGCGTTGCTCGTATCCACGTCCGCCCATGCGTTCGACCCGTCGTAGGCGTGCCGCACCGTCACCGTCCCCGTCGCATTCGTCCAGTGCTGTTCCTGCACCAGGTTGCCGAATACGTCGTAGCTGTAACTCGCCACCAGCGACGTGGTGCCTCCCACCGTCTCCACCGCGCTCAGCAACTCGTTGGCGTTGTCGTAACTGTACGTCCACGTCGTGCCCGCGCCGTTGCCCTTCTGCACCAGGTTGCCCGCGTTGTCGTAAGTGTACGTCCACACGCCGTCCGTCGTCAGCCGATTGTCTCCGCCCGTCTGATAGCCAAACAGCGTCCGGTTGCCGTTCTGATCGTAACTGTAGGTGTTGTTCCCCCCCAAACCCGTCGCCGCCGTCAACTGACCCGTCAAATCGTAAGTGTAACTCAAAGCGCCGTTGTAGACCACCGTGCCCACCTGCGAGTGCCACTGCTGCGACGACAGACGCGCCGCACTGTCATAACTGAAGTGGTAGGACGACAACGTCGCGTGCGATGCGTTCTCGTTGACGATGCTCGCCAGCCCGCCCGCCGCATCGTAGCTGTACACCGTCGTGCCCAACAGCGTGGTACCCGACACATCGGCGTAACGGGTCAGCGAGGTCAGGTCGCTGCGATTGTCGTAGCCCGGATCGATCCGCATCGTCTGACCGCCGGCGCTCAACTGCTGGCTGCTCAGACGCTCGCCGGGGTCGTAGGCCAAGGTCAGCAGACCGCCCAACGAATCCTGACGCTGTGTCAACAGGGCGGCCGCGTTGTAGGTGTATGTCAAGCTCAGGCCGTACAGGTCCGTCTGCGTCGAGGTCCGGTTCAGCGCATCGTAGGTGAAGGTGTAGTTGCCGGCGTTGTTGGCCGCCGTCAACTGGTTGCCCACGTTATCGTAGCTGAACGTCAGCGTATTGACCACCGCGCCGGTGGACGATTTCCATGTCGCCCCCGTCTCCTGATTGACGGCGTCATAGCTGTAGGTGATGGTCCGGCCGTCGGCGTCCGTCACCGAACTGATATTGCCCGCCGCATCGTAGGTCGTCGTGGTGGTGTCGCCCAGGGCGTTGCTGTGGCTGATCTCGCGGCCCAGCACGTCATCGACATACAGCGTGGTGTTACCCATCGGGTCAATCACTCCCGCCGTCCCGCCCACCGCATCCAACAGCGTCCGCAGCACACCGCCCTTGGCGTCCACCGTGGCCACGGGACGCCCCGCCGGGTCAAACACGAACTGCGTCAGGTCGCCCACCCCGTCAAGGGCGCCCACCTGCTGACCCACCCCATCCCATACCGTCGTCGTCGTCCGCGACAACGGATCAATGGTCGCGATCTGCTGGTTCAGCGCGTTGTACACATAGGTCGTCGTCTCATTGAGCGGATCGATCGTCCGCACCACGTTGCCGACGGCGTCGTAGACCGTGGTGGTGACGGCGTCGTTGCCCATCGAACCCGTCGTGGACAGCAACTCCGTCACCGCTATCGGCCGGTTGTCCTTGTCGAAGGTGGTGGTCGTCGTGCGCCCCAGCCCATCGGTCACGGTCGTCTGG
>DATBGU010000367.1:0-39060 GCA_036557825.1 Gemmataceae bacterium
ACGGGGTCCAACTCGACGCGATGGCCGGTGATGACGATGGTACGCGCCAGCGGATTGGTCTGCCGCACGCGCTGAAACACGCTGCCACCATCGCCACGCGGCAGCTTCATGTCGATGAGTGCAATGCGAAAATCGTGTTCCTGGAGCAATCGCGTCGCGTCCTCTTCGTCGTGAGCGACAGCCACGCGGTAGCCACGCTCACGCAACAAGTCCCACAGGTTGGCGCACAAGTCGGGATCATCATCGACGACCAGCACCAGCGGTTGCCCCAGCGCCTCGTCCACCAGCGGTAGTAGACGTCCCAGGTCCACCGGCTTGGCCAGTACCTGCCAGGCGCCGGCGGCTAGCGCTTCCTCGGCCGTGGCCTTGCTGGCGTAGGCCGTCACCACAATGGCCACCGTTGAGGAGCGGAGCTTGCGCAGCTGGCGGTACAGCGTCAGTCCGTCCATGCCAGGCATCTTCAGATCCAAGAGAGCAATGTCATAACACTTCTTGCGGGCCAACTCCAGGGCGGCGAAACCGTCCAGAGCGGTATCGACCTGATAACCCAGGTCGCTGAGAATGTCGGACAGATTGCGGCAGGTATCGATCTCGTCATCCACAACAAGGATGGAAGGAGAGGCCGTCATGAGATATGGTTCTCCGCGGTGAGAGCCGTCTGCAAGAACACGGTGAAGGTGCTGCCCTTGCCTGACTCGCTGGCCACGCGCAGATGGCCGCCATTCTTCTCCAGAATAGCCCGCGCGATGGCTAGACCCAACCCCAGACCGCGCGCCTTGGTCGAATACAGCGGTTCCATCACCCGGCTGAGTTGTTCTGGGGGAATGCCGGAGCCGGTGTCGGCCACAGCCGTCTCGATGCCGCCGTCCACTGCTCGCGCCGTCACGGCCAGCCGGCCTCCCTGCGGCATGGCCTCGCGGGCATTGCGGATGAGGTTGGCGAAGACGATGCGAACCTGGTCGATGTCGGCCAGCGCCGGGGCCAGGGAAGACGGACAGTCGAGGGTGAGCTGGATGTTGTCGGGCAGCGGATTGGCGTCGATGGCCTCATGGACGCAGCGTTCGACGGCGAACGGCGTGCGGTTGGGCATCGGCAGCTTGGCGAAGTTCGAGAGCGCTGTAATGACGCCATCGGCCAGCACCACGTGTTTCTCGATGCGTTGCAGGTGTTCGGCCCTCTTTTCCGGCGAGAGGTTCTTGGCGTGGAGCAGATAGTACACAGAGGTCTTGACGACGTTGAGGGGGTTGCGCAGCTCGTGGGCGACGCCGCCGGCGACCTGACCGATGGCCGCCAGCCGCTCGCTACGTTGCAGCCGGGAGGCGTACTCGGCCTGGTAGGCGTCCTCGATAATGGCCAGGTCCAGGTCGAGAAGCTTGTTGAGGGAGCGAACCGTGTCCTGCAGTTCCTGCAAGTCGCCCGGCCAGTTCTCGTGCAAGGCACGCATCAGTCCCAGCCGCAGCCGCGACAGGGCAACATTGGTGTAGACCTGTTCGAGTCCGATCTCGACGTGCCGCCAACCGACCTGCCAACGGCGGCCGACGTACTGCTGATCGTAGCGGCCGGCGAGCAGTTCGCGCATCCATTGGATCAACGTGACCTTGAGGCGGTCGATCTGCGCCGCGCCGCCGGTGATGACCTTGCGGGCGTTGGGATGGCGACCGATTTCATCGTAGAAATCGTCGATGAGGACCGTGAGATGCGGCGCGAGCAACTCGGCGGTCGCCGCCACGCGTCGCGCGGACTCCTCCGTCCAGCCCACCCAAGCCTGCAATTCCTGATAACGGCGATACACTTCGTCGATGTTCACAATAACTGTCCGGTCAGGGGATGCGAAACGTGCGGAGAAGTGAAAGAAAAGGTCGCGCGGATGCTCCTCGCGCAGCCCTTACTCTCCGCCCGGAGCAGATAAGGCCATGCAAATATCCTACCGATGAACAGAAGGGCGAAAAGATCGTCGTCCGTCTGCCGACCCTTCCGCCTGCCGCATGGCCACAGCGGAGGATTCGGGCCTCGTCCGAATTCGAGAAGCGAAGGGGGGCGCCCGAAGTGAAGCCGACACTGTGCGGAAGCAGTTCGTACTTGTGCGAAACCGCATACCCGCACACACGATGTAGTCCGGCGCGGAAGGAGGAGCCGGCCAAAAAAGATCCCTTGGCTCAGCTTTTCCACAGCCTGTCGTCTGGGATGGCTCGCTTGGCACTTCCATTGCTGAGAAACTGACGAATGCCTTGTACCCTCCACCCCGGATGGACCAACGGGAGATGGACACCTTTTTTGAGAGATAGAGCGATGAAACGTGCATTTTATCCTCTCACGCTGCGGCAAACGCGCGGATGAAAGGTGAGCGCGATGGAACTTGCCCGTTTGATCGAGGCTCTGTCCCGTCCCGCGGCTTACCCGGAACCGCCGGGCGAGGTATTGGTTCGCCAGACGCACATCTCGATGGTCTTCCTGGCGGGGGGGTGCGCTTACAAGATCAAGAAGCCGGTGGCCCTGGGATTCCTCGACTTCAGCACCTTGGAGGCTCGCCACCATTTTTGCACGGAGGAAGTGCGTCTCAATCGGCGACTGGCTCCGGCGGTCTACCAGGGCGTCATTCCGGTAACGCGGAGCGGTGATGGCATTCGTTTCGGCGGCGATGGCGAAGCGATCGAATGGGCTGTGCAAATGGAGCGCTTGCCGGAGGAGGCGACGTTGCTCCATCATTTGCGCCGCGGGGACCTCGAACCCGCACGGATCGAACGATTGGCTCAACGCATCGCCGATTTCCACGCGGCGGCCGAGACGAGTCCTCGCATTGCCGCTTTCGCGCGGTTTGATGCGGTCGCCGGCAACGTCCGCGACAACCTCAATGTGCCTTCAACCGACGTGGACAACCTCGTCCGCCGTCCTGTCCTCGAACGGTTGCGCGCCCGCCTGGAAGAAACGCTGGCACGGCTGCATTCCCGGATCGAATCGCGGGCCGCGCGCGGCATTCCGCGCGACACGCACGGCGATCTGCGCCTGGAACACATCTACTTGTTTCCCGATAAAAAGCCGCCCGACGATCTGGTCATCGTCGATTGCATCGAATTCAACGAACAATTCCGCTACGCCGATCCGGTCGCCGACATGGCTTTCGTCGTCATGGATCTGATGTTCGAGGGCCGGCGCGATTTGGCCCAGACGTTCGCGGATGCTTATTTCCGAGCAGTGGGCGACGACGAGGGACGCGAGCTACTGCCGTTGTACACGGCTTATCGCTCCACGGTTCGCGCGAAGGTGGGCGGCATCAAGAGCGCGGAGACAGAGATAGCGGAGAGCGAACGGGCGTCGGCGCGCAGTCGCGCTCGCGCTCATTGGTTGCTGGCTCTGAGCGAACTGGAGGAAGCGGATCGCAAACCGTGTCTGGTGCTGGTCGGCGGCTTGCCCGGCTCCGGCAAATCGACGTTGGCGCGCGGCCTGGCCGAACGCACGCCCTTGCACGTCCTCCGCAGCGACGTGGTCCGCAAGGAACTCGCCGAGGGTGTGGGGGTTGCGCTCGAATCCCGCGCGACGGTGAACATCTATACGCCGGAATGGACCGCGAAAACGTATGCGGAATGTCTGCGCCGCGCTGAGGAGTTGTTGTTCGCGGGAGAGCGCGTTCTTGTGGACGCTACTTTCCGCGAGGAGAGATGGCGACGGGTGTTTCTGGAGGCGGCGGCGCGCTGGGCCGTACCGGCGGTGTTGCTGCTCTGTCGCGTCGATCCCGACATCGCCCGCGCGCGGTTGGAGCGCCGTCGCCGAGACGTGTCCGATGCGGACTGGACAGTTTATCAATCGCTCGCTCAAAGCTGGCAAGCAATAGGCGACTTTACGCGTTCCTTTTCGCGTGAAATCTCCAGCGGAGACAGCGTTGAGGAGACGTTGGTGCAAGGGTTGGAAACTCTCTGGGCAATGGGGCTACACCACGAGGAGCGCAAAGATTGAGGCCAGCCCGGATAGACCTTTGACCCGCACCGACCCACTCGCTACAACCATCTTAAAGCGGCCGGCGCGCGTGCATTCGACAAGGATCGGCAAGGAGAGTAAGGAATGACAACTCTCAGCGCGGAGATGCGGCGGAAGAAAACAGCCGCCGCTGTTATCCCTCCCAGCGGCGACCCGCGCTTCGAGCAACTCGAAGCGACCATGAAGCGTCATCAGTATCGCCAGGACGCGCTCATCGAAGTGCTGCACGCCGCCCAGAAGTTGTTCGGCTTCCTGGAGCCGCCTCTTCTCCACTTCGTCGCGCAACAGCTGAAATTGCCGCCCAGCCGGGTGTATGGTGTAGCCACCTTCTATCACCTCTTCACCTTGAAGCCGCGTGGACGACATACCTGCATCGTCTGCACCGGCACGGCCTGTTACGTCAAGGGCGCGAACAACCTGCTCTCTGCCATCCGCGAAGCCGCCGGGATCGAGCCGGGACAAACCACCCCGGACGGCGAACTCACTCTTCGCACGGTGCGTTGCCTGGAGCCGTGCGGGATCGCTCCGGTAGCCGTCCTCGACGGCACGGTGCATGGACACGAGACTCCGGCGACCTTGCTGGCGCAAGTGAAAGGATGGCTGAGTCGTGGAACGATCGGATCTGCTTGACATCGCGGCGAAGGAGCAGCAAACCGGTCCCCCGCATCAGATTCGCTGCTGCACGGCGGCGGGCTGCCTGTCGGCCAACTCCGTGGCCGTCCTTTCCCGCCTGCGCGACGCCGTGCGGGAGAGCGGCCTGACCGATCGCGTCCGGGTCGCCAGTGTCGGCTGCATGAGGCTATGCTGCCAGGGTCCGCTCGTCCGTGTCGATCCCAACGGCGAACTGTATCAACAAGTCACTCCCGATCAGGCTGCCTCCATAGTCGCCGGATTCAAGGGGGGAATCGTGACGGCCCAGCGCGGGGATCCGAACAGCCCCTTCTTCGCTCTCCAGGCGTCGGTGATCCTGCAAAACAGCGGTCGCATCGAGCCGGAACGCATCGAGACGTACATCGCGGCCGAGGGCTACCAGGCGCTGTATCACGTCCTGCACGACCTCACGCCGCTGCAAGTGATCGAGGAAATCACGCGCAGCGGTCTGCGCGGCCGCGGCGGCGCCGCCTATCCGACCGGCGTCAAGTGGGCCACGGTGGCCAAGAACCCCGGCGAACGAAAGTACGTTGTCTGCAACGCCGACGAGGGCGACCCCGGCGCCTTCATGAACCGCAGCGTGCTGGAGAGTGATCCGCATCGCGTGCTGGAAGGCATGGCCATCGCCGGCTACGCCATTGGCGCCAGCCAGGGCTACATCTATGTTCGCGGCGAATATCCGCTCGCCGTCGAACGGTTGCAAACGGCCATTCAGCAAGCCCGCAACCTCGGCCTGCTGGGCAGCAAGGTGTTCGCCACGCCCTTCGATTTCCGCATCGACCTGCGCACCGGCGCCGGCGCCTTCGTCTGCGGCGAAGAGACGGCGCTGATGGCGTCGATCATGGGCCAGCGCGGCACGCCGACGCCGCGTCCGCCCTATCCCGCCGAGCGTGGCCTGTGGGGGATGCCGACGCTGCTCAACAACGTCGAGACGTTCGCCAACGTGCCAGCCATCCTTCTCCGAGGCGCGGACTGGTTCGCCGCCATCGGTACAGAGAAAAGCAAGGGCACCAAGGTCTTCTGCCTGACCGGCAAGGTGGTCAACACGGGGTTGGTCGAGGTGCCACTGGGCACGCCGCTGCGGCGGATCGTCGAAGACATCGGCGGCGGAGCGCCGGACGGCGGCACGATCAAGGCCGTGCAGACCGGCGGTCCTTCGGGCGGTTGCATCCCCGCCGAGTTGTTCGATACCCCCGTCGATTACGAATCGCTGGCTCGGCTCGGCTCGATCATGGGTTCGGGTGGGATGATCGTTCTGGACCAGAGCAACAACATGGTGGATGTCGCGCGCTTCTTCATGCAATTCTGCATGGACGAGTCGTGCGGCAAGTGCATTCCCTGCCGCGCCGGCACCGTGCAGCTCTATCGGCTGCTGACGCGCATCCTCGAAGGGAAGGCGGGCGCGGAGGACGTGCGGCAGTTGGAAGCGCTGTGCGACATGGTCAAGCATACCAGCCTTTGCGGTCTGGGCCAGGCGGCTCCGAACCCGACGCTGAGCACGCTTCGCCACTTCCGCAACGAGTACGAGGCACTGCTGAAGCCGGGATCGCCGGCTCAGCGGATGGGGTTGCCGCTCGTTGCTTCCATCCCGGCAGGGAAAGGAGAAGCGAAATGACCTATGTGACGCTGACGATCAACGAGAGACTGGTGAGTGCGCGCGGTGAGGATAGCATCCTTCTGGCGGCGCGGGATGCGGGCATTGACATCCCGACCCTATGTTACATTGATGGCCTCTCCGCGCACGGCGGCTGCCGGGTCTGCCTGGTCGAGATCGACGGCAGCGACCGCTTGCAGCCGGCTTGTTTCATGAAGGTCCGCGAGGGCATGGTGGTGCGCACGGACACCGATCGCCTCCGTGAATATCGGCGTATGATCGTCGAACTGCTGTTCGCCGAGGGCAACCATATCTGTGCCGTGTGCGTGGCCAACGGCAATTGCGAATTGCAGGACATGGCCGTCGCCGTCGGCATGGATCACGAGCGCTTCGAGTACATGTATCCGCGCCGCCCAGTGGACCTCTCCCACGATCGGTTCGGCATCGACCACAACCGCTGCATCCTCTGCACGCGCTGCGTCCGCGCCTGCGATGAGCTGGAGGGCGCCCACACCTGGGACGTGGCCGGCCGCGGCGCCGCCGCCAAGGTCGTCACCGACCTGAATCAGCCGTGGGGCGAGTCGGAGACGTGTACCTCGTGCGGCAAGTGCTTCATGGCCTGCCCCACGGGCGCCATCTTCCAAAAGGGAGATACCGTGGCCGAGACCGAGCATCCGCGCGCGCAATTGGAGTTCCTCGTCAACGCTCGGGAGAAGAAACAATGGAACGTCTGAGGCTCGCCACCGTCTGGTTGGGTGGCTGCTCCGGCTGTCACATGTCCTTCCTCGACTTGGACGAATGGCTCATCGACCTGGCGAAGATGGCCGACGTCGTCTTCACGCCGCTGGCCGACATCAAGGTGTTTCCTGAAAACGTGGATGTAACTCTCGTCGAAGGCGCGGTCGCCAACGAGGACAATTTCCATTTCATTCAACTCGTCCGCGCGCGCAGCCGCGTCCTTATCGCCTTCGGCGACTGCGCCGTGACCGGCAACGTGACGGCATTACGCAATCCGCTCGGCAGCGCCCTGCCGGTCCTGGAGCGCGGCTATGTGGAGTTGGCCGACGTCAATCCGGGGATTCCCAGCGAACGCGACATCGTGCCGGGTCTCTTGGAGCGCGTGCGGCCGGTGCATGAAGTCGTGGCCGTCGATTTCTTTCTGCCTGGCTGTCCGCCGCCGGCCGAGCGCATTCGCGCCGTACTGGACAGCGTGGTGCAAGGCAAGCCGCCGCGCCTGGAAGGGCGCGACCTCAAATTCGGTTAACGGGGAGACTCGTTCATGGCTCAGCGCATCCTCATCGACCCCGTGACGCGAATCGAAGGCCACGCCAAGATCACCGTGCAGCTCGACGACGCTGGCCAAGTGAGCGACGCCCACTTCCACGTCACTGAGTTTCGCGGCTTCGAGCGCATGTTGGAGGGTCGGCCTTTTTGGGAGATGCCCAGCATCACTGCCCGTATCTGCGGTATCTGCCCGGTCAGCCACCTGATGGCCTCGGCCAAGGCCGGCGATCAAATCCTATCGGTTCGCATTCCGCCCGCGGCCGAGAAACTGCGCCGCCTCATGAATCTGGCGCAGATCATCCAATCGCACGCGCTGAGTTTTTTCCACCTCAGCGCCCCGGACTTGCTGCTGGGCATGGACAGCGATCCGGCGCGGCGCAACGTCTTCGGATTGATTGCCGCCGAGCCGGAGATGGCGCGCAACGGCATCCGTCTGCGTCAGTTTGGCCAGCAGATCATCGCGGCGCTGGGCGGTCAAAAAATCCACCCCTCCTGGTGCGTTCCCGGCGGCGTGCGCTCCGCGCTCCGTGGCGAGGACCGCGATATGGTCCGCGCGCGCATCCCCGAATCGCGCGGGGCGGTCCTCAACGCCATCCACCGCTTCAAGGGACTGGTGGAGAAGTATCGACAGGAAGCCGAGACGTTCGGCAACTTTCCGACTCTGTATCTGGGTCTGATCGCCGCGGACGGCACTTGGGAACATTACGACGGTAAGCTCCGCTTGGTGGACGGCGAAGGCAAGATCGTGGCCGATGGCATCGAACCGAGTCGCTACCGCGAGCACTTCGGCGAGGCCGCCGAGTCGTGGTCGTATCTGAAATCGCCGTACTACCGGCCGCTCGGCTACCCCGACGGCATCTATCGCGTCGGCCCCCTGGCGCGTCTCAATCTGTGCGAGCGCATGGGCACGCCGCTGGCCGAGAAAGAGCGGATTGAGTTTCGCCGACTCGGCGCCGGGGCGGTCAACTCCGCCTTCTTCTACCACTACGCTCGCCTCATCGAAATCCTCGCGGCGGTCGAGCGCATCGAACAAATGATGGAGGATGCCGACCTGCAATCGGAGCATTTACGCGCCGACGCCGGCGTGAATCAGTTGGAGGGCGTCGGTTGCAGCGAGGCGCCGCGCGGCACGCTGTTTCATCACTACCAGGTTGACGCCGACGGCCTGATTCAAAAGGTGAATCTGCTCATCGCCACGGGTCAGAACAATCTGGCGATGAACCGCACCATCCTGCAAGTCGCCCGCCATTACATCCGGGGGCCGCGCGTTCCGGAAGGCATTCTCAATCGCCTCGAAGCGAGTATCCGCGCCTTCGATCCCTGCTTGAGCTGCTCGACGCACGCGGCAGGGCAGATGCCGCTGCACATCCAGTTGCATGGTCCAGATGGCCGGCTACTCGATGAGGTGCGGCGTGATTGAAACCGAAGCGAACGTGGGAAGCATCCTGGTCGTCGGCTACGGCACCGAACTGCGGGGCGACGACGGAATTGGACCGCGCGTGGCGGAAGACATCGCGGCGGCGAACTACCCCGGAGTCCGGGTGCGGTCGGTCTGCCAGCTTGTGCCGGAGCTGGCGGCGGAACTCTCCGAGGCGCGGATGGTCCTTTTCGTCGATGCCTTGGCAGATCCCAGCCGCACGGCCGTGGAGTTGACGCACGTGGGAGCCGAAGAGATCACCGACTGGAACACGCACATCGCCGATCCACGGACGCTGCTGGCCCTGACACGAGCGGTCTACAGGCGAACGCCGGATGCATGGTGGCTGACGGTGCCCGGACGGGATTTCGATTTTGGCGAGGGACTATCCGCCCTCGCCGAGGAGGGCGTGCGTGTGGCCGTCGCGCGCATCAAGAAGTTGATCCAAACGACAGCGCAACTCCGCCCACTTACTCGGTAGCAAGCCTGAAGAAAGCCGGCGCGGATGCCGCCGCGAACATTCACGATTGCCAGTATTCCGATTCGCGCCGCGCCGCGTAGCGGATGGCCAGGTGCGGCGTCTCCAGCCGTTTTTGCCCGGACGCGAGAGACTCCATGCCGGCCGCCACAAGCCCCGTTGTCAGAAGCGTGCGCTCGATCGGGTGCGACACCTTGCCAGTCCGAAACATCTCCTCGACCTTCGACATGAGCGCCGCCGAGTAGACAACATTGGGATTAGGCGGCAAGTAAAACAGGGTGGACAGCGGCTCGGCCCGGTCCTTGAGCCGGGCCGCGAAGGTGAAATCGCCGACCAGGCCGTTCATCAGGAGCATGGTCGCCTTCAGACCGTCGGCGTACTCGAAGCGATAACACACCGGCTCCTTGACCCATGCCTGAATCTGCTTCGCGGTCGGATAGCGGTGACTGAAGGTCGGCGGCTGGGTCAAGGTCTGGCTGCGGC
Organism: Gemmataceae bacterium; assembly: GCA_036557825.1. GTDB lineage: Bacteria > Planctomycetota > Planctomycetia > Gemmatales > Gemmataceae > JAJPHU01. The sequence goes on from DATBGU010000367.1 coordinate 9,880, forward strand.
AGAGACACGCCTCGAACAGTTTCGCATCCCAGCCGCCCGCTTTCCAGGAACCCGCCGCCATCGCCTTCCAGACGGCATCGCCGCGCAGAGCCTGGAGGGCGATCACGCCGGTCTCGCCGCCCTTGCGCCGCTCGGCCATGCACTGAATGGTTTCCAGGGCGTGGAAGTCGTAGCTGTCCACGCTGCCGATGGCCAGGCACAGCACCTCCTCGACCTCGGCCCCATACGGCATGTCCAGAGACGGCATCCGCCACGTCACCGGCAGCGACGAGCCGGCCAGGAAGGGGAAGTCCAGCGCCCGCGCCGTGGCGACCATCTCCTTGGCCCACTCCCACTTCCAGGATAAATGCTTGTCGTTGAAGACCGGCACCGCTCGGCCGTCCTTCTTGAAAACCTCCGTCACCTGTTTGAAGAACTGGTAGCGGGGATACTCCTTCTGACCGATCTTGTTGGTGGGGTAATCGCCGTGCTCGCCGATAATCAGCACGGCGTCCACGGCGAGTTTGTCGCCGCCGCGGCGCAGCGCCTCGGCGATCTTCGGATAGATCGTGAAGCCGAACTCCTCGGCGCGTTTGCGGCTCAGGTCGTTGGCGGGAGTCTGGTCCACGTAGAGCGAAACCACGTCCAACGGCGGCCTGTGCCATTTTCCCTCGATGGGATAGCCGACCAGGAAGCGTTCCCCCATGTGCCAGGCGTGCGAGCGGTAACGCCACTCCGTGGTCACGATGGCCATCTTCTTGCGCGCGCCGCGCTCCGGCGCCTCGGCCGAGAGCGTTGATCCGGCGAGGCCGGCGCCGACCGTGCTCAGGAATGTCCTTCTCGACAGCATGATTTTTCCTTTCGCCCTTCCAGGGTCTGCGGACGGCTCGCTCACTGCTTGACCTTCAGCACCTGGTTTGCCGGAACGCTCTTGTGCATCAACTTCCCCTTGCCGTGTGGCAGAATCACCTCCACATCCACCTTCCGCGCCTGGCCCAGCCCGAAGTGCGCGTAGGCGGGCTGCCCCGAGGCGTAGCCGTAGCCCGTGGCGATCTCGCGACAGCCGAGCAGCGCACCGGCCTGACCGAGTTTCCCCTCCGCGTAGAGCTTGACGCGCGAGCCGATGCCCATGCGATTGACGCCCCTGGCCCCTTCGACCTGCACTCGCAGCCAGCTGCCGCCCTTCGTCTCGTTGTGCAGCAGCATCGAACGCGCGTCGGGCCACCAGTTCGCCAGGAACAGGTCGATGCGTCCGTCATTGTCGTAGTCGCCGGACGGGCCGGGGGCCGTGTAGATGACTTTCTTCTCCCGCTTCACCTTCGCAAACATCTTGCCGGAATCGGCAATGGCCCGGTCCTCGGCCGTGGGGAAGTCGTTGACCGCCCAGGCATCGTCCCGGAAACGGGGAACACCGTCCTTGAACTCTCCCTGGTGCCGGAAGATCACGGGATACGGCTTGCCGTCCTTGAACTTCACCGTACTGAAGTAAATGTCGGGCCAGCCGTCGTTGTCGAAGTCCTGGAACTCGACGTGCGGCGACTTCATGCCCAGCGCCCTCAGCCCTGCCTTCTCCGTCACGTCCTCGAAGGTCGGCGCCCCGTCCTTGACGCCCCGGTTGATGAACAGCCGGTTGGGCACCGTCTCGCGCCAGGGCATGGAGTAGTGCTGGCCCAGGACAAGGTCGAGCAGCCCATCGCGGTTCACGTCGCAGAAGCAGACGCCGCACACCATGTTGTCGCCGCCCGCCTCGCCCGCGCCCTTGTAGGCGAACAGCGGACGCGAGCCGGGCATCTCCTTGAACTTGCCCTTGCCGTCGTTGAGGAACAGCGCGTTGAACGTGCCCAAGCAGAGGAAGATGTCCGGCCGGCCGTCCTCGTTCACGTCGGCGACGGCCACCCCGAGACCGGGGGCGACGGCGGGGAAGCCCACGGCGTCGGTTACGTCTTCAAACGTGAGGTTGCCCTTGTTGCGGAAGAGGCGAGAGCGCTTCGTCTTCGAGCCGTTGTAGCCGGGGATGGGATCCTCGCCGACGAGGAGGTCGAGCAGGCCGTCGCCGTCGTAGTCCAAGACCGTGGCGCTGCGGCCACCGAAGTCCTTCGGGCACGCGCCGCAGTCCTTCGAGATGTCGGTGAAGTTACCCTTGCCGTCGTTGCGAAGCAGAGTGCAGCCGGCGTGCTTGTTCACCGGATCGGGCATGTTTCCGAGGTACAGGTCGAGGTCGCCGTCGTTGTCGAGATCGGCGAACAGCACGCCGGTGCCGCGCGTGGTGACGGCGAGGGGCTTCTGGGGGTCCAGCTCGAACTTGCCCCGCTTGTTGCGGAAGAACAGGTTGGGCTTGCTGCCGGGCATGTGGAAGGTGGCGACGTAGAGGTCGATCCAGCCGTCGCCGTCCACGTCGCCCCAGCCGGCCCCGTGGCCCCAGATGTTCGCGGCGTTGGGGAAAAGGCCGGCCGATTCGCCCGCGTCGGTGAAGGCGAAGGGGTAAGTTCCAGGGCGCGGAGCTTCGGCGGCCTGTTTGCCCGTGAAGAGGAACAGACCGACGAGCGCGGCGACAACGGCCGCGGCGGAGAGCAAGGCGCGGTTCATGGTCGGCCCCTTTCGGTTCGGCCTCATTTCTTCGTGGCCAGATCCTTCGCGGAGACCTTCAGCACACTGTAGGGGTGCAGGGCCATGATGTAGACGTCGCCGCTCCGCCCCTCGCAGACGCCGAGGATCACGTACTTCGTCGTCATCACGTCGCCGAACTTCGCGAACCCGCCGTGGAAGGGCAGCGGTTTGCCCTGCTTATCGACGAACTCAGTGAAGTTGGGGTTGCGGACGGAAACGGGGCCGTGATCGCGCGGGACCGTGTCGCCGGCGCGGTAGCTGACCAGGTGCACCAACTGCCCGACCTTCGAGTGCGACTCGGTGATCGCCGCCCACATGGTGCCCTTCGGCCCGACGCACATGGCCCGGCAATCGGTGGTCTTCGCCCCCTGCACCAGCGTGCCCAGGCTCTTGCCCGCCAGTGTATCGCCCGTCTGCGTCAGGTCGTAGACGTAGGCGTTGTTCGTGCTCATCGGCAGTGCGTACAGTGTCTTGCCGTCGGGCGTGATGTCCCAGTTGATCGGGTGCCCCTTCTCGTTGGCCAGGTTCGACTCCTTCGTCGGCGCCTTCCCGTCGATCGTCTGCTTGAGCCGCTCCACCTTGTCCGTCTTCGGGTCATAACGGACGATGTCGCCGCCGAGCATCGGGTGGTAGACGCGGCCCAGGTAATCGACGACGAGGAAGCCGTAGGGGTGCCTGGTGTCGATCAGGTTGCGGTACTTGCCGGTCTTCAGGTCGAGGATCAGGAAGTGCGAATTCTCGCCGGGTCCGGGCCGGCCGTCGGAGCAGGTGGAGATGTAGGCGACGCCGCGCGACTCGTCGGGCGTGATGCTGTTGATGCCCTCGTGGGGAACAGGGATCGGGTAGACCTTCGTTTCGCCGGTCTTGGGATCGTAGACCATCGGGTAGCCGCCCGGATAGTCTTCGCGCTTCTCGCCCTTGTTCGTGTCGGGGTATCCCTGCTTGGTGCCGAAGTAAATCTTGCCCGACGCGCCGGTGTTGTTGCGCGTGTGGATCTTGGCCTGGCTGCCGAAGCCCTTGAGATCCTTGCCGATGGCCTTGTGCGCGTCGGTGACGACCTTCATCTTCTCCGCAGCCGGATCGAATTCGACCAGCCACGAGTTGACCCCGTTGGCGTGCGTTCCGATGTAGAGCCGCCCATTGTGCCCCTCGATGATGGAGAAGTAGCCCTCGCCCTCGGTGGCGGTTTCCTTGGGCACGACGTAGGCGGTGGACTGGACCCACTTCGCCGTTGCCAGGTCTTGCTCGGCGCGGGCGGCGGAGGTGAGGCAGAGGGCAGCCAGACCGAAGGCTGCCGGCACCAGGTCGCGGACGGGGAGACGCGGCATGGGGAATACTCCGTGAGACAAGGTGGTTCGAGAAGCATCTGGCGGAGCGGGCGAACGGGAACAGGAGGACCGCCTCTCCCCGCAGCGGATTTGTATCCCGCGAGGGGGTGGGGAACAAGCGTCTCCGCCGAATCCGCCTGGGGAAGGTTGCACTCCAGAGTGATTCGCGTAGTATGGGAGCCATTGCGGTTAAGCCTGTGGGCGAAACCTGCTTCCAATTACTTCAAATGCTGGCTCTCTGGGAGGAATGGGTGCCATGCAACGACGCGCGTTTCTTGGGGCGGCCTTGGGCGTTGCAACCCCTTCCCCCTTGTTCGCGGCCGTGCGCGGGGGGCGATGGGATGACGCGGCCGAAGTGCTTGAGCGGGCCACGACGGAGAAGCAAGTGGAGTCCGCCGTACTGCACGTGGTTCACCGAGATGAGTCGTTTACGAGCCATTTCGGCAAGGCGGTCTCGGACAACGCGATGTTCTTGCTCGGCTCCATTTCCAAGCCGATCAACGTGACCGCCCTCATGACTCTGTTCGATCGAGGGAAATTTCAGCTCCAGGACCGCGTGAAGAAGTTCTTGCCCGCATTCACGGGCGATGGGCGCGACAAGGCGACGATTCGTCACCTCTTGACGCATGTCTCCGGCTTGCCCGATCAGCTGGCCGACAACAACAAACTGCGCAAGCAGCATGCCCCGCTGACGGAGTTCGCCGAACAGACTATGCGCACGCGCCTCGATTTCGCCCCCGGCGCCCGCTACCAATACTCGAGCATGGGGATCTTGCTGGCGGCGCGGATTGCGGAGCTTCTCAGCGGCTCGGACATTCGCACGCTCGTCGATCGCACCGTCTTTCAACCCCTGAGCATGAAGCACTCGGCTCAGGGACTTGGACGGTTCAAGCTGGAAGAGATGGTCATATGCCAAATGAAAGGCGCCGCGCCCGAATCGGGAAGCGGCGATCCGGAGGCCAAGGAGTGGGATTGGAACAGTCCCTACTGGCGGAAGCTCGGCGCTCCCTGGGGAGGAACGCACGCTTCCGCGCCGGACCTTGCCACGTTTCTGGACGAGTTCATGGGAGCGCGCGGCAAGGTCGTTAAGCCCGAGACGGCTCGGCGGATGATCCAGAACCACAATCCGGAGAAATTCACACCGCGAGGGTTGGGATTTGGCGTCGGCAAAGAGTCCGGCAGTCCCGGATGTTCGGAACAAACCTTCGGTCATACCGGCTCCACGGGCACGCTCTTCTGGGCCGATCCCGCGAGCAAAACCATTTGCGTGGTGCTCACGTCGCTGCCGCGCCGCGCCGCGCGACGCCACCCGCGCGAACTCGCGGCGGAGCGCGTCGCGGCGGCAGCTCGCCGCTAATCGTCGCCTGAATCTGGAGGTCTTCGTATGCTTCCCACCGCGTTGGTGCTGGCCCTGGCCGCCGTTGGACAAGGCCCCGCCGATTGGTATGAGCCATTTCCGGCCCACAAGGTCATCGGCAATGTTTACTACGTCGGTTCCAAGGATTTGGCCACGTACCTCATAACCACTCCCGAGGGGCATATTCTCATCAACAGCGGTTTCGACCGCACGGTTCCCTTGATTCAGAGATCGGTCGAGTCGCTCGGCTTCAAGATGACCGACGTCAAGATTCTGCTGGCGAGCCACGCCCACTCGGACCACGTCGCGGGCCATGCACGACTGCAAAAGCTGACCGGCGCCAAGGTCTACGTCATGGGCGGCGATGATCAGGTCATCGCTTCGGGCGGCAAGGGCCAATACATGTACACCACCGACCGCTGGGATCCTTGCAAGGTCGATCGCGTTTTGAAGGACCGCGACGAGGTCAAACTTGGGGGCGTCACCTTGGTCGCTCGTTTGACGCCCGGCCACACGCGCGGATGCACGACCTGGGCCTGGAAGGTCGAGGACGGCGGCAAGCAATACGATGTCGTGGTCATCGGCAGCCCCAACGTCAATCCTGGGTTTCAGCTGGTCAACAACAAGGATTACCCCGAAATTGCCGACGACTACGCCAAGACCTTCGCAGTCCTCAAGAGCCTTCCCTGCGATGTATTTCTCGGGGCGCACGGCGGCTATTACGGCATGGTCGAACGGCACGCTCTCCTCAAGAAGGGACAGGCAAACCCCTTCGTGAATCCACGGGGCTACAAGGAGTACGTCGCGCTCAAGGAGCGGGCTTTCCGCAAGACCCTGGCCGCGCAACAGGACAAAGTCCAGAACGTCAAACGCGACATCCCCTACACCGAGCAGGGGCACGAGCGCCAGGTGCTCGATGTGTATTCCCCGCCGAAGGCAAAGAACCTGCCCGTGGTCTTCTGGATTCACGGCGGCGGATGGCAAACGGGCGACAAAACGAGTGTCCAGATCAAGCCGAAGGTTTTCGTGGACAAAGGATTCGTCTTTGTCTCCACCAACTACCGGCTCTTGCCGAGCGTGGACATGGCGACCATCGTGCGCGACATCGCCAAGTCCATCCGCTGGACGCACGAGCATATCGCCGAGTATGGAGGCGATCCGAAGCGCCTTTTCATCATGGGCCATTCCGCCGGTGCCCAGCTGGCCGCGTTGATCTGCACCGACGACCGTTATCTGAAGGCCGAGGGTCTGTCCTTCGCCCTCCTCAAAGGCTGCGTGCCCGTCGATGGAGACACCTTCGACGTGCCGGCCATCATTGAGACGGCGGAGACCCGTTGGCGAGTGCATGGCCTGCCGAAAGCGAAATTCGGTCATCGCGAGAAGTTCGGCAACGACCCCGCGAAGCATCGTGACTTCTCCGCCGTCACGCACGTGGCCAAGGACAAAGGGATTCCTCCCTTCCTGATCCTGCACGTCGCCGAGCATCCCGACACGAGCGCGCAAGCGCGGCGTTTGGGGAACGTACTGAAAGAGGCGGGAGTTCTTGTCACGGTCTTCGGCGCCAAAGAGACCACCCACAACAAGATCAACGCGGATCTTGGCCTGCCCGACGATCCGGCCACCAAGGCGTTGTTTGAGTTCCTCGACAAGGCACTGAAGAAGTGATTGCCGGCCGCGCCTTTAGCGGCTCTCTTTTTGGCGAGCCGGGAGCGTCAGCGACCGGAGGGCTGCGGTCGCTGACGCTCCCGGCTCGCCATATCGTTACTGCCTCTTGATATGGGGCTACTTCCGCAGCAGACGATCGATGAGGTAATCCGCGCTGGTCTTGTATTTCTCATTGGGGCGTCCCGGGTAGACCAGGATCACCTCGACGCCCGTCGCCTTCAGTTTCTCTTCGAGTTTGATGCCCAGGATGGGAGAGTGGGTCGGATCCTTGGGGGAATCGCCGACCTTGGCATCCTTGTCGCCGCCGTAAAACAGAGCGATCGGCGGATCATCCTTGGTGACGTGCTCGATGGGCGAGTATTCCTTGATCCACTTGAGAACCTTGTCGCGATTGTCGATCAGGCTCTGGAAGTTCGACAACCCGAAGGCGTGTGCCCCGTACCCGTAGTTGGGCATCCATTCGCGCAACTCACGCGGATCGAGCGAGGTCTGAGCGCCGTTGACGGCCGCGCAGTACAGGCGCGTCGATTCGCGCGCGATGGGATCCTTGCTCTTCGGGTCGGCCATGTCGTCGTGGAAGGCGAGCCAGAGCGACGAGCAACCGCCGGCCGATCCGCCGGTGGCGCCGATGCGTTTCTTGTCGAGGTTCCACTCGCCGGCTTTGGAACGCACGAATTGCAAGGCGCGAGCGGCATCCTCCAGCGGCGCCTTCACGGGCGGCACGACCTTCTCTTTCTCACCCTGCTGAACGAAGCGATAGTTGATGGCCACAACGGAAATGCCCTTATCGAGAAACGGCTTGGGATTCATTTTCTTGTCGCCGTTGCGCCAGCCGCCGCCGTGGATGTAGAAAACGACCGGCGTCGGCTTGTCCGACTGCGCCGGGTAAAAATCCAGTACCTGCCGGGGATGCTGGCCGTAGGGAACGTTCAGGAGATTCTTGGGTTGTTCGGCCCGAAGGACGGGTGCGAACAAAGCGAGAGTCAGCAACGGAAGAACGCGCTTCATGGGTAGGACTCCTTGGCGGAGGAAAGGGACGGTTGGGACATTGTAGGGATGAGATACCTGTTTGACGGTAGGGTGATGCGTTCGCCACGCACTCGTGCCGTCACGAAGAGGCACGCCGCCAGGACGAACACGAGGAGACCAGCAAGCGGCCCCGGATCGATCTGGTTCCCATACGCCGGCCCTTGTTGACGATGGACTGCCGCGAGTGCGGGGAGAGGCATCCTCAATCGGGTTCGCATGCTCCATCGTACTGAGGCCGCCGAAACCTGCAACCGGATCGTTCCCCGATGGACTCCTCACGCCTCGATGGCGACTTCAGCGAATGAGGTTAACCACCCGCGGGAGGGGGCGGAAACCTTCTGGACGACGTTTTCCGCTCCGGCTAGGATCTCCAGCACTCGCAGTCAACTTCCTTTTACCTCCCATTTGGCAAATGGAAAGGGGTCTCCCCATGAGCCGAAGAATGCACTATTCCCGTCGCGATTTCTTGAAAGTGTCCGCGGCCACGGCCGGCGTTGCTGCCCTGGCACCCCGGGCCTATGCCCGCGTCCGGGGCGCCAACGAGCGCATCCATTTCGGGGTCATTGGCCTGGGTGTCATGGGCAGCGGGCACCTGCGCGGCTTGAAACGCCAACAGGAAAGCCTGAACCTCGACGTCCTCCAGACCTGCGACGTCTATCGCAAGCGGGCTGAGAAGGCCGCCCACTTCATCGGTGCGCCGGCCGTCCCGGTCCAGCAACATGAGGACGTGCTCAACAACTCCAAGGTCGATGCCGTGCTCATCGCCACTCCCGACCACTGGCACGCACACATGGCCATCGACGCCATCAAGGCCGGCAAGCACGTCTACCTGGAAAAGCCGATGTGCCACACCATCGAGCAAGCTCTGGAACTGGCCAAGGTGGAGCAGGAGCACAAGGACAAGATCCGCGTCCAAGTGGGCGTCCAGGCCACCAGCTTCGAGCTGCTCGACAAAATCCGCGAACACATTCGCAAAAACGGCATCGGCAAGCTGGTGATGATTCTCTCCGGTTACAACCGCAACAACACCGCTGGCCCGTGGCGCGACTTCGGCGATTGGGAGGAAATCAAGGATCCCGGCGACGCCCATCTGGATTGGGACAAATGGCTGGGGCACAAGTTCACCTGCGCCGGCCAGCAACTCGCCTCCAAGCGCGATTGGGATCCCAAGCGGTTCTTCCAGTTCCGCTGCTACTGGGACTACTCGGGCGGCGTGGCCACCGATTTGCTCTTCCACACGCTGGCGCAGCTCCTCAAGGCCACGGGCCTGGAGTACCCCGAGCGCGTGGTGGCCTCTGGGGGCATTTGGGTCTTCAACCGTGGGCACACGATTCCGGCCCAACGCGGCGGCGGGCCGGACGACCGCGAAGTGCCCGATATGTATACCACCACCCTGGACTACCCCGGCGGGCCGACCGTGACGCTGGTCAGTTGCATGGACAACGAGACGCGGCTGCCCGTACTCATCGCCGGCCACGACGCCACCATCCGCATCCGCTCCGACGACCCCGAGGAACCGATCGAGGCCATCGTCGAGCCGCAGGGGACCGGCCGGATCAAGGAGCGGGTGGTGCTCAAGGGGGAACGCGGGGACCAGGCCAAGCACCGGGCGAATCTGGTGCGAGCGATCCGTGACCCCAAGATCGAGTTGTACTGTCCCGTTAGCCTGGGCTTGCGGACGAACGTCGCCATCACGCTGGGCGTCAAGTCGTACCGGGAACGGAAGGTGTACGGCTGGGATGCCAAGAAGCAGAAGGCGAAGGCGATGTAGACGTGGTTTCTCAACCTCCTGAGCGGGACGTTCACACGCCCCGCTCGCCGGGGGGTCTCGAATACGTCCCGGTAGCGATTTCCGAACTCGGAAAAAGTCGTGCTTGTATCTCGTGCGATTTGCGGTAATCTCGTTTTTGCATCCGCCCGATCCCGAACATTTTGAATCATTCGAGAGGACCCCCATGAGTACGCACAAGACGCGCCTCACTCGCCGTCACTTCGTCCAGGGAGCCGCTGCCGCCGCTCTGACACTACCGATCCGCGCATCCGCCGTAGCCGGCGCCGACGACAAGAAGACCACACCGGCAAGCGATCGCATCACGCTGGGCTTCATTGGCGTGGGAACGCAGAACCGCGGCCATCTCGGTCACTTTCTCGGCCAGGGCGATGTGCAAGTCCTGGCCGTTTGCGATGTGGACACCAACCGTCGTGACAATGCGAAAAAGACCGTGGAGCAGCGCTACGGCGAGAAAAAGAAAAGTGGCGAGTACAAGGGCTGCGCGGCCTACAACGACTTCCGCGAACTGCTCGCCCGCAAAGACATCGACGCGGTCGTCATCGCCACACCGGACCACTGGCATGCCATCCCCGTCATTGAGGCGTGCCGGGCCGGCATGGATATTTACTGTGAAAAACCTCTGTCGCTGACGATCCACGAGGCGAAGACGATGCGCGATGCCGTGCGCAAGTACGCCCGTGTCTTTCAGACTGGCAGTCAGCAGCGGTCGGACAAAGAGTTCCGCCTGGCCTGTGAACTGGTGCGCAGCGGGCGCATCGGCAAATTGAAAACGGTCTACGTCAACGTGGGCGGTCCCAGCCGTCCGTGCGACCTGCCGGAGGAGTCGGCCGAACCCGGCCTCGACTGGGACCGCTGGCTGGGACCAGCGCCGCGGCGGCCGTATAATTCGGTTCTCAGTCCGCGCGGCGTTCACAAACACTTTCCCAACTGGCGCAACTACCGTGAATATTCGGGCGGGATGATGACCGATTGGGGCGCCCACCATTTCGACATCGCGCAATGGGGCCTCGGCATGGATGATTCCGGGCCGGTCGAGATCATCCCGCCCGAGGATGCCAAGGCGGAGAAGGGACTTCGATACGTCTACGCCAACGGCGTCGTCGTCCTCCATGCCGATAAGGACGACGCGGGGAAGAATGTTCGCGGCCTCACGTTCGCCGGCAGCGACGGCAAAGTGTTCGTCGATCGCGGTTATTTGGCCAGCGATCCGGCCGACATCATTAAGCAGCCGCTAGGCGTTCACGACGTGCGTTTGTACAAATCGCCGGGTCATCAACGCGATTGGATCGAGTGCGTCCGCTCGCGCCGCCGACCTCTCTGCGACGTGGAGATCGGCGCGCGCTCGGTGACGGTCTGCCACCTCGGCAACCTGGCCTATTGGAACCATCGCAAACTGCGCTGGGATCCGGAGCATTGGCATTTTGTCGGCGACTCCGAAGCCGACAAGTGGCTCGACCGCGCACGGCGCGATCCTTGGCAACTGCCCACGGTTTGAGTCGCGCGCGCGTCGCCGAAAATGTCAATCCATTCGTGATGGTCGGCGATTGTTGTTGACTCCGGTGCGCGGGCGCTCGATGATAATGCGCGCAAATCCGACCCGGAGCTGGGGGGGCGAATTCATCCCACCGTGGGGGGAATCGCCATGCCGTTCGTCGCGGAATGTACGTTCTGTCGCCTGATGCTTCAGGGTGTTCCCGATCATCGTCTGGGAAGCAGCGTCGAATGCCCGCGCTGCCACAGTTGCTTTACGCTGGCACCGATGTCGGAGGTCCGGACGGCGACGCGCACCCCACGGATTGTCGTCAAGAAAGCCGAAACGCCGGCGACATCCGTCGACATCCCAACACCCCTGCCATCTCCATCCGTCCTCGCGGCAGAGGGGACAATCGAAGCCGGGCCTGTCCGTTCGCCGCTCCCGCAAGAGAGGGGATTGCCCTTGCCGGTGCCGGGGGCAGGTGCGCGAGCAGATTGGTCCGCGGATTTTTCGACCGGGCTGGTTTCCTTCCTGCTGGGCAGTCTGGCTTTGTTGACAGCCGCCATCTTTCATAGCGGGTTGCTTACCTTCCTTCTGGGACTGCTGGCTCTGTTGCTCGGTGTCGCCGGCTGCCTGTTGGTTTGGCGGCGGAAGCGGTATCCGGTCCTGGCAGCGGCAGGGTTGATGGTGGGGCTGGCGGCCACGCTTGTGGCCGCCTTCGCGCCGCATGTCCTCGGCCTGAGTCCTTTGAGAAGCCCGCAGCCGTTCGCAACTCGCGGAGAACCGGCTGTACTTGCATTGAGCGGTCAGGGCGACCTGCGGCCCGCAGCGGCAGGCGAAACGCTTTGGGCCGACGCCAGCAAGGACGCCCTGCACCAGGGCGATGTGCGTCTCCGCGTCGTCTGGGCGATGGTGGGCGCGGTGCCGTTTGAACGGACCCAGGGCCGAAGGCCGGCCGCGGAGCGCGGGTTGGTGATCCGTCTGCGTGTCACCAACGCGGGCATCACCCGTGCCCTTCCCTACACCGGATGGGCCGGCGAGGATATGCCCGAAGCGCCGCTGTTACGCGATAACCAAGGCAAGAGCTACCACCTCAAGACCTTCCCCACCGACCGGCGTGTCGTGGGCCGCGCCTTGAAGTCATCCATCCCCTCGGGGAAATCGGTTGAGGACGTGGTAGTCTTCGAGGCGCCGCCCTCAACCGTCGAGTGGCTGCGTCTGGAACTGCCCGCGGCGGCGGCTGGGGGCGACGGCAGGCTTCGCATTGAAATCCCCAAACGCATGATCGTTTTCCGCTGATCGTTTTGTGCGATACTGGAAGTTCGGCCCCTTGTTGGGCCGTTTCATCCCGCTTTCAGCCCAACCCACAACACGAAATCGAATTGTTTTGGTGTAAAGGTCTAAAATGTCTCTTTTCCGAAATCGGCTGAGCGGTTACGTATCGAACCCATCCCATCTCCAGGAGGTGTTCCGTGATTGCGTCTTCCGTCCGCCGCCCGCATGGCGGCTTCACGCTGGTGGAGCTGCTCGTGGTCATCGCCATTATTTCGCTGCTGGTGGGCCTGCTGTTGCCGGCCGTGCAACAGGCGCGCGAGGCGGCCAACCGCACCAGCTGCGCCAACAACCTTAAGCAAATCACTCTGGCGATGCACCAGTACGAGTCGGTCTACAACCAGCTGCCGCCGCGCTGCCTCGGCGACACCGGCGCTACCTGGACCGTCCTCATCATGCCCTACATCGAGCAGATCAACCTTTTCAACCGCTGGAACCTGTCGCTCAGCTATTACGATCAAGGCGACGTGGCCCGCTTGACGTCGGTGCCCATCTACTTCTGTCCCAGCCGGCGCATCGCTTCCACGGCGGGTTACAGCATTTCGGGCGATCAACACTGGATATGCGGCGAGCAGTTCGGTCCGGAGGTGCCGGGCGCCCTGATCGACTACGCCGCCTGCCTGGGCACCGCGGCCTTTATGTGAATGGAATCCCCGAGCAACGGAAGCTACCTCCAGTCTGGAGGTGTGGGCGTTCGCTTCGCGGAAATCACCGACGGCCTGAGCAACACCTTCCTGGTAGGCGAAAAGCACGTGCCCGAGAACCATTTCCGCGAGGGACCGCTCGACAGCTCGGCGTACAACGGCGACTGTTATCTCAGCCACGCGCGCCCCGCTGGACCCGATTATCCCCTGGCCCAGACGAGGACCGAGATCAGTCCGGTGTTCGGCAGCTATCACACAGCCGTCGTCCAGTTTAGTTTCTGCGACGGCAGCGTGCGTTCCTTGTATCGCAGCATCGACCCGGCGATCCTCGGATTGCTGGCCAGCCGCAATGACGGACAGCCCGTCCCGGATTATTGAGAAGAGCTGGGGGTCCGGAGCGTTCTTCTTAACGCATCACCAGGATCGTCTTGCTCTGGATTTCGTTCCGTCCGGTTTTCGGCTCCGGCCGCGGCTCCGGTTGGGCGTGGCCGTTCAGGTCCACACTGCGAACGCGGAACTCGTAGGCGCCCGGCGACAGATCTTTCAGCGTCACCGACCACGACACGACGCTATAGCGCAGCGGCCATTCCTTCGGCCGGTTCGTGCGCGGATCGAAGCCCCACACATCGCGCGGCCGCACGCCGTCGGGAAGCTGGCCGGTCCAGTCCTCCGGCGGTGGGTCGATCGCACACGGCTTCCACTCGGCCGTCTTCCAGGCCGCGTCATCCTCGTCGAGTTGTCCGTGCCGGCCCGTGTCCGGACGCAGCCAGTATTCGACGCGACGCAGACCGGACCAGCCGACCATCGCCACGCCGGTGAGCGTGATCGGCCTGCCTGCCGCGAATGACGCCGGGCCGTCGTCGATGCGGGCCATCGTCTTGAGGTACGATTCCGGATCGTTGCCGGCCTCGGCGTAGGTGTCGTTGGCCTTGTAGTTGTTGGTCAGCGTGATGCGCTCTAGCCACTTGATCGACTTGAAACCGTGCGCCCACGGCACGATCATCCGCACCGGCCCGCCGCGCAGCAGCGAGATCGGCCGACCGTTTAACCGATAGGCGACGAACACCGGCAGGTTCCCCGGCGGCGTCTCCATCACCTGACTGTAACTGAGCGACGACTGAAAGAGCTGTTTGGGGTCGTTATTGTGGAAACCCCACCAGAAAATGCGGCGGGCGCCGCGGATCTTGCCGGCGAGTTTCAACACCTCGCCCAGCGGCACGCCCTCCCACAACCCTTGACCGAGCGGCTGGGCGATGTTGAGACACTGCATCGACTTGAGAAACTTGACGCCGTGCCGTTTGCCGAGATCCTCCAGAGTCGGCAGATCGACGGCGCCGTCCTCCAGGCGGCGTGGGCGCTGAATCTTCACGGAGCCGTCGCCGACGATCTCCAGCCGCCAGTCCGCCGGCGTGAGCCTGGCCTTGACCAGCGCCTCGCCTTTCAGGCTGTGCGGTTTCGGATTGCCGCGGCTCACGTCGCGGAACGCGTCGGCTTCGGTCAGAAACTTCCGTCCTTCGGGCTTCGCGGGCATGGGAGGTTGCCTCGTCGTCATTGCGGGAGGATCGCTCACGATTAGCCGTCATTCTAACCCACTGCGGCGAGAAGTCCGTTGTATAATCCGTCCCGGTCTATTTCATTTGAAGCAACGACGGAAACCGAATGCCTGATCTCATGAACGAACCGCTTGTCTATCTCAACGGTCAGACGGTGCCGGCCTCGCAGGCGCACCTCGCCATCTACGATGCCGGCATCGTGCTGGGGGCCACCGTTACCGAGCAGACGCGCACCTTCCACAAACGACCCTGGCGGCTGGACGCGCACCTCGATCGGCTGTTCCGCTCGCTGCGCTACACGCGCATGGACATCGGTCTGTCCCACGAGCAATTGACCGCTGTCTCCCACGAGCTGATCGAACACAACGCGCGTTTGCTCGACGACGCCGGGGAACTCGGCCTGATCCACTTCGTCACGGCCGGCGAGTATCCCTCTTACGCCGGAATGTCGGGACGACCGGCGCGGACGACGCCGACCGTTTGCGTCCACACCTTCCCTCTACCGTTCGAGTTGTGGGCGAAGAAGATGCGAACGGGGGCGCATCTCGTCACGCCGTCGATTCGTCACGTCCCGCCGCAGTGCTACGATCCGAAGATGAAGTATCGCAGCCGAATGCACTTCTACCTCGCGGACCAGGAAGCGCGGCTGGTCGATCCCGAGGCGTCGGCGCTGCTGCTCGACCTGGCCGGCAACGTGACCGAGACGAGCACGGCCAATTTCTTGATCGTCGAGCGCGGCGTCCTCGTTTCGCCGACCACGGTCAACACGCTGCCGGGCGTCAGCCGGGCGATGGTCATTGAGTTGGCCGGCAAGCTCGGCATCCCGTTCGTCGAGCGCGACATCCAGGTTTACGACGCGATCAACGCCGACGAGGCCTTCCTTACCAGCACGCCCTACTGTCTGATGCCGGTCACGAAGATCAACGGCGTAGCCGTCGGAGGAGGCGAGCTGGGTCCGACGACGCGGTGCCTGCTCGCGGCGTGGAGCGCGGAAGTCGGATTGGACATTGAGAAGCAGATCCAGGACGGGGCCACCCGAAGGATGAAAGAGACTGGTGAAGTGGACGGGCCGGCTGACGCCGGCCGTTCACCAGGGAATTGACTTCTTCAAATGTATCTTCGCCAGTCCAGCCCTCAACAGGTTCTGAATTATCAAGTCGGAGGCGACGAAACAAGATCCTCAACAGATCATTCAGCTCTGCACGGCCTGATCCGCTGCTGCCGCTCCGGCCGCCGCGGCGAACAAACCGAACGGCTCCCCATACGGCACGTTGAAGTGCAAGTCGTCTAGGGAATTAAGAGCATTGTGGCCCGTGAATTGTTCGAGGGCTGCCGCCAGGGGTCTGATGGCGTCGTAGTTGATTCCCGCCGCGGCCGCATTTGCTTGCACCACCGCGAGCTGGGACGGCGTTCCAAAGTAGTTATCGATGTTGAAGTCATCGCCATGGATGAATTCATAGGTCAGGTTGTTTAACTCCAGGATGGCCCCGTCGAGATATAGCGAGAGCAATGCCTGGAACAGAGCGGGAGGCGACGTGGTATTCCCCGCGCCACCGCCACCGCCTCCGCCGCCACCGCCGCCCGTGGAGGCTACCGACACCTGGACGGCGCCGAGATCGGTGGGTCCGTTGGGCGGACGCGGTTGGCCGCGTTGGTCGGTGGACGGAGCGAGGCTCGGGTCGCCGGCGCCGAGAGCGGGACTGCCGGCCTGGGGCAAGAGGGTCGGTGTCCGTCCCCCATTGTTTTGCAACGGCCCGAGCATGGGGTCGGCCGTCAAGGTGATGACGCCGGCGCCGATGCTGCCTCTGCTTACGCCGAAGAAACCGCCGTTACTCCACACCAAGTTGTGGCTGCCGCTGACCGTGGCCGTATTGGTGCCCGCACCGTTGGCCGCACCGGAACTCAGGGCGAAAAGATCGCTGCTTGTTGCGGCCAGAATGCAGTTGTTGAGGAGAAGCGTGGCCTGGACGGGATTGCCCGTGGCAATGTCGTTGCCAAAGGCTTCATTCTCGATGGGCGATCCGCCGAAATTGCCGGGAACTGCGAACTGGTCGTCGTCGCTATTGCCAGCCACGGTATCGTTGGTGAGGGTGGCATTGCCATCGAGATTGTACAGCGCGCTGCCATCTGCCTCGCCTCCCGCGATAGTGCCGCCGGCGGTGCCGCCCTGGCTGGTGTTGTTGGTGAGGGTGCAGTTGACCAGGGTAACCTGTCCGCTGCCGGGGTGGGCGATGTCGCCACCCATGTTAAAGATGGCTCCGCCAAGACCCGAGCCGCCGAGCGGGTTGACGCTGTTGCCAGGGCTGCCGCCCCCGCCGCCAAAGCCACCCAGTCCCGGGGTGACGCCGTTGCCGCTGGCACCGCCTCCGCCGCCAAAGCCGCCGTTGCCGCCTTGAAACGCGGCGGCGCCGCCGCCACCGCCGACGCCGCCGCCCCCACCGCCGCTGCCGCTACTGCCCAGGCCGTTGCCGCCCCCGAACCCGAAAGCGCCACCAGCGCCCGAGGCTGTTGCTTGCGCGTTGCCGCTTCCCTGGCCACCCATGCCGCCATCGGCACGAACGCTTCGGGAGCTTAATCCACCCAGACCACCGCCGTCGCCCGGACTGGTTGCGGAGGCGATTGCTCCATCGGCCCCCGTCAGGAAACCGCCTCCACCACCGCCGCCGCCCGGACCGCCCGTGCCGCCGTTGCCCCCGAAACCAAGGAGCGAACTGCCGCCGAAGCCGCCGCCATCACCATTGAGGGGCGCATCGCCGCCCATCCCGCCGCCTCCGTCGCCCGCAGTGGAGACGCCGCTGCTGCCGCCGATCGCCTGATTGTTATCCAGCGTCGCATCCGTCAAGGTCAGGGTGCCCTGGTTGAAGATCGCTCCGCCCGCACCCAGACCGCCGCCGCCGTGATTGCTGTCGCCGCCCTTGGCCACACCACCTTGAAGGGTCACGTTATCCATCGTTAAGCTGCCCGCAGCCAACTCCCTCCCGCCCGACACGTAAAACAGCCGGAAGTTGGGGGCGTTGCTGTCACGCTGGATGACGGCGCCGTTGCCGTGGATGGTGAGATTGCTGGAGATCGCCGGCAGACCGTTGGGTCCATACCAGGAGTTGTTGATCACCGTCAGATCGTAGGTGCTTTGGGTTAAGTTGATGATATTGCTCTGGCCGTTGCTGTTGGCCGTGTTGATGTCGGCAATCAGGGTCGCCACGTCGCCAGGGCCGACGTTGAAGACGGTTGGCACCGTGCGATCCTCCAACACTTCCAGACACGGCCGCACTCGTCGCCGCGCCGGTGTACGGCGCGACGTGCCTGGCCGCGACAGTCCGCGTTGGATCCATTTCGCCCACAAGCTGGGTGTCATAATGTAAACCGATCTTTCCCAGATGGCCCTCTCCCGAGCCTCAGTTTCGACGCGAATGGTGGATTCTAGAGACTTTTCGAGAAGGTGTAGCGGAACTCGTGAGAGTTCCGCTACAGAAACTCCGAAATCGCTCTAAACTACCGAAGGTGAGAGTGGAAAAAGTTTTCCCAAAAGCGGTGCCCTGCTGGTGGCCGTAGGTCTCGCTCACCGAACTGTCCATGTCCAGGATCAGTGTTTTGCAGAGGAAAAGGCGCAAACGCCATGCCAATACGGGCGAGTCATCTGGGAACTCCGGGTCAAAGGACGGACGGAGACGACGATCCGGCGATACGCGGTGAGACTCGGTGATCCATCGTCGGTCGCTTCCAGGATTACGTGGATGGTCTTGCCGGCGGCGTCTTTCGGAACGCGCAAGGTCGCCTTGTTCGCCTCCGCGTTTTCCAGCAACGCCTCGCCCCGATAGGTGCCCGCCTCCCGGTAGACGTACCACTTGAAAGCGAGGCGTTGCCCATCCGGGTCTTTCGATCCGGGGGCATCGAGCGCCAGCCGCTCTCCCGGCGCGGCTTCGAGCCGAACCACCTTCCGCGACGCCTCGCCCCGGAAGCCGGCCGTGGGAGGATGGTTGGCCTCACGGAACGGTTTGACGCACCAGTCCATGCGCGCCTGGAAGTCCGCCTGAAACGCCGGCCGCCAGCGCCAAACCGTCGTCCGCGCGTCGGTGATCTCGCCCACCGTGTCGCGCCCATCCCGACACAGGCCGCGTCCGGCTTTCTCGAATCGGCCACCCCAGCCGCCCCATTCGGGGTGGTCGGCATCACCCAGACCGTTGGGCAGGAAGAAGAACCACGACGGCGTATCGCCTTCCTTCAGCGTCCCGTGCGGGTTGGGCGCCGTCCAGGTCCGCGTCGGGTAGAGCGCGCCGAGTGGGCCGTGGTTCTCGCGGACGTGGGCGTCGATCCACTTCCGCGACGTGAGCGCTTCGTCCCCTCCCAGATACATGCCGCGGTAGGCCGCTTCCCGCATGTCGCGGCCCTCGGACTGGCGGCCCAGAACGTAGAACAGATCGGGGAAGTTTTCGAGTATCCAGGGTCCGGTATTGTCCTGATGATTGACGGCATAGACGCGCAGTCGAGACACGAAGCGCTTCACCTCGTCGGGGCGGCGATCGTGACGGACCCGCCACAGCGCCTGAGCCAACTCAGTCGGGCCGCCCCAGATGGCGACATGGACCGGCCTCGAATCGCTGCGGTCCACGACGCGAATGAGCCAGTTAGAGCCTTCCGTGTCCTTGCTCTCTCCGATGCTGACCGTCCCGCGCTGAGGGTTTCCAGATTTGACACGATCGAGCAATTGTTTCTCGGTGGGATAGCCGGGAGCATGCAGCAGCAGGTTCTCCCGAACCTTCCCGTAAGCCTGGACGATCTCCCGGATCAACTCCGGCCGAACGACGTCCTTCTTCAGCTCGCCCGGAATACCGGCGGCCGAGGCGATCAGCCCCTCGATGTCGAACTCGTTGCTGTACAGCATGAGCCGGATCATCGACTGCTGATCGTCGGGATCGCCGCCGATGTCGGTAAGCACGATCAAGCGCGGCCGATCTGCTTTTGACACCTCCGGGGAAGGAGCATCAGTCAGCGAGTCGAGGGAGAAGCGCGCGAGCGCGATCGTCTCATACGCGCTTCGATCGCCGCATTCGTACAGGCAAGCGATGGTGCCGTCCGGCAGCACGGCCAGGCACGAGTAGGCCGACGGGCCGTCGTGCAGCACGCGGGCATGGGGCCACGTCTTCGCCTCATCGCGGCTGAGGCGCACGGTCATCTTCTCGCGTTTCGTGCTGGCCGGGTTCGCGAACAGAATGCCGCCGCCTTCGCCCGGACAGCGCAGGATGCTCGCCTGGCAAACCGGCTCGATGAGTTGCCGATCCGCGACGGGCTTCGCGAACGTCTCGCCGCCGTCCTTGCTGATCGCGATAAGGCGGCGATTGTCCCCACGATAGCTGCGCATGTTGAGCAGCAAACGGCCGTCTTGCAGTTCGACGACCTGCGATTCGTTGCACTGCGGGCCGACCACGCCGCCGAGCTTCCACGTCTTCCCCCGGTCGTCGCTGAAGAGGACGTGCGACTGTTGCACCTTACTGCCGGCCACGTAATTATCGCACGGCACGACCAGCCGGCCCGTCTTCAGCTGGATGCCGACGCCCGGCCCGGTGGCGTACCACGTCCAGTCCGGCTTCTTCACGTCCTTGGTGATCTCAATCGGCTTGCTCCACGTCGCGCCGTCGTCGTCGCTTTTCGTCACCCACACGGTGCGCGTTCCCTTGCTCGTGCCGTCAAGGATCATCTTCTCGGTATCGCGGCCGAGGTTACGCGTCAGCAACAGCCAGATGGTTCCGGTCCGCGCATCGACGACCGGACAGGGATTGCCGCAGGTGTTTTCGCCGTCGTCCCAGACGACCTGCGTTTTCGCCCACGTCTTGCCGCCGTCGAAACTGCGCTTGAGCAACAGATCGATGTCGCCGGCATCGCCGCGACCTTTTTTGCGACCCTCGCAGAAGGCGAGTAGCGTCCCTTTCTTCGTGACAATCAGCGACGGGATGCGATAGGTGTGATAGCCTTCTCGGCCGGATACGAAGATCGGCGTTTGTTCCGGTTCGGCGGCGCGCACGGAAGCGGCGACGGCAAGAAAAAGGGCGACGGTCAGGACGGCGCATCTGGAAATCATGTGTTCAGGCCTTGCTATGCAATCGAAGATTTTGCGGGCGTTTCCTTGCAGGATGGGCGGCTTCCTTGCTTAGCCGGATTTTTTTCTGTGCCATTGCGAGGTTTCCCTGGCATCCGCCCCTGCGACGCGACACAATAATAGAGAGCCGAAGCAAGGCCCTAAAGAGGCTTTCCTCAAAGAGGCTTGCAAATGGATCGGCGTCTACGGCGATTGCGGCTACGACAAGCGCTACGGTACATGCGCCGGCAGGTTGAACCGCATCAAGCCGCGCAGCCCTGGTATCGCCGCTACCGTGTTTACCTCTTGATCCCGCTCATTCTGGGCTACGCCATCATTTATGGTTGCCGTAGCACCCCTTTGCGACTGGTGCGCCCGACAGAAGCTCCATACGAATCCATCAACGACAGCACATCAGATGAGGATGGTAAGGCCGCGCACAACGAACCATGACCGCAGCATGACGATCCCGCTTTCCTTGCAACCGCCCTCGTTTCCTTGCACGCCGCCGCGTTTTCTTGCAATCATCAATTGCATGGCAAGGCCGCTTTGTAAGGAAATGCCATTCTGCAATAGAACTCGACCACTTGCAAGAAAACGCTCTGCACTCCGTAGAGTGATGGTCTTCTGCCCGTCATCTACCGAGCGCGGAGAACGCATAACTCGACGTTACCTTGACTATCAGCCGCTTTTTCAAGCTGCCGAAGAGTTAGTGTGCAGTACATATAACCGTCGTCATGCTTCACCTTCATCCAGCGGCACCCCTTGTCCCGAGGGTGGTCCACGATGGCCACGTGGTCCACGGCACCGATCTCTTTGACGCGCTTGCCGCACATCCGCCCCATGTAGAGCCGACCGGCGACATGCTCGCACTCGCCGTACACCTTGTCACAGATCGTGCATTCCGCGTAGCCGAAGGAGTGCGACGAACTGACGAACTGTTGGGGTGGGAAGAGCAGGTTCTCCAGCGCCAGTAACTCTATGTACCAGTGCTGGAGCAACTCGCTCTGGACGAACCGCAGGGCAATCTGCACCGAGTCCTGCGCCTCGACGAGTTGGTCCCACGCCTCTTCCATGCGGTCGGCCTTGAGCAGCAGCCACAGTTGCAAGTGATTGAGGAGTCCTTCCACGATGCAGAGAGCGACGAACGCGGCGTTAGCTGCCTCCTCGTCCTGCGCGCCGATGGCCTCCTGCCGATACTTTTCGAGCCGCTGGAGAAAGGCATGTACTCGGTGTTGCTGCTCGGTCTGGAGTTCGTGGCCGCAGCTTGCGTAGCAGTAGCGAAAACTCGCGTCGAAGCTCTCGTTCACGTCCTTCTGCATCTCGGCAACTGATGCCCATTCCACAAATCACCCCGCTCTGCTCAGTCGAAATACTGAGTAGTGCCGCGCACGTACTTAACGCTCGGATCTACCCGCTCGCTCTGCGGTAGCTCCCGGCGCGTCAGCGTGCAGTAGACCTTGCCGTCCTCGGCGTACTCCTCGATCCGACAGCGTTTGTCTCTGGGTGTGAATACAATCGAGATCTCTGTCAAACTCGGCTCGTAAGGCTTGCGCCGACAGATCTGACCCATGTAGATCCGCCCGCTAATGTGGCCGCATTCCCCATATTTACCACCGCATATCGTGCAGGACGCCTCCGAATAGCTATAGGCGCTGCTACAAAAAGTCTGGGGCGGGAAGACGGTCTGCTCGACCGCCAACAGGTGATGGAGGAAATTGTCAGTTACCGGGTCGAAGAGGATCCGCTGGGCGATTTCGAACTTTTGTTGCGCCTCCACTAGACTGATCCATGCCTTACCGGGCTCGTCCTCCTTCAGTCGCACCCACATCTCCAAGAAATGTTTGGTGCCCGAAACGAGCATTTGGGCTCGGAAGGCGGCGTTGGCACGCGGCTCGTCAGACTTGCTGATGAAGTAGTGTCGGAGCCTCGCCAGCCGGTCGTGCAGAGATCCCAGCTTCTCGATGTGCTCGCGTTGGAACTCGATTCCGCAGGTGAAGTGCGCGTGGCGCATCCCGCCATTGACGGCTTCGAGAATCTCCCGGTTGATGCCTTCGTCAGTAGCCTGCTCCATCACTTGATGTCCTTGATGAGTCCGTTGATTTCGGAGAGCTTGTCAGCCGGGCCGTCGAAGTCGATCTTCTTCGTGGTCTTCGTTGTCGTTTTGGTCGTGGCAGTCTCGATCACGACGGACAACCTCACCCGTCCCGGTTTCGGCAAGCCTCTGAAGAGTTCAGTCAGGTAGTTACCGATGACGCCGAGCGACGCGCCGAGGAGGTGAGGGCTCTCGGTGAGGGCGGCGGCACTGAAGAAGAGCAGTGGGCCGACCCATGTGATGTCGTTCTCTTGCAGGTAGGGGATCTTCACCACGTCAGGCTGGTAGACCGTGATGGGGAGATCGGCCTCGCGGAAGATGGTCTTCAGGTCAAGAGCAGACGACTCGTGGCGTAAGTCGGTGACGTTCTTTGCGTCGGCGAAGTACCGGGGCAGGATGCAAGCGCCCTCCGGGGCCTTGAGATTGAGATCGGAGGCGCGTTGCTCTACATCGAGGTAATCGTTGATTTCAATAGCCATTAAGCGACACCTTTGTTAACTACTGGCGTTTTCCTGTCGGTTATGAATGCCTTTGTACAACTCTCTATTATATTTTACCCTGACTGAGCATTTTTTGACAAGGACGTGCGGCTTTGCAAGAAAACTCAGCCATTTGCAAGAGAACTAACCGTTTTCAGCGCGTTTTCTTGCAAAGCTGTCAACCGTTGCAAAGTCGCCAGACCTGAAAACCACCGTGACCGGCGGCGTAAAGGCGCGTGCGGGCCGCGTCCAGGACGAATGCATGCAGATGTCCCTTCGGTTTGGCGATGTGCGGCGCCGCGGTCCCGGCCGAGTCCCACAACAACAGCGCCCCGCCGCCGTCGCCGCCTCCGACGCCGATGAGCCAAGTTCCCTCCGGGCCGAACGCGACGTGATTCAGGATCGCCTGATGCTTGTTCTCGCCGACGCCTACCCGCCGCGCCGCCTTCCAGTCCCACACTTCGACGCGGCAGGGTCCGACGAAGCCGTCCACGTTCGTCACCGGCCCAATGCCGGACACGGCCAGGCGCGAACCGTCCGGCGAGAACGCCAGGCCGCGCACACCGCCGATGGCCCGCGCCCGCTTGAGGGCGTCGAATGTATACAGCTCGGCGGCGCGGAACTCGGCGAGCGCCTTGCCGGCCGACAGATCCCACACGCGCACGAACCCGGCGCGGTCGCCGCTCGCCGCGTACTTGCCGTCCGGGCTGACGGCGACCGCGTACAGCGCCGACAGATAGCCCTCCGGCGTCCGCGGCGCGTGGGCGGCGAGCGACGCGATCGGCTTGCCGGTCGCCGCGTCCCACACCTTGAGCCGCATGTCGTCGCCGGCCGTGACGAGCCGTTCGCTGTCGGGCGTCGGCACGAGTTTCCGCACCCAGCCGTCGTGCGCGACGATCGACCGCGCCTGCTTCCCGGTGTCGAGGTCCGTCCAAATCAGACGGCGATCGAACCCGGCGGAGACGAGTTGCCCCTGTCGTTGTATCAGCGTCGAGACGTAATTGTCGTGAGCCGGCCAGCGCTTCACGGCGGCCGGCTTTTCCGCCGCGAGATCGACGGCGTGGATCGCGCCGTCCATCCCCGCGCCGTAGAGCGTCCGATGCGGCTCGTCGAGGCAGACGGCGAACAGCGTACACGGCGCGTTGTAGGCGGCGAGCAGCTTCACCGCCTTGGGGTCGAATGCGGGTTTGTCGGTTTTCATGCCAGGATGTCCTCGATGACACGAGAGTTTTCCTTGGCCAGCGGGACCGGACGGAGTCCCACCTGATAATCGGAGCGCGGATCGATGCCGACGGCCTGATAGATCGTCGCCGCCAAATCGCTGGCGTTGGCCTCGCCGTCCTTGACCGTCTTGCCGTCCGCGTCGGTCCGGCCATGCACGACGCCGCCGCGAATGCCGGCGCCGGCCAGCGCCACCGACCACGCCGCCGCGTAATGGTCACGGCCGACATCCTTGTTGATGGTCGGCGTGCGGCCGAACTCGGAAAGCACCATCACCAGCGTTGAGTCGAGCAGACCGCGTTCCCGCAGGTCGCCGAGCAACACGCTTAGCACGTGATCGAAGTCCGGCACCAGTTCGCGATGGCTCTCGAAATTATCGTGATGGCTGTCCCAGAAGCCGCGCGCCACCTTGACCACCGACACGCCCACCTCGATCAGCCGGCGCGCCAGCAAGCATTGCTCGCCGAAGGGCGTCCGTCCATAACGGTCGCGCACCGCCGGCGGCTCTTTCTCCAGATTGAACAAGTGATCGGAGCGCATTAGGCCGCGCACCTTCCGATAGGCGCTGTTGTGGCCGCGAACTAACTCCGCCCCGGCCCGGCCGTCGGCGAACGAATCGCTCAGCGCGGCCCGCAGCGACTCGCGATTCTGGTGCCGCGCTTCGCTCATGCCAGCCGGCAGATCGACGTACTCCGGCCGAACCGCTTTTTCCAGCAGCAGCGGTGCGTGATTGGCCCCAAGGAAACCGGGCCGAGGACGGCGGCGCCCCTCGGTGGTAGTGAAGAACGACACATAGTCCGGCAGCTCGCTCTCCTGGATCGCTAGTTCCTTCGACAGCACGACGCCGATTTCCGGATAATCGAGGGCCGCTTCCTTCGGCCGGCCGGTGGAGATGAGGTCGGCCGCCTGCTCGTGCTCGCTGATGGTCGTGTTCAGCGACCGCACCACGGCGAGGTGCTTCATCATGCCGGCCAGCTTCGGCATCAGTTCGCAAACGTGGTAGCCGGGCACCGTCGTCGGGATCGAGCGGAACGGCCCGCCGGTATCGCGTCCGGGTTTGGGATCCCACGTCTCGAACTGGCTCGATCCACCGGCCAGCCAGATGAAGAGAACGCGACGGCCGCCCTTGCGAAGCTCCTCGGCCGCCGGCTCCGCGGCGGACACGCCGACGCCGCCAAAACTGACGCCGGCGGTCAGCCCCGCCAGCGTGCCGCGCAGGAACGAACGGCGGTGCAAGGCGTGCTCGGGGGAACCGCACCACTTCCTCATAGGCCCTTCCTCCGCTAAGAGACACGAACAAGAAGAGCTAACCACAGAGTCACAGAGAACACAGAGAAAAACACCGAGAAGAGAGGAAGGGAAAGACACAAGACGCGAATTTCCTCGGTTGTTTTCCTTTTTGGTTTTGTCTTGTTCTGTGTCTTCCTCTGTGTTCTCTGTGACTCTGTGGTTAGCTCTTCTTGTTCGCGCTTCTAATGATTGAACCGAAACTCCGCGGATGCGACGAGCGCCCAGACCATGTCCGCGCACGCCGCCCGGCGGTCCAGTCCGGATCGGCCCATCCAGGCCGCCAGGCGCTCGGACTCGGCGGCGGTCGGCGACCGGCCGAGGATCGCCGCGAACGCGGTCTTCACCACGACGCGATCGTCGGGCAGCGCCGCCAGTCGTCCGGTAAGGTTGCTGTCGCCGGCCGCGACGAGTTTCCGCACCGCCTCGCTGTTGGACAGGAACAGCGCTTCGCCGCTGCCGCTCTGAAACTCGCGCGTCCGCGCGTCGAGATGCTTGACCAACTCCGCCGTCTGTTTCTCGACCGCCTGCAAGCTCTCCGCGCTCGGCTCGAAGCGTCCGTCACCCAGGGCGATCGCCAGCGAGGCGGCGAACTGCCGGGGCGTAAGAGGACGCAGCCGCGCCACGGCGAAGTCCTTCGCGTCCGGGAGGGTCGCGGAGTCCGTGCGACGGCTATCGAGACGATACGCCCTGCTTTGAACGATGCCGGCGATCAATCGCCGAATGTCGTAGCCGCTCTCGGCGAAGTCGTCGGCCAGCCAGTCCAGGAGCGCCGGCACCGACGCGGGGTTGGCCGAGTGGATCTGATCGACCGGGTCCACCAGGCCGCGACCGAGCAAGTATTCCCACACGCGATTGACGAAGGCGCGGCTGAGGAACTTCCCATCTTCGAGCGCGAGGCGGACCAGTTGCTCGCGACGGCCGACTTTGGCCTTTTTCGTTCCGGCAGCTTCGTCCACCGTGCGCCCGGATAGAAACATCATCCGGGCGACGCGCTCCTTGCCGTCCTTGCCGGCGAACCGGGCCTCGCCGTCGGCCTTCTCGGAAACCGCGCCCTTGCCGCCGGTGGTGCGGACGAGGAACGCCGCCATGCCGTAGTAATGCTCGCGCTTCCAGTCCTTGACGAGGGGGTGATTGTGGCAGCGCGCGCAGGAGATGTCCACGCCGAAGAACGACCGCGTCACGTCCGCCGTGAGCCGATCCAGATCCTTGGTCCGGCCGGCGAGGAAAGCGGCGGCCGGCTTCCGCTCGTCGGTGTCCCACGGACCCAGCATCACCTCGCGGAACACCGTGTCCCAGCGCTTGCCGTCGCGCAGCGATCGCCGAAGATAAGTGACGAACGCCGGATTGCCGGCGAATGTGCCCTGGATCATGTCGTCGAGCACGGTCCCGAAATACCACGAGAACTCCGGCCCGTCGATCAGCTTGCGGACGGCGGCGGCGTACTTGTCGCGCGAGGGGTCGGCGTTGAATCGTTCCATCTCGCGGGCCGTGGGCGCGCGGCCGGCCAGGTCGAGCGTGAGACGCCGGAACAGGGCGGCATCGTCGGCGACCGCCGCCGGAGTGATTCGCTCTCGCCGCCAATGCTCGACGAGTAAGCGGTCGATTGCCTCGGCCACGGCGGTCGGTCCCTGGGGCGCGGCGCGAAGGCTCCCTGCATCGCACAGAAGTGCGGCCCAGAAGGCAACGGCTATCGGTGCCCGGAGTCTCATGATGTCCTTTCGCGTTCGCAACCCTCCACCTTACGCCGGCCAGCACTGGGAGCCGCCGTCAACGCGGATCACCTGCCCGCTGATGAACCGTCCCTCCCCCGACGCCAGGAAGGCGACCACCGAGGCGACCTCGTGCGGCCTCCCGTAACGGTCCAGCGTGCCCTCCTCGATCAGCT
The DNA here is from genome assembly GCA_036557825.1 of Gemmataceae bacterium. Taxonomy (GTDB): domain Bacteria; phylum Planctomycetota; class Planctomycetia; order Gemmatales; family Gemmataceae; genus JAJPHU01. The sequence continues at coordinate 37,683 of DATBGU010000367.1, forward strand.
TCTTCCGGTCGATGTCGTGAATGACCAGAAAACGGTTCGTCACCGTGCCGCCCGGCGCGACGCAGTTGACCGGGACGTTGCAGGGACGCAGCTGCACGGCCAGGCAGCGCGTGTATTCGTGGACCGCCGCTTTGGCCACCGAATAGATAACGCCGTCGTCGCGCCCGAAGGTGCCGGCGATGGAGCCGATGGTGATGATCCGGCCGTGCTTGCGCGCCATCATGTCCGGCGCGACCTCACGACAGCAAAGGATGCACGACAGCAGATTGCGATCCATCACGGCGCGGATGTCGGCCAAGGGGATGCCGAGGCAGTCGTCCGAACTCGGCCGGCCGCCGCGACCGACGCCGGTGCCGCCCGCGCCGATGTCGCCGCCGGCGTTGGTCACCAAAATGTCGATCGGACCCAGCCGCGCTCGCACGGCGTCGGCCATGCGCTTCACCTCCGCCTCGTCGGTGACATCGCCCCAGACCGGCACGGCGACGCTGCCCGCCTCGGTGGCCACATCCCGCGCCACCTGCTCCATCGACTCTCCCTCGTCGAACGAACGCGGCGAGTCGAAGCGCGTGCCGTGGACGGCCACCGCCGCGCCGAGCCGGCACAACTCCGTCGCGATGACCCGTCCCAGGCCGCGCGAGGAACCCGTCACCCAGGCGACCTGCCCGGCGAGAGGTTTTTCCTTCGACATACCATCCCCCGGCGCGAAAACATCGCGGATTGACCACTCCCCGACCTTCGCGGCTCGATTCTACTCGCCGCCGGGTTAGGGACGCAAGGAACTGCGCGGCTCGCGCGGCCTCGGGAAGCTTGCTACATTTTAACACTCTTTCAATCTTGACCCGGATACCCGGTCTTTTTACACTCCCCTAGCCGCCGATCAAGCATGGCGACATGTTGATGCGACGGCGTAGACGCCCATTTCACCACACGATCGGCACCTGGGAAAATGATGAAAACTGACAGGAAGTTTCCGCGCTGGGTAAAGCTCGAACTCGAACATCTGGAAAACCGTGAGGCGCCTACCGTGTCGCCGTGGACAACCCTCTCGTTTGAAGGATCGCAGGCCAACAGCCTGCCGCTGAACTGGCAGCAATACAGCAGCGACGGCAGCACCAACGAATTCGCCGTTACCGCCGCCAGTCCACCTACCCCAGCCCTCAGCGGCACGCATAACCTCACCGTAACCGACCCCAACGCGAGCGGCGACGAAGCGCGGGCCTGGCTCAACGAGACGATGCCGGCCGACGTGCAGGTCAGCGCCGCTGTCTACGTGAATGGCGGCATCCATGCGCAGGTCATCGCGCGGGGCAGCAATCTGGACATGTCCGATAGCTCCAACTCTGGACCGAGCTTCTACGCCGTTCAGCTCTCGGCTTCC
>DATBGU010000368.1:0-31367 GCA_036557825.1 Gemmataceae bacterium
AGGTACGCGCCGGCGTTGTCCCACGGCACGCAGATCACCGACTGCTCGTGAATCAGGAACTGCGACGCCTCCTCGGCGTTGGCAAACTTCTTGTCGCCACAACCTTTCGGGGCACACACGTACAGGAAGTAGGTGCCGCCGGGCATCTTCGCCTGGAAGCCGACTTGCCGCAGAGCGGCGACGAGTTTCTGCAAGCGCCGGCGGTACTTCTCGCGAATGCCGTTGGCGATGTGCGGATGCTCCAGGGCCGCTCGCGCCGCCTGCTGGATGGCCATGAACTGCCCCGAATCGCAGTTGTCCTTGACGTCGGCGAACGCCTGCACGATCTTCGGATGGCCGGCCACGAACGCCATGCGCCAGCCGATCATGTTGAACCCCTTCGACATCGAATGGATTTCGACGCCGACCTCCTTCGCCCCCTCCACCTGCAAGAAGCTCAGCGGCGGACCATCGTAGCTCAGCAGCATGTGGGCGGCGTCCTGGACCACGATGATTTGATTGGTGCGCGCGAAGTCGATGACGCGGCGATAGAACTCGCGCGTGGCGACCGCGCCGGTCGGGCTGTTGGGGTAGTTGAGAACCAGCAGTTTCGCGCGGCGGCGAACGTCGGCGGGGATCGAAGCGAGGTCGGGATAGAAACCGTTCTCCTCGCGCAGCGGCAGATTGTGGACTTCGCCGCCGTAGTAGGCGGTGTGCGTGCCGGCGACCGGATAGCCCGGCACCGTCATGAGGGTTACGTCGCCAGGGTTGATGAAGACGGCCGGCATCATCGCCAGGGCCGGCTTCGAGCCGATGGCGTGGTTGATCTCCGTGGCCGGATCGAGCGAAACGTCGAAGACTTTCTTCATGAAGCCGGCGGCGGCCTCCTTGAAGGCGGCGATGCCGTTGTCGGCGTAGCCGCGATTTTCCAGCTTGTCCACCTCGACCTTGAGCGCGTCGCGGACGAGCGGGTCGGCCATGTCGTCGTTCTCGCCGATGCCGAAATCGAGCAGGCGGCGTTCGGGATGAGCGGCGAGGGCGGCGCGCTTGGCGCGTTTGATCTTCTCGAACTTGTAGATTTTGCTGCCCTTGCCGTAGTTGGCGCCGCCGATGCGGTCGGCGAAGAGCGTTTGGAACCAGGGATCGGCCGGTGGGGTGGTCATCGTGGCAAAGTCTCTGGAAGGAGGGTATCGAATCCAGAGATCAGGATAGCGGAAGGGAGCGTCGGCGGCGAGAAATGGCCAACCAGCCCGAAGCGCCGGCGAGGGCCGACAGACGGCCCTCGCTGGCGCTTCAGGCTGGTTGCCTCACTCCTTCAGTTTGAAGATGTAGATCTTCCCGCCCATGTCGCCGCAAAGGACCGTCTTGCCGTCCGGCGACAGCGCGACGGCGGTGGTGAAGGCGATGCCCTTGACCGATTTCTTGACCTTGGCGTCCTCCAGATCGTAGACGCGTGTGGGGCCGCCAAAGGTAGCGGTCACGCCGAGGTTGCTGTCGCCGCTGAGGGCCACCGCGTCGGTGCCGCCGACCCCTTCCGGCTTGAAATCCTTCATTTCCGTGCCGGTGTCCACGTCGTAGGTGCGGACGCCGGCTTGCTCGAAGGAAGCCAGGATCTTCTTGAAGTCGGCGGAGACCGAGATGGATTTCGCGTCGCCGGGAGAACCCGGGAAGGTGGCCAGCGGGCGTTTGTTCTCCAGATCCCAGGTGCGGAAGGTGCGATCTTTGCACCAGGTAAGGACTTTCTTGCCGTCGGGCGAGAAGTAGGCGTGGAGGACTTCGCCGTTTTGGTGCGGCAACACAATCGGCTGGGGGTTCTTCTTCACCGTCGGGTCCACCAACAGGATGCCCTTGCTGGGGGTGTCCTTGAGGGCACTGTCGTAAAACACGACGCCGCTGATGGTTTGCCTCTGCACGCCACGACCGATTTCCTGTTTGAATGCCAGGGCGACGCGAAAATCCTTGTCGGAGGTGAAGCCGCCGCCGATGATTCGCTGGCCCGGCAAGGGCGTCACGGGCGGCGTGGGCGTGCCGCCGCCGTCCGCATCCCAGGCGATCAACTGGTTGTCGTTGTAAGCCAGTACTCGTGTGCCGTCCGCCGACAGCACGCAGCCGCGGACGGCGCCGTTGAGGGTGAAGTCTCGCACCTTCTTGTGGGTCGCCAGCTCCCAGTAATCCACGCGCGATTCGCGCTCGGCGAAACTGAAGAAATGCTGGCCGTCCGGAGCGAACAGCAACCCCTTGACCGGCGAAGTGTACGGATGGACCATATTGTCCGCGTCCTTCTCGCCTCCCTTCTTCGGTTTCGGTTTCGGTCGAGGCTTGATGTCGTCCGGATTGCCTCCGTTCGGGTTGTTCTCGATGGGGACGTTGCCGTCGTTCTTGGGATTGCGGATCGGCCTCTTGTCCTCGATCGGCGGATTGTTGATCGGTTTGTTGTCGATCGGCGGATTGTTGATTGGCTTGTTGTCGATCGGCGGATTGTTGTTGTTATTGACGACGACCGGCGGCTTGTCCTTGCTGTTGAAGTACAGGACGGCACCGAGGACGCCGGCCAGCAACAAGAGTATCACACCGGTGCCGCCGCCGATCAGCAACGGCAGCATCAGCGAGCGCTTGGCCGGAGCCTCGTCCCCCTCGTCCGCGGCGGCGAGCGTCTGAATGGTGTCGTCATCGTCCTCGCGGACGACCTTGACACGCACGGCCGGCTCGTCGTTGTCGATCGCCTGCGTCTGATCGGCGGCCGGCTCCTTCTCCAATTCGTCGATGAGATCCACGACCGACAGCGCCGAGGGCGGCCGCTCCTTCGGATCCTTGGCCAGCAGATCCATGATGAGCTTGGACAGCCGCGGCGAAATCTCCGGGTTCAGCTTGCGCGGCGCTTTCGGCGTTTCGGTGGCGACGGCGACCAGGGTGGACACGGTGTCGGCGCCCTTGAACGGCAGCTGGCCGGTGGTCATGCGATAGAGAACGCAGCCGAGGCTGAACAGATCGCAGCGCGTGTCCACCGGCTTGCCGGCTCCCTGCTCCGGGGCCATGTACTGCGGCGTGCCGATGATCGCTCCCTGCTGCGTCAGTTTCGAGTCGCCCTGCGCCGAGCGTGCCAGGCCGAAGTCGAGAATCTTGACGCGGCCGCGTTCGCCCTCCAGCCAGATGTTGGCCGGCTTGATGTCTCGGTGGATCATGTTGCGCTCGTGCGCCGCCGCCAGGCCCTCGGCCGTCTCCTTGCCGATGCGCAGCGCTTCGTCGAGGGGCAGTTTGCGTTGCTTTTTGAGGCGGTCTTCCAGCGATTCGCCGCGAAGGAACGGCATGGCGATGAACGGCACGCCGCGGTCCTCATCGACCTGGAAGATGGCGACGATGTGATCGTGCTCGATGGCCGCCGCCGCCCGCGCTTCTTGCATGAAGCGTTCCTTGTTGGTGCCGCTGGACGCCAGGGCCGGCAGCATGGCCTTCAGCGCCACCAGCCGATGCAGCCGGGGATCCTCGGCCTGGAAGACCACGCCCATGCCGCCCGCGCCCAGCACCTTCAGGACGCGGTACGAACCGAGCCGGCCGATCTCATCGGCCGCCTGCGCCGGCGCCAGGAAGTCGTACAGCTCGGCGTCGCCGTTGGCACCGGCGGTAGCGCCGGGAACGAGGGTGTTGCCTTTCTTGGGTCCGGCGTTGCCGCGCGGCACGGCCGGCAGAATGGTCTTGGAATCGCGATCGCCGTCGAACGAGGACGGCAGAATGGTCTTGGCGTCGGTCTCGGCGTCGTTGCCGCGTCCATCGGCCGTCTCGCCCGCGCTGGGCACGGTCATCGGCTGCTGGCAATGAGGACATTTGCCCTTGCGGCCGGCGAACTCGTCCTTGACCTTGAGTCCCTTGCCGCACCCCGCACACAGAAAGGCGATCATCGGCATCTCCGCACGTTTCCTGGATCGGTTCCTCTGGACGAGGGGAAGGAGCCGGTTTGGTGACGATCCCGCAATCCACATTTACTAGACGGTCGAGCGCTCGAAATCGACCGCGCCGTTTGTCGGAAAAAATTCGTTGCGAGCAGATGGGTGGATTATCCCAAAAACGGAGGGAGAATCAAGGACGGCTCTCGATTGCGGCGAACGGCCGATGTCAGCCGGCTGGTGGGCAGTCACCAGCCGGCTCACGCCGGCCGTTCGCGGTGGTCTCACGGGAGGGTCCGGACGGAGAGCGCGAGGGCGGTGGAGAACGCGCAGCGGCGGATCAATTTTCGGTGACGGAGACGCCGTTGGGACCGTAGGCCACGGTCATGTTGTCGGGCGTGGTGTCGAAGTGGGCGCCGATGGAACTGGCCGTCAGCACCGTGAAGGTGTCGCCCGATCTCGGCGTGTACCCGTTGATGAAGTCCAACTCCAGCGTGCCCGACAACTGGGCGGCGCCGTTGACGTGGAGGGTCGAGTTCGTGCCGGGAGCGGTCGCCTGCTCCTCCAGCGTGCCCGCCGAGGTCTGCTGGTAGGAACCGATGCCGGTGACGGCCCCGAGGTCCAGCTTCAGATGGCCGTTGTTGTACACCTCGCCGGGACCGGTCAGCGTGCCGTTGCCCATCACTTCCACGTTGCCCGACAGCAACGCCTCGTAGCCGCCGCCCACCGTCAAGGCGCCGCGGGCGCCGCCGCCGATTTTCAAGGTGCCGCCGCCGGCGTCCTCGATCAGGCCCGTCGGCGACGAGGCGGAAGTATCCAGCATCAAATCGCCGTTCAGCTGCAACGTGCCGTCCAGGGCGACCACCGAACCGGGAGGCCCGCTGATGAACGTCAGACTGCTGCCGCTGCCGACCACCAGCGTGCCGATGTTGCTGAAGCTGCCGATGATGGTGGTGTCGCCGTTTTCGTCGAAGAAGCCGTCGGCGTCGTTGACGAACTTGCCGGTGCCCGTGGTGCTGATGGTCGGGAGGGTGACGCTACAGGAGGGGTTGCCGATGTTGTCGAAGGTGGCTCCCGTCATGATGCTTAACGCGCCGGTGCCCCCGAGGTCGGAGCCGTTGCACTGATCGGTGAGGAGTCCGGCCGAGAGGGTCTTGGTGTCGGCGCCTTGGAGCTTGAGGTCGGCATTGGCGCCGAAGTAGGCGCCGCCGGCCAGGCCGAGGGTGCCGCCGTCCCAGTCGAAGTCGGCGCCGTCGGTCAGGGCGCCGGGTCCGGTGAGCGAGCCGGCGGTGGTGGTGCCGTTGTTGCTGAGAATCATGTGGGCGTTTTGAACGAGGTTGCCGGTGACGGTGACGCCTCCGAAGACGTTGAAGAGCGATCCGGTGAGGGAGGCGCCGGCGGCGAGGACCATGCTGGAGCCGGGATCGAAGGTGACACTGCCTCCTTGGGCGTCGATTTGTCCGCTGATGGTGCCGCCGCCGCCGAGGTCGCCTGAGCCGAGGACATCGACCTCGCCGCCGGTAAGGACGTCGAAGACACTGCCGCCCGTGGTGTTCATCGTGGTGACGCTGAGCTTACTTCCCACGTCGAACTGGCCTGCCACGGTCAAGCCGGCCACCGTCTGCGGCGACGTGCTGTTGAGGACGCAGTAGGTGCCGCCAGGGATGGTCGCCGTGTCCATCGAGCCGGGTACACCAGCAGCATTATTCTGATCGCGCCAATCGGCGGGGTCCGTCCAAGCACCGCCCGCAGGACCAATATACGTATACGCATTCGGGACAATGCGTCCTTCCAGTACTTCGAGAGTTGGACGCACGAAGCGGGCCTGACGGCGGCGAGCCTCGCGCTCCGCATACAGGGCTTCACGTCGGCGGGCCTCGCGGGCGACGAATTGGGGGAAGACTTTCTTGAACGTGTTGGTCAGAAAAGCGAACATGAGAGACCTCCTTAAGTGAGAAACAGGTGAAACAAACCACTCGAAATATGCACGACAGGCGAAATCCAAGCCGATCTCCCTAACATGCACCCAGCAAGTACGGAGTTTCCACGGGTGCCGCATCGTGTGCGACATGATCGGAAGGTGATGGCTGCCAAGGAGGCAGCGGGTCATTCAGCGCTTGGGTTTATCGCTCCGGCTCGGCGTGTCCGTTGATGGTTCCGGAGGGGGAGCGCCGCTAAGCAAGCGTGCGACCCCTTGGTTAAGTTTCTTGCCTCTGAGGGGCAATTTCGCCGTTAATTCCTTCATCGGGTGTGAGCGTTTAAGGAACAACAGGGCGAGCGACGAATCAATCACTGGCCGCTTGTCACCCGCTGGCCCAATATGATCCTTTCCGTTGACCAAGACATTCGGCCACTCTCCGCCGGGTTGCTGAGCGGCCACAATGATTCCTGCGCCCCACCTATACCAGTCCTTATCGCCGATCATCGGCAAGTCGTAGAGCATCGCTACGCGCTCCACTGACCATAAGTAATAAGCACCTCGCATCGTGTTGGGATCTTCCCGTCCCCCGGCGGCAACGCCGAGATCCTGACTCAGGGCTGCCAGTCCAATCAGAACACGGCTATTCTCCCCTTTAGGTTGCGAGGCTCCGGGCGTTGGCAGCTGCAATCCGCATCCAATCCCTAGCCCGAGCAAGCCGACGCAGAGCATTGAGGGGCGCCGTTTTACATAGGCCAGATCCCCCTTGGAATCGAACGAGTACGGCCACCAGCCGTTTGCTACTTGTGTCCTCTCAAAGCGTTCGACCATCAGTCGGAAGCTGGGGCCGACCGGGAGTTCATGCCGCTGTGCCGCCCACAGTCCCAGCATAGCGAACTGAGTGTTCGAGTTGTCCGTCGTGCCCACGAAGACAGTCTGGCGGGAATTTTTCTCGGAGCCAGGAGGATCGTGCCAAGGCAATTTGCGCGGGTCACGGAAGACCGCGAGCGCCCGCAGTGCATGCGGCAGTTCCAAGCCTTTTACGAGTTCCGCTTGCGACTTTTCCCCCACCTCCAGCCCTTTATTCAACTCCGCCAGAGCCTTGGACAGAGATTCTTCTGACTGCTTGCTGAGTGTAGGGCAGCGGTAGTTCCAGCCCCCCGTCACATGTTGCCCGGCGATCAAGCGCAAAGCTAGGCTGCGAATCAGAGTCTTGTCCCTAGGATCGCCAAGCCGGTCCAGAAACAATAAGCCAAGCGATACCTCATAAGTTCGCTCCGATTTGAGGACGCTCGGCCGGACATAGTTGGCCGCTTTTTGGATGCTGGGATCGCCGGCCGGAACTCCCGACTCCAGCAGCGCGTAGGCCGTCAGCAATGTTTGGCCGAGCGGATAGGCACCCCTGTACAGCGGCCAGTCGCCCTTATCGTGCTGCACACGCTTGAGAAATGCCACGCCCTTGTCGATGGCCTTATCGACCTTTTCCTGCTCTTCCTTGGTCAACGGCTTAGGATCGGCATGGACCGAAGCCACTAACCCCAGCACGATCAGGCAGCAGAAGAGATCGAGGTTCTTCCCAGGACGGAATCGCAGCGCGCGCACCATGACACCCTCACACTTGAATCACAGATCGAAACGTCTCTCGGCTCGCCACAGCTACGCCGCATGAGGCTCTTCTTTGCCTCATGCAGGCTTGTCCCGCGCGATAGGCTCAACGTCCGGCAGCCCGGAACTCGTCTCTCCTCTCTGCGGGGGCGATTTGGCCTTGGCAATCCATCCCCAATCCTCCCAGATCGAGGGATAAATCGGTCCCTCGATTCCCTTCTCCGTGATGGTGTAGGACGGCCCGCCGATGGTGATCAAACCATCGCGGTTGTCTCCAGGATAGGACATTTCAAACGTGCCGCAAGGTCGCAGGATACCTAGCTTGCGACCCACGGCGTGGAGCATTCTTCGCATGGAGAGTCCCTCCTCGACGCGCTGGTGAATAAAGCGGGGCGGCGAAATGATTGCCATCTCGCCGCCCCGCCGAATTCGATGCGGAGTGTGCCAAGAGAGGGATAGGAGCGTCACATGCGCGCCACTTGCCCTCTACTATAATAACGCTCGACCCCCTCAAATCTGAGATGGAAAAATCAACTTTTTTTAGTTTTTTTCGCCGAGGTATCAGGGCGACTCCGCCTCATCCTTAAGGAGATTCGCCGCGCGCGTCCGCAACCACGCCTTCGCCCACCTGATCCGGCCGGAAGCGGCGTTCGCACTCAACCCCTCCTCCGCTGCCAATTGTTTGACCAGGCGCCCCTCGATCAGATGACCGTGCAACAACCGATAAGTGAGGGGATGACGCGCACGCAACTCCTCCATCCAGGCGTTCAGGTATGCGCCGAATCGCTCTCGATGTTCCAGGTTCGCGGCCTTCTCATCGCGCGGGTCCGCCGGCTGCTCCTGTACGGCGTCCAGCGATTGCGCCGCTTCCCGCTTACGGCGGCGCACATCATCAATCGCAAAATGCAGGGCGGCGACGGTGAGCCAGCGATGTAGTTGCCCGTCCTCCTCTCGCCACCATGCGCGCGGACAGGTTCTCCAGGCCTCCAGCATCGCTTCCTGGATAACGTCTTCCACATCGCCCGCGGAGCGCATGATGCGTCCGATGAGGTCGGGGAGTTGCGGAGGAAACGCCCCACGGGAGGCGGCTTCCCCATTTGCATGCTTACAATTGCTCATGTGCGAAGTCTTGGCTTGTTCGTGCGGGTGCAGCTCGTTCATGGCTTCCTTCCAATGAGGCGCAGACCGACGCTCCAGTCAGGCGGTCCGTACGGGCGAAAGGACGGGGAAAGTTTGCTCGCACGATCGTTTGTCTATCGGTTGGCCAATCCGGCGCGGATTGGGAAGAGGGTAAGGTGGATGGGAAGAGCCGCCATGACTTCTTCCCATCAACGGCGAATGCGCTCGCCGCGAGGCGGGAACCTTGAAGGTTGACACTAATTGACGATCGTGGTCCCCTTTCAAGAGGCAATTGGAGCGCCGAATCGGAGAAGGGCGCAAACGAGGAAAACCGCTGCCTGCTTGCATCCGTGCGCGATTCCCTGTACCACAAACCACGGTGTTCCCCACAGAGCGCGGAGGAGTTTCGCCGTGAATCGTGTCTTGCTTGGCAGCTTCGGTCTGCTATCCGTCCTTTCGATTGCCGCCGATGCGCCCTCCGAATGGAGCGCTCGCCTCGCCAAGATCAAGGTCGAGCGCTACGTCCGCGCGCCGGCCTACTCCGAGGGACCGACCTGGCGCGACGGCGAACTGTTCTTTTGCAGCACCGGACTGCTGCGCGTCACCCGCGAACGGCAGGTCCGGCGCTATCTCGATGTCAGTCCCGCCGGCACCTATCTGCTCGGCAATGGACATATTCTTATATGCGATAACAAACTGCCCGCCCTGCTCGACCTCGCTCCCGACGGCGCCGTTCACGTCCTCGTCGAGAAATACAAGGGCGAGAAACTGAACAGCCTCAACGACGTCACCGTCGATGGCGACGGCAACGTCTACTGGACCGACCCCAGCGGCTCGTCGCGCGAGAAGCCGGTCGGCTGCATCTTTCGCCTCACGCCCGACGGCGCGGTCGAGCGACTGGCCGACAACCTGGCCTTTCCTAATGGACTCGAAGTCGATCCGGACAATCGCCATCTGTACGTCATCGAATCGCAGACGGCCAAGCTGCTGCGCTACGATCTGCCGGCGCGCGGCGAAGCGCTGGGACGGCCGGTGGTGTTCTTCGCGCTGGGCGGTTCCGGCGGCGACGGCTGCGTCTTCGACGCGGCCGGCAATTTCTGGATCGCCGACTTTCACCGCCCCGAAACCAAGAAGGGACGCATCACCATCCTCAGCCCGCAAGGAAAGCTCCTCGGCCATCTGCCCATTCCGGCGGCGCAGGTGAGCAACCTCACGTTCGGCGGGCCGCGCCGCGACGAGTTGTTCGTCACGACCGGCGAGCCGGCCGGCGTCTTCCATGCCCGCGTCGGCGTGCCCGGATTCAAGGGCTTTCCCGGCAAGCCGTACAAGAGCGTGCGCCGCCTCGACATCAAAACCCTGGATGAACCACTGCCGAACAAATAAAACTACAAGGCGAGCGGGGGGCGTCAGCCCCCTGTTGTGGAAGGAACAGGAGGCTGACGCCCCCGGCTCGCCAGGGACTTCATCAAAAGGAGCATTACGCGGATGAGCGACATCAAGGCGACGAACATTACCTGGCACGAGGGGCACGTCGGCCGCGAGGAGCGCGGCGAACTGCTGAAACAAAAGGGCGCGACGTTGTGGTTCACCGGCCTTTCGGGTTCGGGCAAAAGCACCATGGCCTACACGCTGGAGCACGCCCTGGTGCAGCGCGGCCGATTGGCCTACGTACTGGACGGCGACAACATTCGCCACGGTCTGAACAAGAACCTCGGCTTCTCGGCCGCCGACCGCGAGGAGAACATCCGCCGCATCGGTGAGGTCGCCAAGCTGTTCGCCGACTGCGGCGTGCTGACCATGACCAGTTTCATCAGCCCCTATCGCGCCGACCGCGACAAGGTCCGCGCTCTGCACGTCGAGGGCAAGCTGCCGTTCATCGAGGTGTTTGTCAACACGCCCCTCGAAACCTGCGAACAGCGCGATCCCAAGGGGCTGTACAAGAAGGCCCGCGCCGGGCAATTGAAGGGCTTCACCGGCATCGACGATCCCTACGAGCCGCCGACGAAGCCGGAATTGACCATCGACGCCACCAACACGTCGCCGCAGCAGGCCGCCGTGCTGCTCATCGAGTACCTGGAAAAGCAGGGAATTCTTTGAGAAGTAGTTAGGCGGTTCGGCGACTCTCCGGTTCTCAAACAGAGTTTGGGAACCGGAAACGAACGAGAAACGAGAAGGTGATAAGGTCATAGGATGGCAGGAGGTGATTCGAGTGAAGTGAAGAGGGAGAACAGCATGAGCGCCACGACGAAGCACCGATGGATTACGCGATGCCTGGCTGTGCTTGTCACCTTGTCACCTTGTTGCTTTGTCACCATGTCATCCGCCCACGCCGCCGAGAGCGAGGAGGAGCGCCTGACCGCCTTCTTCAAGGCCTACCTGGAGGAGGCGTTCCGTCGCCGGCCCCTGGAGGCGACGCGGCTCGGCGATCATCGCTTCGACGATCGGCTCGACGACATCTCCGCCAAGGCGCGGGCCGGCTGGACCGATCACTACCGGCAAACCCTCGACGACCTGCCCAAAAAAGTCGATCGCGCCAAGCTGTCGCGCTCCGCCCAGATCGACTACGAGATTTTCAAGCACCACCTCACCGCCTCGCTGTGGCTGGCCGAGAACACCCGACCTTTCGAGAACGATCCGCGCATCTACAGCGACTACCTCGGCGACAGCATTTATCTGCTGCTGTCGCAATCGACGCTGCCCAAGGCGACGAACATCCGCAACAGCGTCGCCCGCATGACCCAGTTCCCGAAGATCATCGCCGCGGCCAAGGAGGAGCTGCGCAACCCACCGCGAGTCATCCTGGAGACGGCCATTCGGCAAACGCGCGGCGCCATCGCCTTCTACGATCACGGCATTTACGAACTGTCCGGCGAGAACCCACAATTGAGTGAGTTGAAGCCGGCCGCCGCGCGCGTCATCCCGCTGCTGAAGGATTACGTGAAGTTTCTCGAAGAGTTGTTGCCGAAAGCGAAGGGCGATTGGCGGATCGGCAAGGACAAGTTTTATCGCAAACTCGAACTGGAACTGGACGCCAATCTGTCGGCCGATGAGGTGCTGAAAGAGGCCGAGCGCGAATTTGATCGCGTCGAGCGCGAGATGTACGTCGTCGCCCGCCAACTGTGGAGCGATACGCACAAGGGCAAACCACTGCCGCCCGATGACGCCGAGGGCCGGGCCGACACCATCCGCCTCGTGCTCGATCGCCTCAATCGGGACCACGGCAAGCCGGACGAACTGGTGCGCGACGCCCGCGCCACCGTCGAACGCATCAAGACGTTCATCGCTGAAAATGACATCCTGCGGCTGCCGAAGCCGGACCAGTGCAAGGTGATCGAGATGCCGGAGTTTCATCGCGGCAACTCGGTGGCCTATCTGAACCCGGCGCCGCCGCTGGACAGCAAGGCGTCGAGCTATTACGCCGTCAGTCCGCCGCCGAGCGGCTGGGACGCGCGCCGCGTCGAGACGTTTCTGGAAGAGTACAACAGCCGTATGCTACAAGTGCTGACCATCCACGAAGCGTATCCCGGCCATTACGTGCAGTTGGAGTATTCCAACCGCCATCCGTCGCTGATCCGCCGGGTGTTGTCGTCCGGCGTGTTCGCCGAGGGCTGGGCCGTGTACACCGAGCAGATGATGCTCGATCAGGGCTACGGCAAGGGCGATCTGCCTCTGCGCCTCAATCAGTTGAAGTTCTATCTGCGGGCCGTCGGCAACGCCATCCTCGATCACAAGATGCACTGCGATGGCATGACCGACGAGGCGGCGCTGGAGTTTTTGACGAAGCGCGCCTTTCAGTCCGAGGGCGAGGCGGTCGGCAAGATCGTCCGCGCCAAGCAGAGTTCCTGCCAGCTTTCGACGTACTTCGTCGGCCGCACGGCGTTCTACCGCCTGCGCCAGCGGATCGAGCGCGAGATGGGCGATTCCTTTGAGCTGGGCCGCTATCACGAGGCCGTCCTCGATCACGGCACGCTGCCGGTGAAGTATCTGCCGGAGCTGGTGCGCGAACGGCTCAAGCGGCCGCGCTGAAAGGCGACACGCGGAGGGTTGCTCATGAACGTGCCGAGCGACTGGTGGCGAACCTTCTTCTCGGGAGCGGTGGTGGATTTCTGGCTGCGCGCCATGTCCGAGGAGGAGACCCGGCGGGAGTGCGACTTCATCGAGCAGATGCTGCAAGTTTCCGCTCCGGCCCGCTTGCTCGACGTGCCTTGCGGCGGCGGCCGGCATTCCCTGACCCTGGCTGGGCGCGGCTATCATCTGACCGGCGTGGACCTGTCGGCGGAGTTTCTGAACGCGGCCCGATCCGGTTCGGCGGAACGGTCGCTGGAGGTGCGCTGGGAGCATCGGGACATGCGCGACCTTCCGTGGAGGGAGACGTTCGACGGGGCCTTCTGTTTCGGCAACAGCTTCGGCTACGACGAGGACGAAGGAAACGCCGCCTTTTTGCGGGCGGTGGCGGGGACGTTGAAAGCCGGGGCGCGTTTTGTCCTGGATGTCTCCTACATCAGCGAAGTCCTCCTGCCCAGTCTGCAAGAGCGGACCTGGTATCCGGCCGGCGACTTCCTGGCCCTCGCCGAGCGCGGCTACGATCATCTCCACGGACGACTGCAAGTCGAGTACACCTGGATTCGCGCGGGCCGAATCGAGAAACAATCCATGTCCGCGCGTCTGTACAGCTACCGCGAGATGATTCAGTTGCTTCAGGGAGCCGGTTTCCGCGACGTGCAAGGATTCGGCTCCTTGACGCGGGAGCCGTTCAAGCTCGGCTCCCAGCGACTGCTGCTGACGGCGACGAAGAAAGGGGCATGAGGGCCAGGTCTCCGATTCGCCGCGCCGCGCGGTGAAACAGGGCACGCGCTGCTCTCCGGCGCGAAATAAGGTAGAACGACAAAGCCACAACCGCCTATCATCAAGGATCGTCCTTCGCCGGCGCGGAGCGTTCGCGCCGGGCGGCGCCGGGTCGAGGTGGCGTCCATGCAAATCGCCTGTCCGCGCTGTCAGCACCTCCTGGAGTTCCAGGACCAGCGGCCCTCGTTCTGCTCGCGGTGCGGCTGTCGTCTGGGCCAGCCGGCCGAGGCTCCCACCACCGCGGCGGATCCCGCGGCCACCGGAGCGGAGGGAAGGACGCCGGCTGGCGTAGCGGAGACGCCGCCGGAGCGCGTGGGCGGTTATCGTCTCCTGCGTCCGCTGGGCAGCGGCGGCATGGGCACCGTCTACGAGGCAGAAGACACCGCCTCGGGGCGTCGCGTCGCTCTGAAACTCATCTCGCCGGACTACGCCGGCTCGACCGACGTCGTCGAGCGGTTCCGCCGCGAGGGCCGGCTGGCCAGCACCCTGTCGCATCCGCGCTGCGTGTTCGTGCTCGCCGCCGACGAGGAAGCGGGGCGACCGTACATCGTCATGGAGCTGATGCCGGGCCGTACCCTCGAGGATCTCGTCGCCGCCGAGGGACCGATGAAGCCGGAAACGGCCATCGCGCGCATTTTCGATGTCATCGACGGCTTGCAGGAAGCGCATCGACTCGGCTTCATCCATCGCGATGTCAAACCGTCCAACTGTTTCCTCGATGCCGAGGACCGGGTCAAGGTCGGCGATTTCGGACTGGCCAAATCGCTGACGCGCGGCGAGAACCTGACGCGGACTGGTTCGTTCCTGGGCACGCTGCTGTTCGCCGCTCCGGAGCAAATCAAGGGCGAGCCGGTCGATGCTCAGACGGACGTTTACGCCGTGGCGGCGACGCTGTATTACCTGTTGACGGGTCGCGCGCCGTTCGCGGGCGGCGACGCGGCGGCGACGTTGGCGCGGACCGTCTCCGAACCGGCGCCGTCGATGCGCGGTCCGCGTCCCGAACTGGACGCGGCGCTCGATGCGGTGGTGTTGCGCGGCCTGGAGCGCGATCGGGGACGGCGCTGGCGCGGCCTGGCCGAGTTCCGCGCGGCGCTCTTGCCGTTCCAGCCCGGCGCGCTGTCCATCGCCACCCTGGGCGTGCGTTTCGCCGCCTACCTGCTCGATTGTTTTTTCCTCTTTCTGGTCAATGCGCTTCTCACGGCCTTGCTGATGCCCGCGGCCGTTACCGAGATGACCGAGACCCCCTCCTCTCGAGCGCCCCAGTATTTGGCGCTGGCGGTGAGCGTTCTCTACTACGCTCTGCTGGAAGGGTTGTGGGGCGCGTCGCTGGGCAAGCGGTTGCTGCGCTTGCGCGTCCGCCGAGCGTCCGGCCGCGCGCGTCCGGGACTGGTACGGGCGTTGCTGCGCACCGCCGCCTTTGAAGGACTGCTCAACTTGGCCCTGCTGACTCAGATCGCGGTGTGGCTTCTGTTCGCGCCGGCGGGGAGCAGCGCTGCCGAATGGGCGCGGGACGCTCCGTGCGCGTATCTGCTGCTGTCGCTGATTCCGCTGGCCGGCATGGTCGCCGGCATCGCGGCCTTGCTGGCGCCGATGCGGGCGCGCAACGGCTATCGCGGCTTGCACGAGTGGATCAGCGGTACGCGCGTCGTGTGCCTGCCGTGGCCGGAGAAGCGGCGCGCTCTGGCGGGTCGTCCGTTGGACTGGGCGCTTCTTCAACCGCACGGGGTGCCCGAATCGCTGGGTCCGTTCGTGATCCACGGAGCGCTGCGCTGGGACGATCGCGCACGAGTCCTGTTGGGACAGGATCGCGGTCTGGGGCGGGCGGTTTGGCTGTGGCTGCGGCCGCGCACGGATGAGCCGCTGTCGAATTCGCGGCGCGAGATCAGTCGGGTGGCGCGGCTGCGCTGGTTGGCCTGCGGGCGAGACGCCGACTGGCAGTGGGACGCCTTCATGGCCTTCGGCGGCGGCCCGCTCGACCACTCCGTCCGCCCCGGCGGCGAATCGTGGCCGCTGGTGCGGCCGATCCTGGAACAACTGGCCGACGAGTTGGCCGTGGCCGCCGCCGAGGGAACCTTGCCCGACACGCTCGACCGGGATCAGGTATGGATCGGAAGCGACGGACAGGTGCAATTGCTCGACGTTCCGCTGGGCGAGCGCGACGCGCACGCCGGTCAAGACGGACGAGCACGATCGGGCCTGCCGCTTCTGGCGCAGGTGGCCGCGCTGAGTTTGGAGGGGAGGCCGCGACTCTCGAAGGACCGCGGTCCGATCCGGGCGCCGGTGGCGCTGCCCGCGCGTCGGATGCTCGACCGCTTGCTGGGCATCGAAAAACCGTACCGCAACATCGGCGATTTTCAGGCGGATTTGAAGGCCGCCGACCAGCCCGCCGAGGTCGGCCGCTTCCGCCGCGCCGGACACCTGGCCGTGCTGGCGGGGCTTCTCGTCGTCGGCATGGGTTGCTGCATGGTGCCGGCCGGATGGTACGCCCACACTACCCCTGGAGCGCTCCTCCTGGCGAGCGTGAGGGAAAAGGAGCACCGGCTGCGCGAGCTGGAGCAGCTGGAGCTAATCGACTTCGGCAGTCGGGCCGTGAACCCCGATCCGTGGGTGCGCCTCCACGGCGCCGTTCAGCTGGACGCCGATTACCGGCTGCGCGACCGACTGCGGCAGAGCCTGGAGAAAGATCGCCTCCGCTACAGCGCGCGGAGGGAGTCGAGCAGCTGGTTTAACCGGCAAGTGTTTGACCTGTGGGAAAAACAGATGGCCGCCCAGTCGGACGAGGTGGCGAAGGAGCAGAGGCGCAGGTTTCCGCAACTGTACGGGGTGGACAAGTTTCGTCTTCAGGCGGAAGTCGCAATAACCTCTCTCGACTTTTCCCAGGTGGAGAGAGGGATGGCCGTCTTCTGGTTCATCCCCCTCGTCGCCTGGCCGGCCCTGTGGGTCGTCTGGGCCTTCCTGGCGCGCGGCGGACTCAGTTACCGGATGACGGGCCTCGCCCTGGTCCGCCGCGATGGCCGACCGGCCGCGCGCTGGCAGTGCGCCTGGCGGGCGCTGCTGGTGTGGACGCCGGTGACGGGGTTGCTCGTCCTGTCGTTCGGGCTGGAGGAACGCTACTGGTCGGCATGGGAGATGGGCGGCGCGCCGCGTTGGTTGCTCGATCTGGCGTCGGCGAGTTGGTACGCGGCCCTGCTGCTGCTAGTCGCTTTCGTGCTGATGGCGCTGTGGCGGCCCGCGCGCACGCTGCACGACCGCCTGGCCGGTACGTACCTGGTGCCGAGATGAGCGACGGCCTGGATGGTGGGCGAGGCGCGAAGTCCGTGTTAGAATAACGGGTGAATTATCGCCACAGCCTGCCGCTTCGGAGGCCCAGCCTCCGGTCTGCCCCGAGATACCTCGCCGAAGGAGACAACCGTGCGAACCGGACACGCGCTGGCCGCTTGCCTCATCATCCTGTTGAGTTGGACCCTCTCGCCGGCCGCCGACAAGCAGAGCGTCGATTTCGCGCGCGACGTGCAGCCGATTTTCAAGGGGCGCTGCTACTCGTGCCACGACGCCCGTAAGCACAAGTCGGGCCTGCGCCTCGATGTGAAAACCAGCGCCCTGCGCGGCGGCGAGTCCGGCAAGCCGGCCATCGTTCCCGGCGACAGTAAAAAAAGCGAGCTGGTCCGCCGAGTCACGTCCGACGACAAGGACGAAACCATGCCGCAAGCCGGCGAGCGGCTGTCGGCCGCCCAGATCCAACTGTTGCGCGACTGGATCGATGCGGGAGCGGTTTGGCCCGACGCGCTGGCCGGCGACGACTCCGACGGCAAAAAACACTGGGCCTTCCGCGCGCCCGTGCGTCCGCCGCTGCCCGCCGTCCACAACGCGAAGTGGGTGGGCAATCCCCTCGACCGCTTCGTGTTGGCGCGACTGGAAAAAGAGAGATTGAAACCGTCTCCCGAAGCGGACCGGGTCGCGCTCCTTCGCCGCCTGAGCCTCGATCTGCTCGGCCTGCCGCCGACTATTGAGGAAGTGGATGCCTTTGTCGCCGACAAGAGCGAGCAGGCCTACGAGAAAGTCGTCGAGCGTCTGCTGGCGTCGCCGCACTACGGCGAGCGCTGGGGCCGGCACTGGCTCGACGCCGCCCGCTACGCCGACAGCGACGGCTTCGAGAAGGACAAATCGCGGCAGGTCTGGTTCTATCGCGATTGGGTCATCGGCGCGCTCAACCGCGATCTGCCCTACAACCAATTCATCGTCGAGCAAATCGCCGGCGATCTGCTGCCGGACGCGACGCAGGAGCAGCGCGTGGCGACGGGCTTCCTGCGCAATTCGATGATTAACGAGGAGGGCGGCGTCGATCCCGAACAGTTCCGCATGGAGGCGATGTTCGACCGCATGGACGCCATCGGCAAGAGCATCCTCGGCCTGACCATCCAGTGTACCCAGTGCCACAATCACAAGTTCGACCCGCTGACGCAGGCCGAGTATTACAAGATGTTCGCCTTCCTCAACAACGATCACGAGGCCAACATCGCCGCCTACACGCCCGGCGAGCAAATGCGGCGCGCCGAGATATTCCGCGACATTCACGCCATCGAGAACGAACTGCGCCATCGCCATCCCGATTGGCGCAAACGCATGCACGCCTGGGAGGACACGGTCAAGAACAATCAGCCGAAGTGGACCGTCGTGCGGCCGGACGTGGACGAGGAATCGACCGGCGGACAGAAGTATCTGCCGCTGCCGGACGGCTCGTTCCTCGCCCAAGGCTACGCGCCGACCAAGCACACGGTACGCATGAAAACGAAAACAGATGTGCAAAACATCACGGCCATCCGCCTGGAACTGCTCAACGATCCGAACTTGCCGCTGAGTGGGCCGGGGCGTTCGATCCACGGCACGGGGGCGCTGACCGAGTTCAAGATGCAGGTCGCTCCGGCGGACAACCCCGGCAAGGCCGTGCCGGTCAAATTCGTCAAGGCGACGGCCGACGTCAATCCGACGGAGAAACCGCTCGATGGGATCTACGACGACAAGAGCGGCAAGCGGCGCGTGACGGGTCCGGTGAGCTTCGCCCTCGACGGCAAGGACGAGACGGCCTGGGGAACGGACCTCGATCCGGGCCGGCGCAATCAGCCATGCAAGGCCGTGTTTCTCGCGGAGAAACCGATCTCCCATCCCAAGGGAACGATCCTGACGTTCCTTCTGACGCAGAACCACGGCGGTTGGAACAGCGACGACAACCAAAGCCACAACCTCGGCCGCTTCCGCCTGTCGATAACGACGCAGCCCGGCGCGGAGGCCGATCCGCTGCCGCGGCGCGTGCGCGATCTGCTCGCCGTCCCGCGCGACCAGCGCACGCCGGCGCAGGAAGGGGCCATCTTCAGTTACTGGCGCACGACCGTCGGCGAATGGAAGGACGCCAACGAGCGCATCGAGGCGCTGTGGCGAAAGCATCCGGCGGGATCGTCGCAGCTCGTACTGCAAGCGCGCACACAACCGCGCGACACGCACATTCTGAAGCGCGGCGACTTCCTCAAGCCGGCCAAGAGCGTGACGCCGGGCGTGCCCGCCATCCTGCATCCGCTGCCGCCGAACGCGCCGCCGACTCGTCTGACGTTCGCCAAGTGGCTGGTCGATCGCCGCTCGCCGACGACGGCGCGAGCGCTGGTCAATCGCGTCTGGCAGACGTATTTCGGCGCCGGACTCGTGACCAGCAGCGAAGATCTCGGCACGCAGAGCGAACCGCCGTCGCACCCCGAACTGCTCGACTGGTTGGCCGTCGAGTTCATGGACGGCGGCTGGAGCCTGAAAAAGCTGCACAAGCAAATCGTCTGCTCGGCGACGTATCGCCAATCGTCGCGCCTGACGCCGGAGATGCGGGCGCGCGATCCGTACAACCGCCTGCTGGCGCGCGGCCCGCGTTTCCGCGTCGAGGGCGAGATCGTTCGGGACATCGCGTTGTCAGCGAGCGGACTACTGAACCCCGCCGTCGGCGGTCGCAGCGTCTTTCCGCCGCTGCCGGCCTTCCTCCTTCAGCCGCCGGTCAGCTACGGCCCGAAGATCTGGCCGGAGGACAAGGGACCGAACCGCTATCGTCGCGGCCTGTACACGTTCCGCTATCGTTCGGTGCCGTATCCGATGCTGCAAACCTTCGACGCTCCCAACGGCGACGCTTCCTGCGTGCGGCGAGCGCGCTCCAACACACCGCTGCAAGCGCTGATGACGCTCAACGAGCCGGTCTTCCTCGACTGCGCCCGCGCGCTGGCGCTGCGGACACTGAACGACGGCGGCGCGACCGACGCGGAGCGAATCGTCTACGCCTTCCGCCGCTGTGTCGCCCGCACGCCGACGGCGGACGAGAAGGCGGAAGTGCTGAAATTGCTGAGCAAACAGCACGAGCGCTTCGCTCGTCCGGGTGCGAAACCGTGGGCGTTGGCCGCGAACGATCCAGCGCATCCGCCGTCCTTGCCGAAGGGCGTCACGCCGGCGCAGGCGGCGGCGTGGACGGTCGTATCGCGCGCTCTGCTGAACCTCGATGAGACGATCACGAAGGAGTAACCGTTAGGATGGATTCACCCCACGGGGATCGTTTCAGAGGAGTTCGACAAGGGAGAAGCGATGCGCCACGCGAGCACGGTCGGTCATTGGTTCGGTTTCCTGCTACTCATCTCCGCCGTCTCTTCCCTATCCGGCGGAGAAACACCATCGCAACCCCAGACATTGAAGGGACACAGCGGCTCCGTAATGTCTGTCGCCTTTTCACCTGACGGCAAACTGTTGGCGAGCAGCTCCCGCGATCGCACGATCAAGCTCTGGGACGCGCAAACGGGAGAACTGCGGCGGACGTTGACGGAGCACGGCGGCGATGTGTATTCCGTCGCCTTTTCTCCCGATGGAAAGACGCTTGCCAGCGGCAGCGGCGATAGGACCGTCCGGCTGTGGGACGTCGAGACGGGCAAGGTGCGGCTCACCCTGAAAGGCCACGGCGAGGACGTGCGCTCGGTGGCGTTCTCGCCCGACGGCAAAAGGCTCGCCAGCGGCAGCAAAGACAAGACACTGCGGCTGTGGGACGTGCGGACGGGCAAGCTCACGGCCACGCTGGAAGGGCACGCCCTGAAATCGTTGGCCTTTTCTCCCGACGGCAAGATGCTGGCGAGCGGAGGACTCGACAAAACCGTGCAGTTCTGGGACGTTGCGAGCGGGAAACGCCGAGTGCTGCTCGAAGGGCACAATGGCTGTATCGAGGGCATCGCCTTCTGTCCCGACGGCAAAACCGTGGCCAGCAGCAGTGAAGACAGCACCGTTCGTCTGTGGGACGCGGCGAAGGAAACCTTGCGATCCACTCTACGCGGACACGGCGGCGAGGTGGATTCGGTCACCTTTTCTCCAGACGGCAAAACGCTCGCCAGCGGCAGCAAGGACAAGAGCGTCAAGCTCTGGGACGCCCAAACCGGCGCCTTGCGGCAGACGCTGACCGGACCCAAGGCGCGCCTTGAATCGCTGGCCTTCTCACCCGATGGGAAAACCCTCGCCGGCGGCAGCGGCGGGCCGGAGGCGCTGGTCCGTCTGTGGGACGTTCGCAAGCTCCAGGGGGCGGCGGAACGCGTGGAGCATTTCGACGAGGATCCGCACTGGGACAGCCTCAATAACCGCGCCGCCACGCCCAAGCCGCGCACCATCCGGCAGGACTTCGGCTACAGCAAGACCAACCACGCCGGCGGAGAGGTAGGCGAGATGGGCGGCTTCCTCAGCCCGGCCGCCGAGCCGGCCTACTACGCCAAGAAGATCTCCACCCGGACCTTCGACGATCCCCTGACCGCTTCCGGAACCCTCGCCTGCACCGGCAGACCCTTCCACACTCTCCTCGGCCTGTTTAACGCGGACACGCTCAACGAATGGCGGACGCCGAACACCATCGCCCTGCGCATCGCCGGGCGCGGCGACGTGTTCTATGCCTGGGTCGAGTACGCCACGAGCCGCTGGCGCGCCGGCGGCGATGATCCCAAAGGCTTCCCCATGCGGCTCAATCCCAAAACGAAACGCAAGGAGCTGATTGGCTTCACCGCCAAAGGGGCCGTTCATCGCTGGTCGCTCCGCTACGATCCCAAGGGCAACGACGGCAACGGCGTCATCACGACGACCATCGACGACCAGACGGCCGTTTGCAATCTGCGCAAGGACCACCGAAATGACGGCGCCACGTTCAATCGCTTCGGACTGCTCAACGTCATGAAATCCGGCGATGCCGGCGGCGAGGTCTGGTTCGATGACGTGACGATCGACGGCCGCAAGGAGGACTTCGTCAAAGATCCCGGCTGGGACGGGTTCCACAACCGGCGCAGCTATGAAACCACGAACATTCGTCCGCGCTTCGATTTCGGCTACAGCCCGACGCGCTTCGCCGGAGGACGGGACAAGGGCGAGTTGGGCGGTCTCATTTTCCGGGGCGACTGCCGCTACCCGGAGCGGATGGCCTACTACGGCGACCGCCTCGACGCGCTGACGTTGGCTAAGCCGCTAAAGGCGTCCGGCAAGGTCAGCCTGCGGCGCGGCGTTACCGATAGCACGATCCTGCTGGGCTTCTTCCATTCCAAGGACAGCATGACCGTCAATCCGTCGCAGGACGCCGGGTTGCCGCGCGATTTTTTGGGCATCGCCACGGATGGACCGAGCCGCGAGGGCTTTTACTTTTCGCCGGTTTATCGCCTCAACGGGTCCGAACAGGGCCACGCCATCGACCGCAAGCCGCCCTACATCTACCCCGACGGCAAGTCCCACGATTGGACGCTGGCCTACTCGCCGACGGCGGCCGACGGCAAGGGCCGCATCACGCTGACGCTGGACGGCAAGTCCGTCGCCCTCGATCTGCAAAAGGGCCACAAGGAAGCGGGCGCTCACTTCGACCGCTTTGGTCTCATCACCACCTGGGTGGACGGCAACGCCCAGCACATCTATTTCGACGACCTGACCTACACCTGCGCCCAGGAATAGCATGAGTGAAGCGCCTGCCCGCACGATGGCGTGGCGCGGTGAGATTGGCTAAGATAACGTCGTTGATCGATCGGATCGTGGGATGCTCTCATGGATCAAGGCGCGCTGGTAGTGCATCTGATTGACGATGGAAGAAAGCTCATCGAGCAGTGCCTTCAGAAAGGTGAGGAAATAACGGCCGCAGGCTGGATTTGGGCCAGCGAGGACGGCATGTGGTTCCTTTACCTTGCATTGCCGGGCGTGAAGAAAGAAGGATCTCGGAACGCTTACCGGCGCCTCGACGCCGTGATGCGGCAAATGCCGTAGCCGTTTTTGATCGACTGGAAGGAGGTCAAAGTCATCGACTCGGCAGACCCCCTCGCCATGGCGGCGGCGGATTATCAGCGGCGACATGGAGCGAAGAGCGTTCTTCCCTGTCGCGGCGATCGCCTCGGCGGCGTCAGCATCGAAGGCGCCTACATCTATCCGCCCATGACGCCGGCTCCACAGCCGAAATGATTGGACAAACAGACCGTCACAAGAAATCCGAGACAAGACACCATGAATTGCCAGACACATCGTTTCCTCGGCCAAGATCCGAAGCTCGTCACTCGCCGCTGGTTCTTCCGCGAGTGCGGCGTCGGGCTGGGCGCCATCGCCCTGGGCGAACTGTTGCGCCAATCCGGCCTCGCGGCCGCCCCAAGCAGCGATCCGCTGGCCGTCCGGCAGCCGCACCACGGGGCCAAGGCCAAGCGCGTCGTCTTTCTGTTCATGGCCGGCGCGCCCAGCCATCTCGAACTGTTCGACTACAAGCCGCAGCTGGCCAAGTACGACGGCACGCTGCCGCCCAAGAACCTCATCGAGGGCTACCGCGCCGCCTTCATCAACCCCAGCTCGAAGCTGCTGGGTCCGAAGTTCAAGTTCGCCAAACACGGAAAATGCGGAGCCGAACTGTCCGAATTACTGCCGCACCTGGCGACGGTCGTCGAGGACATCGCCATCGTCAAGTCGATGGTGACGGATGCGTTCAACCACGCGCCGGGGCAGATCTTCATGAACACCGGCTCGCAGCAGTTCGGCCGGCCGAGCTTCGGTTCGTGGGTGACGTATGGACTCGGCAGCGAGACGCGCGAGCTGCCGGCCTTCATCGTGCTCAACTCCGGCAAGAAAGGGCCTAGTGGCGGAAACTCGAACTGGGGCAGCGGTTTTCTGCCCACCGTTTACGAGGGCGTCCAGTTTCGCGGCAGCGGCGATCCGGTGCTGTACCTGTCCAATCCGCGCGGCGTCGATGCCGCCATCCAGCGCGAATCGCTCGACACCATCGGCCGCCTCAACCGCGCCCGTCTCGACGTGGTCGGCGATCCCGAAATCGCCACGCGCATCAACTCGTTCGAGATGGCCTACCGCATGCAGGCCAGCGCCCCGGAACTGATGGACCTGTCGAAAGAGCCGAAACACATCCTCAGCATGTACGGGGCCGAACCCGGCAAGCCGTCGTTCGCCAACAACTGTCTGCTGGCCCGGCGACTGCTGGAGCGCGGCGTGCGCTTCGTCGAGTTGTTCCACGAGTCGTGGGACCAGCACGGCAATCTCAAAAAGGATCTCGCCAAGAATTGCAAGGACACTGATCGCGCCTGCGCCGCCCTGGTACGCGATCTGAAACAACGCGGCCTGCTCGACGAGACGATTGTCCTGTGGGGCGGCGAGTTTGGGCGAACGCCGATGGTGCAGGGTGGCGGCGACGACGGCCGCGATCATCATCCCAACGCCTTTACAATGTGGATGGCCGGCGGCGGCATCAAGCCCGGCCTGACGCTCGGCCAGACCGACGAGTTCGGCTTCAACGCCACCGACGACCGCGTTCACGTCCACGACTTGCACGCGACGCTCTTGCACCTGCTCGGCTTCGACCACACCAAGCTGACCTATCGCTTCCAGGGCCGCGACTTTCGGCTGACGGACGTGCATGGCCGGCTCATCGAGAAACTGCTGGCGTGAGGCGAAGGGGTCCGTCTGCTGGGCGGAGGCAAAGACGATGATCGAATCGATCGAGTTCAGCAACTTCAAGGCGTTGCGCAAAACCACCTTGCCGTTGTCGCCATTTACTCTGCTTTTGGGACCGAATGGTTCCGGCAAAACATCGGTTCTCCAAGCCCTCCGAGGGATCGCCGCTATTATCGTTCATCCCAACAGCGCGCATCCCGCGATCGCAGCGCAACTTGCAGTGCAGTTGGAAATGCCTTGGGCATCTCTGCTCAGTGTCACAGCCGAAGATCGAACTGCCCCAGTCGAGATCAAACTGCGATTGCGCATTAAAGCGCGGATCGTCGTTGCCACGTTTCATTGGCATTCAAACGGAGAGGTGAGCCGGCAGTTCAACTATGAGGATGGGACTGTCCTCCCGCCGAAAGACGCGGAGCTTCCGCTGCAATGGCTTGCTCGGATGCAGACTTATGCCCTGGACTTTTCCGCCATCAAGCAACCTGTAGCAGTCAATTCTGGGGCAACTCTCAAGCCGAACGGCGAGGGTCTGGCGGCTGTCCTGGATGACTTGAAGGACAATCAGCCGGAACGGTGGGAGTCGCTGCTCGCGGAAATGTGTCGCTGGCTCCCGGAGTACGACTACATCCTGTTCGACAAACCGCAGCAAGGTCAGAAAGCGATCTCGCTGCGGACCAAGAAGGGCGGGCACCGGATTCCCGCGAAGGAATTGTCGCAGGGCACTCTGATAGCCCTAGCCCTTTTGACGCTGGCCTATTTGCCCGACCCGCCTTCGGTGGTGGGTCTGGAGGAAATCGATCGTGGGCTGCATCCCCGATTGCTGCGTCACTTGCAGGACGCCCTCTACCGGCTCAGTTACCCAGAGAGTTGCGGGGAGAAGCGTCCGCCCATCCAGGTCATCGCCACGACACACTCGCCCTATCTGCTCGATCTGTACCGCGATCACCCCGAGGAAATTGTCTTGGCCCAGAAGGAAGGGTTGGAAGTCGAGATGAAGCGCTTGACGGACATCGAGCATTACGACGAGATCTTGGGGGACGCGCCGCTCAGCGACGTGTGGTATAGCGGCGTCCTGGGGGGGGTGGCGGTGAAGCCATGAAGATCGTCTTTTTCGGCGAGTCGCCCGCCGATCAGGCGGCGCTGGCCGTCTTCACCGAAGGGATTCTCGGCCGGCCGCCGGAGACGATCGACATGGGCTTGGAGGGCCACGGCGTAACGGGCGTCCTCAACGCGCTTGGTGGTGTCTTTCGTGGGGTTTACTACAACTCCGACGCCGAAGGGCTGGTTGTGGTCGTCGATTGCGATGACACGGAATTGCATCATTCGGACCACGATAAACCCGGAAAGGGCGGCGAGCGATGTCGCCTCTGCCAAGCCCGTACGATCATCGAACAGTCCCGCAAGCATTTGAAGGCGAGGTCGGGCAGGCCGGCGTTGCAAGTGACGATCGGCCTGGCCGTGCCGGCCATCGAAGCCTGGTATCTAGTAGGCCAGAATCGCCAGGTGGGAGAAGCGGCCTGGCGCACCGCCTTGACGGTCCGACAATTTCCATTCACCAGACGAAAGTTGAAAGAGTTGGTCTACGGCACCGATCGCCTCTCTCGAACTAGCGACGGAATGCGCCGTGAGAGAAGCCCGCCGGATCATCGGCGACATCAAGGCCATCGAGACTGCATTCCCGGATGGTTTTGGCTCGATGGCGAACGAGATCCGTTCGTGGACCGCGTCGTAGCTCGGTCACACTAAGCGGACCTATCGCTCCCAGGGCCGCGACAAAACGGAACGCCGATCATCTCACCAGGAAATGATCGGCGTTCCGTTTTTCATTTCTGGAGCTTTCTCTCACTTCGGAGCCGATGTACCTTCCTGCTTCTTCAACTGTTCGCGCAGCTCCTTCACGGCTTTTTCCAGCGCGTCCACGGTGCGGCGCAACTCCTCCTTGTTCTTGGCGCCCTGGAGCTCCTTCTTCGTGATTTCCTTCCCGGAGGCGGCGTCCCACAACCGAATGGTCCCGTCTTTCGTCGCGATAGTTTTGCCGTCGGGCGAAGCGAATGTTTCATGCGGCTTCAAAAAAAAGGCGATGGTTTTGCCATCGGGCGAAAAGGCCGCCTGCCCCCGCGCCGCCTGGGCCTTCATCGCGCGCAACTCGGCCTCCTGGGCGCGCACCTTCTCCAGAACCACTTCCAGATTGAGCTTGAGCAGTTCGTTCTCGCGGCGCAGCGCCTCGATTTCGCTGAGGGGTTTGCCCTCTTTCTTCGGCGCCGGCGCGGGGCCGGACTGCGCCGACGCTCGATAGGCCAGGCCGCTGGCCCCGAGGGCCAACATCACGACCAGCACGCCGGCCATCATCTTTAGCTTCGCAACAAACATTGTCGTTAGCGCTCCTTTCATCAGGACAGCGATGGAACTCGAAACGCTCGCCAACTCTCCCGCGGCGACCAGGGCGGCGGTGTTGGCGGTGGCGGACAAGAGGGGGACGGGCAGGGCGGAGGCCGCGCTTTCGGCCATCAGGGCCGCGAGAGCGCCGCCGGACAGCGACAGGCCGTAGCGGGCCAGGCGCGTCGCCAACCGGCGGCGGGCCGTGGCCAATCGACTCGACAACGTGCCCTCCGGCAGTTTCAGCAGCCGGGCCGCCTCCTTGCGCGGCCGGCCCTCCAGGTCGCACAAAATCACCGGCAGCCGATACTTCTCCGGCAGACGGTCCAGCTCGCGGTCCAGCCAGGGCCGCCAATCGTGCGGCTCCTCCGCCGGAGCGACGGGATGAGGCAACTCTTCGACCTGTTTCTCGCGGCTCCTTCGTTTGGCGTTGATGGCCTTGGCCTCCAGGGCGATGCGATACGTGACGCGATAAAGCCAACCGCCCAGCGCTTGACTGTTCACCACCGACGACGCCTTGCGGGCCAGCACCAAAAACGCCGCCTGAAAGGCGTCCTCGGCGTCTTCGGTATGGCGCAGCAGACGGCGACAGACGCCCAGCACCATCGGCCCGTGCCGTCGAACCAGTTCGGCGAAGGCGGCCTCGTCGCCGCCGGCGAGGAAGCGCGCCAGTAACTGTCCGTCCGTCGGGCCGTTCTCCCCCGCCGGGCGAAGGACCGCCTGAAGGTGATCGAGGGCCTTCCGCAAGCCGTTCGTCGTCATGTTCGCGTCGAGCCTCCTGATCTACTAGAGGGGCGGCGGGTCGGAAAACGTCGATACTTTTCCGAAGATGGCGGAAAAGAGACGCAACTCATTCCCCACGATTCGGCTTCGATTCGGCCACGGCCAAGCTCGTTCCGCTCAAGATCGACAACTGGACCAAACGCGACACGCGGCAAGGCGGCTATCGCACCCTAGTGGTTCATTGCGGCTGGAATGTGGGTAGCTGAACTCGTAAGAGTTCAGACGGCTTACGCCTTCCGCCACGCCCCGGAGAATAAATGAATTTCTTTAACTCGACACTTGACAGCGCCATTTTGAATTTCAACAATAAGCGCATTCGACCAACTCCACGCCCACAATTGCTTCGCCCCATAGACTCGAATGGGGAGGGCTTTTCTCCGCTGTATCGACTCACTGGTCCCCGCATCCATTTCGGCTAAGACCACCACTTGAGGGGCTGTTCGCTCCTCTCGCTCGATCTCTCCCGAAGATCGTCTGCGGTGGTTCACGCCGTTTCCAATTCGCTGCGCACGCGCCTTATTCTCGGCGAGACGAAACCTCGCCGGGGTAGATACACCCGGAACGATGAGGCTTTATTTTCCCATCCTCTCTCGGTGCGCAAAGGGTGTGTTATGTTTTCCGACTTCTGGGACCGATGGACCTCCGGAAGCTCCCATAGGAGGGCCGGCCGTAAGCGACGGGTCAAAGCGAACAGCGTTCAACCCTTGCTGGAGCGGCTCGAAACGCGCGAACTGCTGACCACCGCCACGCCGTTTTTCGTCATCGCGCAGCCACAGGGCGGCGTCACGCCGTTCTCCGGCCCCTCGCCCAGCGGCCTCACTCCCAGCCAAATCACGAAGGCCTACGGCTTCGATCAGATAACCTTCAACAACGGCGCCGTCCAGGGCGACGGCACCGGCCAGACCATCGCTATCGTTGATGCCTACGACGATCCCAATATCTCCAGCGATTTGCAGAAGTTCGATCAGCAATTCGGCCTGGCCAACCCAACCCTCAAGGTGGTGAACCAAAACGGTGGGACCGCTCTGCCGGGCGCCGACTCGTCCGGCGGCTGGGAGGTGGAAGAATCGCTGGATGTCGAGTGGGCACATGCCGTCGCGCCAGGCGCCACCATCGTATTGGTCGAGGCCAACAGCGCCACCTACACCGACCTGCTCACCGCCGTGCGGACCGCCGCGGCCATGCCGGGCGTCTCGGTGGTGTCCATGAGTTGGGGTGGCGGCGAGTTCTCCGGCGAGTCCTCCTTCGACAGTACTTTCACCACTCCGGCCGGACACCCCGGCGTCACCTTCGTCGCCTCTTCCGGCGATAGTGGGGCGCCGGTTTCCTATCCGGCGATCTCGTCCAACGTCCTGTCTGTCGGCGGCACCACCTTGACCTTGACCAGCCAGAACACCTGGTCGAGCGAGTCGGGTTGGAGCGGCAGCGGCGGCGGCATCAGTTCCCTAGAATCGCAGCCGAGCTATCAGCAAGGCGTGGTCACGCAGAGCACGTCCAAACGCGCCAACCCCGACGTGGCCTACGACGCCGACCCCAGCAGCGGCTTCGCCGTGTACGACAGCTTTCCCGTCCCCAGCTTCGGCAGCGGCCCGTGGTTCCAGGTGGGCGGCACCAGCGCCGGTTCGCCGCAATGGGCCGGATTGGTGGCCATCGCCGATCAAGGCCGCGCTCTGAACGGCCAAAGCAGTCTCGATGGTCCCAGCCAGACGCTGCCGGCGATCTACCAAATGTCCAGCAGCAATTTCCACGACATCACCACCGGCAGCAGCTTCGGTTTTCCGACGTACTCGGCGGGACCGGGCTACGATCTGGTCACCGGCCGCGGCAGCCCCCTCGCCAACCTGGTGGTCAACGCCCTGGTGAACGGCTCGACCTCTCCGCCGCCCAGTCCCAGCCCGCCGCCTTCTCCGCCGCCCTCTCCGCCGCCCAGCCCGCCGCCCAGCCCGCCGCCGGCGGCGCCGACGGGTTTGACCGCGATGGCGGTCTCGTCCAGCCAGATCAACTTGTCGTGGAACCCTGACAGCAGCGCCACCAATGGCTTTCTCATTGACCGCAGCCCCAACGGCAGCAATGGCTGGACACAAATCGGCAGCACCGTTGCCGGCGTCACCAGCTACAGCAATACCGGCCTGAGCGCCGCCACCACCTACTACTATGAGGTCATCGCCGTCAGCAACAACGGCGACTCGTCGCCCAGCAACATCGCCTTCGCCACCACCCTGTCGCCGCCGCCCAGTCCACCGCCACCGCCGCCGCCCTCGCCGCCGCCGTCGCCCCCGCCGGTCGGTGGTCTCCTGCCCGACGGCGGCTTCGAGCAGCCCTCCGTGGGTTCCGGCTCCGTCACCGATCCCACGGGCTCGCCGTGGACCTTCCAAGGAACCGCGGGTGTGGCCGGCAATGGCAGTGCCGTCACCAGCGGCAACCCTCCCGCCCCCGAGGGCACTCAGGTCGGCTTCGTGGGCGGCACCGGCTCGATCGCGCAGACGGACACCCTCGCCGCCGGAACCTACACCCTCTCCTTCTTCGCCACGAAAGCCGCCCAGAGTGGCACCGCCGCCGAGCCGTTCATCGTGAGGGTGGACGGCCACGTCGTGGGCTCCTGGATGCCGATGGGCACCGGCTACGGCGTCTATACCACCAACGCCTTCACGGTCTCGGCCGGCAACCACACCATCGTCTTCCAGGGCAACAGTGGCAGCCCCAACGCCATCGTCTTGCTCGATGACGTCACCCTCGCGGCCACCCAGAGCCCTCCGCCTAGCCCGCCGCCGTCGCCGTCGCCACCGCCGACCGGCGGTCTCCTGCCCGACGGCGGCTTCGAGCAGCCCTCCGTGGGTTCCAGCTCCGTCACCGATCCCACGGACTCGCCGTGGACCTTCCAATCGGTCGCGGGCGTAGCCGGCAACGGCAGCAGCGTCACCAGCAGCAACCCACCCGCCCCCGAGGGTACGCAAGTCGGCTACCTCGCCAACAACGGCTTGATCGCGCAGACGCTCAACCTCGCCGCCGGCACCTACACGCTCTCCTTCGATGCCGCGCACGCCGGCCAACTTCCGGGCAACGAGCCGTTCGCCGTGATGGTGGACGGCAACGTCCTGGGCACCTTCAGCCCGACCAGCCTCAATTACACCGTCTACACCACCAGTTCGTTCACGGTCACGGCCGGCAACCACACCATCGCTTTCCGAGGGATGGGCAGTCCCAGCAGCAGCGCCATCGCCCTGCTCGATCAGGTCGGCATCGCGGCGACGCCCGCAACCGCGGGGCCGCACACCGCCGCCTTGAGAACGCCGAGCGCTGCTTCCGCGCCGACGACCTCGGGCCTGCTCCTCTCGACGCCTCCTTCCTCGATGGGTCTGAGCCTTCCGGACCAGCTGTTCGCCCAGGCCCAAACCAATCCGTTGCTGCAAGAGATCGGCATGTTGCTGCAATCGAACATGTTCAGCCAGATCCTGTCCGCCCTGGCGCCACCAGCCGCGGCGGGACCGCTGGGAGAACTGCTCGCAGCGGCATGGCTCGAACAGGTTCTGTCCGGGCGGATCACCTGATCCATGCCGGTGCGATGAAATAAGGACGGGGATCTTTTCAGGAAGAAAAGATCCCCGTCCTTTTTCTCAGAAGGGCCCGGCCGCGTAAGCTGCCGGTTCGCCCCGATCTACCCCTTCGTGGTGATCTTCACCGACGGATCGTCGGCGACGCTGATCCAGATGTGGACGTGGGGCGTGCCGCGGAAGTACCACACGAACGAGGGGCCTTCCAGCCGCCAGTTGTCCCATTCGCCGTCGTCGCCGAGATCGCCGTCCTTGTAGAAGGCCAGGCTGCACTTCTCCAGGCCGCCCTGTTTCTTGAGGCACTCCTGCACCTCGTCCTTGTCCTCCTTGCGATACGGATCGAGCAAGCTC
>DATBGU010000369.1:0-33092 GCA_036557825.1 Gemmataceae bacterium
CAACTCATCGAGAATGCGCGTCGGCGCCGCGCGGTCGACGAAGGCGGCGTTGATGACGCGGCCGGCATACAGCGATGTGTCCAGGCCGACGAGATCGTTGAGTGTGATCGGTCCCATCGGCATGCCGAAGCCCGTCGCCGCCTTGTCGAGGGCGCGCGGTGACGCCCCTTCTTGCAGCAGCACCAACGATTCGTTCAGGTAGGGGAAAAGAATGCGGTTGACCAGGAAGCCGGGACAATCGCGCACGACGATCGGCGTCTTGCTGATGCGCTTGGCCAGGGCGACGAGTGTGGCGACCGTGGCGTCGCTGGTCTTGTCGCCACGGATGACTTCCACGAGTTGCATGCGATCGACGGGGTTGAAGAAGTGCATGCCGGCGAAACGCTCCGGATTCTCGACCGATTTCGCCATGCGCGTGATCGAGATGGTGGACGTGTTCGAGGCGAGGATCGCCCCTGGTTTGAGGACTTTTTGCACGTTGCGGTAGGTGCTCACCTTCGCGTCCTCGTTCTCGATGATGGCCTCGATGACGACGTCGCGGTCGGCGAAGGCGTTGAGCGTCGTCCCGGTGCTGAGGCGCGCGAGGGCGGCGGCGGCCTCGGCGGGCGTCATGCGGCCAATCTCGACGCGGCCCTGCAAGATCTTGGTGATGTTGCCGACGCCCTTCTCCAGAGCCGCCGGGACGTTATCGAGGAGCAAGGCAGGGATACCGCGGCGGACGTGCGCGCCGGCGATGCCGGCGCCCATGATGCCGGCACCGAGGACGCCGACCTGGTTAACCGTCTTCGGTTGCACATTCGCATCGCTGACGCCGGGATCTTTCTGCAAGCGTTGGCTCATGAAGAACACGGCGATGAGGTTGCGCGAGATAGGACTGCCGACCAGGTGAACGAACTGATCCGTCTCGGCCTTCAATCCCTCTTGCAGCGGCAGATTGCAGCCCTTGGCGATGGCCTCCAGCGCCGCCAGCGGCGCAGGATAATGTCCCCCGGTCTTGGCCAATACCTGAGCGCGCGCCACGGCGAACGTGAACGATTGCTGCTCCTCACTCAGTCCGACCGGTTGCTGCTTGCGCTGACGAGCCGTCTTCCACTCGTTCGACTTCTGCGCCCACTGGATCAGCCGCATCGCCTCGGCCTGCAGATGCTCCGGCGGCACGGCGTCGAAGACGAGGCCGATTTGCCGGGCGCGTTCGGCCTTGGCCGCCTCGCCGGCGCAGATCATCTCGGCGGCCAGCGACGGCCCGATGAGCCGTGTCATCCGCTGCGTTCCGCCCCAACCGGGGATGAGTCCGATCTTCGTCTCCGGCAGACCGATGTCCGTTTTCGGATGCGTGCTGGCCAGCCGATAATCGAAGCCCATCGCCAACTCCAGGCCGCCGCCCATGCAGGCGCCGTCGATGGCGGCGACGGTCGGATACGGCAGCGCCTCGATGGACGCGATGAGATCGAGGCCGCGCTGGACCAACTTTCGCGTCGTGCCGGGATCTTGCGGAGCGCTGCCGAGTTCGCGCAGATCGGCGCCGGCGATGAACATGCCGGGCTTACCACTGCGGAAGATGAGGCCGCGCAGCTGGCCGCGCGCCTTGAGCTGGCCGGCCATCGCTTCCAGTTCACCGAGCATCGCCTGGCCGAGCGTGTTGGCCCGGCTGCCGGGTTGGTCGATGGTCAGCACGGCGAGGTCGCCATCGAGGATTTCCAGCCGAAGGGCGGGCTGCGCGGGTTGACTCATCGTCGCGTCCTTTCGTGAATGCACGGAACTTGTCGGGTGCGTTGTGAGTTTATCCGAAACGGCGGCGCCGGCAAATGGCGGGCGCTGATCCAAGACGGAGCGCCGTCCGCTCAACTCAGCGCGGTAAACACGAAATGCCGTAGAATAACTTCTTGTCTCACCGCGACGCGGCGCGTCGCGGCGAAACGGGGATTTGGCGCCGGACAAACCTTGGAGGTTTCCCATGTCCGTATCGGCGCGCGCGCGACAACTGTTCCTTGCCGAGTTGGCCTCACGGGACATCGTACCGGAGGAGCTGGACGACGGTGGCTACCGCATCGTCCTCGGCGAGATGACTCTGACAGTCAATCTCGAAAACAAGGGCCGCGAATTCGACGAGACCAGCGACGAGACCGTGTTGAAACATTTCGTCGATGCCATTGTGCAACACAAAACATTTCTGCCCCAGTCCTGGGAATCCGTGCGGCGACAACTGTTTTTCGCGGCCGAGCCGTCGGATCATGAGTTCGGCGATACCTGCCGGCAAGAGGTGAGCGATCAGGTTTCGCTGGTGCTCGTGTACCTGGCCGAGCCGGGCCAGCACATCGTTTGGATGACGCCGAGCCTGTTGGCCCAGTTCGGCGTGTCGCGCGAAGTGGCCGAGGCGCACGCCGCCGACAACCTCGCGCGTCTGATGAGCGAGACGCCCATCGAAACCACGGAGGTTGACGGACACTTGCTGGGAATGCTGTCCACGCACTCCCCCTTGAAAGCCTCGCTCATCTTCGCGAAGAACCTGCGCCAGAAGGCCGAGCCGCTGCTCGGTTGGCCGCTGTTGGCCGTCATCCCGTGCCGCGATTTCGCCTACTTGATACCGGAATCGGCGCAGGCGTTGTTCCCGCGCGTCGCGCAAGTCGTCGTGGGCGAGTACGCCAAGCGCGGCTATCTCATCTCGACGGAGGTTTTCAAGATTGATTCGGAGAAAGTTCAAGCGATCGGAGAGTTCCAGAGTCCGCTGAACCCCCCAAAGGGAATGAAGGTCATCAACCACGATAGCCTGCTGACGTTCTTTCTCCCGCGCGCGTGGGAGGATGATGTCGGAGCCGATGGCGAGACGATGTACTACGATCCCGATGAGGAAGAGAATTATCTGAGAGTGGCGACGCAATTGTACGCCTTCAAGGAGGATCTGCCGGCGGGCACGGCGCGGCGGGCGCTGGCTTCGATCGCCGAAACGGAAGGCTCGCAAGTCGAGGATTGGCCAGGCGAGCGGGCGCTGGTCCGCTTCGACGGCGAGGAAGGCGAGATGCGAACGTGGACGTGGGCTGTCGCCGGCCCCGCGACGCCGCGTCATCTGGGGTTGGCGGTGTTCACCTATCACATGCCGATGGACGAGGCCGACAGCGACGAGACGCGCGGCCGGCTGCGGATGCTGGGCGAAATGCTGCCGCGAGCGCTATTCCGGACGGAAGCGATCCCGCAGGAAGAAGGATGACGGCCTCCGAGTTGATCGCGCCAAACTTTGCCGGCTCGCGGCGCAAGCCAGGGATGCTCTTTCCCTTGCTTGTGCTGCGGGCTGGTGTTCGCCGTCCTCGTGCAAAAATCCGTGTGCGGTTCGGCTCGGTCGCGCGCATTATAGGGTAGGCGAATCGCTCCTTCGCCCCCTGCCCGCGAGGACCGTTCCGATGCCTCCCCAAACCGATCGTCTGCTCCACTGCGTCCGCCGCGTCGCGTCACGGGTTTCCCCCGCTCGCAGCGATGAGGATGCGGCGCTCTTGAACGGTTACATTTGTCGCCACGACGAGGCGGCGTTCGCGGCGCTGGTCGCGCGCCACGGGCCGATGGTCCTGCGCGTCTGCCGCCGTCTGCTGACGAATACCCACGACGCGGACGACGCCTTCCAGGCGACGTTCCTCATTCTGGCGCGCAAAGCGGCCTCCATTCGTCCTGCCGGGTCGCTGGTAGCCTGGCTGCACAGCGTAGCGTATCGCGTCGCCCTGGGAGCGCGCGCCGCCGCGATCCGTCATCGACGCCGCGAGGCGCCCGCGTCCGACTTCGCTCCTCTCGATCCACATCCCGATCCGCTTTCCGCGTTGACCGCCCGCGAGGCGCTACAACTCTTGGAGGACGAAGTACGGCGTCTTCCGAAGACATACCGGATGCCTGTTGTTCTTTGTTGTCTGGAGGGGCTTTCGCAGGAGGAGGCGGCCCGGCGGCTCGGCTGGACGCCGGGTTCGCTCAAGGGTCGATTGGAGCGCGGGCGGAAACGCTTGCATCGGCGGCTGGCCGCGCGCGGGCTGGAGCTGGCGGCCGCGCTCGCGCTCGTCGAGGTGTCGCGCGGAGCGTCGGCCGGTTACCCAGCGACGTTTGCCGCCTCGACGGCGAAAGCGGCGGCGGCGTATGCGCGGGGTGACCGCTCGCTGTCGGTACAGGTGATGGCGCTGGCCGAAAGCGTGTTAAAACCCATGACGCTGGCACGGGCCAAGGTTGGGCTGCTTCTGCTGTTGGCGGCGGGCGTGACCGCCGCCGGGGCCGGCACGTTCGCCCATCCGATGCAGAGCGAAAAACAGCCGCCGGCCGAACAGCAAGCGGCGGAAGCGCCGAAACCAGCAAGTTCGACGCGCACCGACCGCGATGGCGCTCCGTTGCCTGCGGGGACCATCGCTCGCTTGGGAACGCTGCGGTTGCGGGCGGTGTGGGGGAAAGTTGGGCTGTCCCCGGACGGCAAAACCATCATCACCGTCACCCGCGGACGGCTGGTGAAACTCTGGGACGCTGACACCGGCAAGTTGCGCCAGCGGCGTGAGCTGCCCATCGAACTTTCCGATGAATCCTTCCTCTCTCCCGATGGCCGACTGTTGGCGGTGAGGGAAGGCGACTCCGATCCGCCGATCGACATCTGGGATGTCGCGGCTGGCAAACGTCTGCATCGATTACGGCAACCGAAGCAGAGGGGGATCTACCGGGCGGCCTTCTCCGCCGACGGCAAGACATTGGCCGTAGCGGAGCATGGCGTCGGCGCGGCCACCATCCGCCTCTGGAAGCTGGATTCGGGCAAGGAACAGGCTGTCCTGAAGGCGCGGGGGAGCGCGTTCGATAGCCTGGCCTTTTCACCCGACGGCAAGTTCCTTGCCGCGGCGGATAGTCAGCACGTCCTCTGCTGGGACGCGGCTACGGGCGAACAACTCTGGCGGAAGAAGGCCACCTTCGGCATATCCCTGGCCTTTACCCCCGATGGCCGCACACTGATCGGCTCGCCCGGCCATCAGGAACGTGCCTGGCACACCTGGAGCACGGCCATCGGCAGCCCCGCCGCGGGGCTGAAGTTCCCGCAAGGATACAACTACGCCCATCTGACCATCGCCCCCGATGGCCGCACGCTGGTGTTCGCCCAGGGGAGCAACGTCCTGGGCGGCGATGGCCGCGTTCGCTTATGGGATCTGCGGGCCGGCAAACTGCTCCATACGCTGGATGTCGATGGGGGAATCGGGCCGTTCTTTCCCGACGGCAAATCGTTTCTGACCAACGACGGCGCCTT
Organism: Gemmataceae bacterium; assembly: GCA_036557825.1. Lineage (GTDB taxonomy): Bacteria > Planctomycetota > Planctomycetia > Gemmatales > Gemmataceae > JAJPHU01. Next base: position 5,249 of record DATBGU010000369.1, read on the forward strand.
GCAGCGCTGGGAACTGACGACCGGCCGGCCGCTGCTGCCGGACACCGCCAAGTTGGGCCACCAGGCGGAAGTCTCCCGCGCGGTCTACTCTCCAGATGGCCGCCGGCTGGCCTCCGCCGCCCGCGACGGCACCATCCGTCTGTGGGACATCGCCACAGCCAAGCCGTTGCACATCTTGCATGCGCCTGATCGGGATGCGACCGACCTGGCCTTTACCCCAGACGGCAAATTCCTCGTCTCGGGCGGCTGGGGATTTAAAAGCGAGCTGAGCGTTTGCGGCACGGAAACCGGCAAGGAGGTGCGGCGCATTCCTCTGCACGATCCGAAACGCGGAGAGAAGAAGCAAAACATCTGGCGATTGCACGTGACGCCGGACGGCCGCACGGTCATCGTGCTGGGCTACAACCCGGATGATGCGAAAGGGGGTCTGGAAGGCATCCTGACGACCTGGGATCTCGAAACCGGCCGGCGGAAATCGCGCGTCGAGGGCAAGGGTGGCGACGGCTTCTATAGCGCGTTCTCACGCGATGGCCGTACGCTGGCATCCAGGGGCGAACTGATCGACACCGAAACCGGCAAGGTACGAGTGAAGTTGGAGGGCGCGGCGACTCCTTACGGCCATTACGCTTTCTCTCCTGACGGAAGGCTGGTCGCCGGGCTTATCACGCGGACGGAGACCGACGGAATGCCGACAACCACCAAGATGGATCGCATCCAAATCTGGGACGCTGCATCGGGTCAGGCGCTGCGCCGCATCGTCACTGACTGGGTAGGACAACTCGCCTTCTCGCCGGACGGGCGCTACCTCGCCGCCGCCGACTTGCAGGGGCTTCGGCTCTGGGAATTAGCGACGGGGCAGGTGGTGATGCGGCACAAGGCGCACGAGCGGATGCGCGGCTCCTATGGCGACTCGTTCGCGTCCTGCTTGTCGTTCGCTCCGGACGGCCGCAGTCTGGCGACGGGCCATCTCGATTCCACCGTCCTCCTCTGGAGCCTGGCGCCGCCCGCCGGCACCGCAACGCCGGAGGAGTTGTCCCGCTGCTGGGACGCCCTGGCCGGCGCGGATGCGGCCAAGGCGTATGCGGCCTCGTGGCGGCTCTCGGACGCTCCCGCGCCGGCGCTGCCGTTTCTGCGGAAGCGTTTGCGGCCCGCCGCGCCGGCCCCCGCCGAGCAATCGCGGCCGCTGCTGGCCGATCTCGACAGCAACGAGTTTCGCCGTCGCGAGGCCGCCGTCGCCGGGCTGCGCCAGCTGGGCGATCGGGCGGAGACGGCCATGCGCGAGGCGTTGAAGGCAAAGCCCAGCCTGGAAATGCGTCGCCGTTTGGAGGCGCTGCTGAAGGCGCTGGAGGAGTCGCCGTCCGGGGAGATGCTGCGCGCGATGCGGGCGGCGGCGGTACTGGAACGGATCGGCACATCGGAAGCGCGGGAACTGTTAAAGGCGCTGGCGGAGGGCGATCCCGGAGCCAGGCTGACGCGAGAAGCAAAAGCATCTCGGCAGCGCTTGGCGAAGGAGCGCTAGAGGAAGCGATCACCTCAGCCCAGGAGGAATTGCCGGCCGAAGCGAAGGTGCTCTTCCATCCGCGCCGCCGCGCGCTCGGCGTCCGCGCCCAGTACGGATTCCACAATGGCGGCGTGCTCGCGGACACTGGCCTGTAACCGCCCCTCGGCGCGACGCGAAATGCGCACGATCTCCCGGTAGAGCCGGGTCATCGCCCGCCGCAGGGGATGAAGAATCTCGCGGTTGTCCAGCAGTTCGGCGAGCAACAGGTGAAATTGCACATCCAGATCGGTGATCGCCGCGACATCGCCGCGAGCGGCGGCGGCGCGCTGGGCCGTCACGTTGTCTTTCAGCCGCTTCGCCTGCTCCGGGCTGAGTCGCCCGGCCAATCGACGCGCGACGAACGGCTCCACCGCGGCGCGAAACTCGAAGAGTTCATTGATCTCGCGCGCCGATAGCTCGCGGACCAAAATCCCCTGCTGCGGCGAGACCGTCACCAGCCCTTCCGCCTCCAGCTGCTGCAAGGCGACGCGGATGGGCGTCTTGCTCATCCCCAGACGCTCAACCAACTGGCGCTCCGACAGGAAGGCGCCGGCGGCGATCGCCTCGGACTGGATCAATTCCTTCAGTTCCCGGTAGGCGTGATCGCGCAGCAATAATTTCGCGGGTTCCACGGCTTGGGGTGCGAGCGGTCGATATTTTCCCGCTCGGCGTGTTTTCGCTTTCATGGCGAGATTATCTCTGGACGGAGGCAGCGCGTCAAGATACAACTAAAATCCATCTGAGATCTCAGTTGCCATGAGGGAGTGCGATGAGCCTTGCAAGAGCGATGCGTTTTCTGTGTTTGCTGGCCTGCGGTGCGTTGCCGGTCGCCCCGGCGCGGGCCCACGATCTGCCGCGCTTGAAAGTCAGCGACAACAAACGCTTTCTCGTGAAGGAGGACGGCAGCCCGTTCTTCTATCTCGGCGATACGGCCTGGGAGCTGTTTCACCGCCTCAACCGCGAGGACGCCGACCGCTATCTGCGCGACCGCGCCGCCAAGCGCTTCACCGTCATTCAGGCCGTCGTGCTCGCCGAACTGGACGGCTTGAAGGTCGCCAACGCCTACGGCCATCTGCCGTTGAAAGACGGCGATCCGCGCAAACCGAACGAGGACTATTTCAAGCACGTGGATTGGATCGTCGATCGGGCGGAAGCGCTGGGGTTGTACGTCGGCATGTTGCCGACCTGGGGCGAGTGGGTCAACCGCAAGGTGCTGACGCCGGCCAACGCTGAAGCCTACGGCGACTTCCTCGGCCGGCGCTACAAGGACAAAGCGATTATCTGGATTCTCGGCGGCGATCGCGCCCCGGACTCGGAGGAGAAGCTGGCCACATATCGCGCCCTGGCCGCGGGCCTGCGCAAGGGCGACGGCGGCCGGCACTTGATGACCTATCATCCGCCGGGCGGCGCCAGCTCCGCGAACTGGCTGCACAACGAGAATTGGCTCGATTTCAACATGCAGCAGAACGGCCACGACACCGAGCGCCGGCCGTGGGAGCCGATCGGCCGCGATTACGACCGCAAGCCGACCAAGCCCGTCTTCGACGGCGAGCCGCTTTACGAGGACCACCCCATCGCCTTCCGGGCGCGCGACAAGGGCTATTCCAACGCGGCGGACATTCGCAAAATCGCCTACTGGGGCGTTTTCGCCGGCGGCCACGGCTACACCTACGGCAACCACGCCGTCTGGCAGATGTACGCGCCGAAGCGCGACCCCGTCAACGGTCCCCTGACGTACTGGTACGACGCCCTCAATCATCCCGGCGCGCGGCAGGTGCGTCATCTGCGCGACCTGATGGAATCGCGGCCGGTCCTGACGCGCATCCCGGATCAATCGCTGTTGGCTTCGGATGCCAGCAGCGGGTCCAAACGCATCCAGGCGACGCGCGACGCGGACGGGCGCTATGCCATGATCTACGTGCCGGCCAGCCGGACGTTCGCGGTCCACATGGACAAGATCAAGGGCGGCAAGGTCAAGGCGTGGTGGTACAGCCCGCGCACCGGCAAGGCCGAGTCGGCGGGCATCCACCCCGCATCCGGGACGCACTCGTTTACTCCCCCCGACGAGGGGGAAAACATCGACTGGGTGTTGGTGCTCGACGACGAGACGGCTTCGTTTCCACCGCCCGGCACAGTGGCGAAGGAGAGGAAATAATGGATGTCCCGCGACGAACCTGCGCCCGGCGTTGGGTCTGCTCCGCCGCCGTCACGATCGCGGCCTGCGCGCTGACGACGGCGCGCGGCGAGGATTGGCCTTCCTTCCGTGGACCAACGGGACAGGGAATCAGCTCCGAAAAAGGATTGCCGACGCGCTGGAGCGCGAGTGAGAACATCGCCTGGAAGACGGCGATTCCCGGCGAAGGCTGGTCGTCGCCTATCGTCCGCAAGGGGCGCGTGTTCGTGACCGCGACGACGGATGGCGGTGTTTCCTGCCATCTGATCTGTCTCGACCAGGCAACCGGCAAAATTCTGTGGGACAAGGAGGTTCACCGGCAGAAGCCGCTGCGCAAGGAAACGCGCAACTCCTACGCCACCAGCACACCGGCGGCCGACGGCAAGCGCGTGTACGCCGTGTTCGCCGACGGCGCGATTGTCGCCGTCGATTTCGAGGGGCGTGTCGAATGGACCAACCGCGACGTTCACTTCTACGGCCAGCACGGACTCGGCACCTCGCCGCTGCTTTACCGCGATCTGCTCATCGTCTCCTTTGACGGCAGCAGCAAGACGGGAGATAAAACCGTCGGCTGGCAGAAGCCGTGGGAGAAAAGTTTCGTGCTGGCGCTTGATCGGGCCAGCGGCAAGGAGCGCTGGCGGGCCAAGCGCGGCCCGTCGCGTATCGCGCACACGACGCCGACCATCCTGCAAGTGGACGGCCGCGATCAACTTCTCAGCAACGCGGGGGACGTGATCCAGGGCTTTGATCCCGGCAGCGGCCGGCGCTTGTGGTCGGTCCGCAGCGAGGGCGAGGGCGTGGTGCCGTCGCCGGTGTGCGGCGAGGGACTGGTTTTCACCACTTCCGGTTTCGGCAGCCCCGCCGTCCGCGCCGTTCGGCCCGGCGACGGCGCGGGCCGGGACGCGAAAATCGTCTGGCAAGAGAAACGGGCCGTGCCGATGATCCCGTCGATGCTGTACGCGAAGCCCTATCTCTTCACGATCTCGCAGGACGGTTTCGCGCAGTGTCTTACCGCCGCCACGGGGGAGAGCGTCTGGCGCGAGCGCGTGGGCGGGAGTTACTCGGCCTCACCGATCTGGGCCGACAGCAAACTGTATCTCCTCGCCGACAACGGCGACACGACCATCCTCGACGCTGGGCCGAAGTTCCGTGTGCTGGCCCGCAACGCCATCGGCGAACACTGTCAGGCATCGTTGGCGGCCTCGGCGGGACAACTGTTCTTGCGGACGGAGAAACATCTGTTCTGCATCGGCGCCAAGGACGCCAAGAGGTGAGTCATGAATGCGACGAGCAAACTTTTTCGGTTGGCGTTTTTCCTCTTCGTGGGTTTGGTGCCGGCGGCGCCCTCCGTTTGCCGGGCGGCGGCCATTCGTTACGAATTGGGATCCAAAGGGCTGATCCTCGAGGGAGTGAGCAGCCGGTGCCCGATGATCTACGACAACGATTGGTGGTCGGATACGCCGGACAAGGATTACTTATGGGCCAAGGCCAGCTTGGGCGAGGCCGACCTGCGCGGCAACATCGTCACGCGCGATCTATGGGATTGGCAAAAGGGTCAACACTACAAGCTGGAGCAGGGGCTTGAGGACGCACGCAAGGCGGTCGCGCGGGCGCGGCACAGCGGATTGCGAAAGATCCCCGATCCCGTGGCCGGCGCCGACGCCGCCTTCGAGCGGCCTCGCAGCGGCAAGATCGAGGACACGCGCATCCTCCGCAGCAAAGGCGCCGAACTGATCGTCGCCGAGGCGCGAAAGGCGCGTCCGGACAAGCCGCTGCTCGTTTTCGTCGGCGGGCCGCTCAACACGGTGGCCAACGCCGTTTTGATGGATGCGTCGATCGCCGAACGCATGGTCGTCTTCATGACCGACCTGCGCGGCTACAACGGGCAAGACCCGTGGGCGAATTACATCGTCAGTCGCCACTGCAAGCTCGTCAATTATGGCGCTCATATATGGTGGCCGCAGCGTCCGCGGCAGCCGATGATGCCGTTGGAACGCTTCCAGGATCTGCCGAAGAACGAGTTGACGGCCGACCTGCGACGGATGGCCGGCGAGTTTTGGCAGCGCAGCACGCGCAAGGTCCGGCCCGACCGCGATGACGGCTTCGCCGATGGCGCTCCTCTCTTTCTGGTCTTCGTTCCCCGAAGCTGGAAAACCATCCGTCGCCAGCGCGTCGAAGGCGTTTTCGACGTCAAGGATGTGGACAGCGAGCGCTACGATCTGCTCGACGCCCGGACGTGCGATTACGACCTCATGCGGGAGGAATTTTTCAAGACGCTCGCCAATGCGCGCGTGTACCGTCAAGCCGCTGAACCGGATCACCATTGAGCCTTCCCCTCGCTTTCCTCGGAGCCCCGAACATGCGACGTGCCATCATCCTCGCCGGCGCCTGCCTGATCCTCGTCCGTGGAGTCGCCGGCGGCGAACTCGCCGGGCATAAACTGCTGGTCACTTCCGTGCGCACCGGCGACACGGAGATTTTCGTCGTTGATCCCGAGTTGGGCGACGCCAAAAACCTGACGCGCAGCCCCAAGTCCGAGGAGCGTTATCCCTGCTGGTCGCCGGACGGCAAGCGGATCGCCTTCATCTCCGACCGCGGCGGGCCGCCGAACCTCTACGTCATGGACGCCGACGGCGGCAACGTGCGGCGGTTGACGAAAACGTCCGCCGTCTGCTACATGCCCAGCTGGGCCGGCGAACGCATCGTCTTCGGCCTGCACGGCGACAAGCCGGAGATGGCCAGCATTCGCCCCGACGGCGCCGACTTGAAGATCCTGGGCGACGGCCATGACCCCTGCATTTCTCCCGACGGCAAGCTCATCGCCTACACCGGCCACGTCTCCGGCGGCGTCACCGTTTTCCGCATGAACGCCGACGGCAGCGAGAAGCGGCGTCTGGTGCGATCGGTGAATCGCCACGGGGCCGTCTTTCCCGGCTGGTCGCCGGACGGCAAGCACATCGTTTACAGCGGCGAGGTCGGCGACGCCCTGGAGTTGTTCGTCGTGGACGCGGACGGTTCCAACAATCGGCAACTCACGCAGCTGGGAAAGATCTGTACGCCCGCCGCCTGGTCGCCCGATGGCAAATGGATCTCTTTCCGCTACACCGACGAGCGCTATTGGAGCAATCCCGAGCGGATGAAGAAGGTGTACGTCGAGAAGCCGGGCGACAAACGGCCGGTGTGGGTCATCCGCCCCGACGGCCGCGATGCCCACGTCCTTGAGTGTCTGCGCTACCAGTGCGCCATGGACGGCAGCCGCGCGGCCTGGAAACCGCGCTGATGCTTCCAGACGGGAACGGCCCGGTATGCGCTTGACCGATTGTTCCGGCGCTGGTTTCATGCGGGAGGAGATCCATCCGTTATCTCTTTCGAGAGGTGCCATCATGCGGCTGATCGCTGTGTCATTGCTTGCCCTGGCATTCGGCGTGACGGCGAGCGGCGAGTTCGCCTTCGCGCGCCCCGACGAGAAAATGGCGAAAGACAAAAAACCCGACGACAAGGACAAGAAGCACAAGCCGAAGTTCACCATCAACAAAGAGACGACCTACGTAGCCGGCCCGCGCGACGACGACGGCACCATCGACTACTCCGTCGCGCTGAACTTGCGGTTGCGCAAGGACGTGACGCCGGACCAGAACGCCGCCGTGCTGCTCTGGAAGGCGACCGGCCCGCGCCCCGAAGGACGGCCCATGTCGGCCGAGTTCTACAAATGGCTGGGCATCGACGCGCCGCCGGAGAAGGGAGATTATTTCATCCCCCAAAACCGTTACGCCACGGAACAACTCAAAATCGAGCCGGGCCCCGCGTTTGAAGCCTATACGGATGAGATCGGCCGGGCCGCGCAAAGGCCGTGGACGGCGAAACAGTATCCGCGGGTCGCCGATTGGCTGAAAGCCAACGAGAAGCCGCTGGCGGTGGTCCTCGAAGCGACGAAACGCCCGCAGTATTTCTCGCCGCTGGTGCCGACCCGTTCCAAGAAAGGATCGTCCGGGCTGATCGGCGCTCTCCTGCCGAACGTGCAGAAATGCCGCGAATTGGCCCAGGCGTTGACCGCCCGCGCCCTGCTGGCCATCGCCGACAGACGCCTCGACGATGCCTGGCGCGATCTGCTCGCCTGCCACCGCCTCGGCCGGCTCGTCGCACGCGGTGCTACCCTGATTGAAGCCCTGGTCGGCTTCGCCATCGACACCATCGCCAGCAATGCCGACGTGGCGTTGCTGGAACGCGCCGTCACGGACGCCAAGGTGGATGAGAAGACGATCCGGGGTTGGCTGCGCGATCTGCAACGATTGCCGCCCATGCCGAGCATGGCCGAGAAAATCAACCTCGGTGAGCGCTTCATGGGGCTGGATTCCTTCATGCTGATCGCGCGCGGCGGCTTGGGGGCGCTCGAAGGCCTCTCCGGTGGTTCGCCGAAAGAGGAAAACCAGATGATGAAGTACACCATGGACGGCATCAACTGGGATCCCGCCCTGCGCCTGGCGAATCGTACTTACGATCGCATGGTTGCGGCCATGCGCGTCAAGGACCGGGCCGAGCGCGAGAAACGGTTGCAACGGCTTGAGGACGATTTGCGGAACCAGAGAAAAGAAGCAGTGAAGCCTGAAAATGTAGGCAAACTTTTCCTGGCCCTTGGGATAATGCCGGACAAGGCCGGAGAGCGGATTGGCATAATCGCGATGGTTTTGCTGACGCCTGCGGTGCGCAAAGTGCAGCAGGCCAGCGATCGCAGCGAACAGATCCAGCGCAACCTGCACGTCGCCTTCGCCCTGGCCTGTTATCGCCGCGAGCATGGCCGCTATCCCGACAAACTCGACGCGCTGACGCCGGCATACCTGAAGGACGTGCCGCAGGACATCTTTTCCGATGAGGCGCTGATTTACCGACCGAAGGGAAAGGGGTACTTGCTGTACAGCATCGGCGTCAACGAGCGCGACGACGGGGGTCGCGGTTACGGCGACGATCCGCCGGCCGATGATTTGAACGTCCGCATGCCGCTGCCCGAACTGCGCCGAAAATAATGCCGAAGGAGGGGCAACGAACCGTTCTCCGATGTTTCAATGCGGGGCGATGATGCCGGTGAACCAGAACATTTCCCGAACGCAAATTCTCGCATCGCTTCTGTTTCTCGCTCTTCTTTCGGGCGCGGCCCAAGCCGGCGAGCCGCTCCCGAAAGCGGAGAACGTCCTCGTCGTCACGCTGGACGGGTTTCGCTGGCAGGAGGTCTTCGCGGGGGTGGACGAAGCGCTCCTCGACTCCAAGGCGGGCGGTGTGCGCGATCTGGCTGACCTCAAGCGCCGCTACCGGCGAGACTCGCCGACCGCTCGCCGCGAAGCGCTCATGCCCTTTTTGTGGGGGACCATCGCCAAACACGGACAGATTTTCGGCAACCCCGCTCGCAAGGCCCGCGTCCGCAGCACCAACGGATTGAAGTTTTCCTACCCCGGCTACAACGAAATGTTCTGCGGCTTCGGCGATCCGCGCATCGACTCGAACGCCAAGCGCGACAATCCCAATCTGTCCGTGCTGGAGTACCTGAACGGCCAGCCGGGCTTTCGCGGTCGTGTCGAGGCGGCGTGTACCTGGGATGTGTTTCCGTTCATCTTCCGCGCGCGCAAAAGCGGTCTGCCCGTCTACGCGGGGTGGGAACCTCTGAAGGGCGATCCGCTCACCGAGCGCGAGCGCCATCTGAACGAGTTCATGGCGATGGTCCCGCGTTACTGGCCGGACAATGCCTTCGATGTGTTCACGATGGGGGCGTCGCGCTCGGCGCTGGAGCGCCGGCAGCCGCGCGTGCTCTACGTCGGCCTGGGCGAGTCCGACGAATGGGGGCACGGCCGGCGCTACGATCTCTATCTCGATTCGGCGCACAAAGCGGATCAGTTTCTCGCCGAGACCTGGCAAATGCTGCAACGGTCGCCGCGCTATCGGGGCAAGACGGCCCTCCTCGTGACGACCGATCACGGACGCGGCTCGACGCGCGCCGACTGGACCGATCACGGCAAAAACGTGCCCGGAGCGGAGTTCGTTTGGATCGCCGTGATGGGACCGGACACGCCCGCCCTGGGCGAACGCGAGAACGTCGAGACGACGCAGAGTCAGATCGCCGCCACCATCGCCCGGTTTGTGGGGGAGGACTTCAACGCCGGCAGTCCGAAGGCGGCGCGGCCGCTACCCGTCTTCGGTTCCGAGAAAGCTCCTGCTCGCTGATGCTGGTAGCCAGACACAGATTGCGCGACAGCTCGGCCGGGATGCGCCCTGCCCTACTTCCCTTCCCGTTCCTGCTGACGCAGTATCTTGAGAGCGAGGCGCCGTAGTTCCAGATCCTCGAAGTGATCGCACAGGATCTCTCGAGGGTTGTCGCTCACCAGTTGAAGGAGGGCGACCAAAGAGCGGCCGGGCTCGGGCCAGCCCTCGACAAGCGCCGGTTTCAGCGCGGCCAACAGTTTCGGCACCGCGGAGGCAGCCTGACGGCCAAATCGATGCAGCGCCCTCGCAGCGGCCACGACTAATTCGGGACTCCCATCCGTCAACAGGACGGTCAATTCCCGAACGACGGTTTCGGGCCGCGAACGAATCGCCCCCAGTGCTTCGGCGGCACCGATCTTGATTGAATTCTCTCCTCGCCATAAAGCGTCGAGAAGTCGTGGAATTGCCCCCTCGGCCGCGGGACCAAAGAGGGCCAACGTCCGTGCTGCCTCGGCGATGACATGCGCGTCGCGGTCGTTCAGACACGCCTGCACCACCGCCAGGACTCCAGGCTCCGTCAGGTCCGCGTCGCGAACGTCCCACAGGGTCGCTAGGCGAACGGTCGGCGTTCCCGTCCGCAGTAACTCAACGGCCCCAGCCGACGTCAGCGGCGGGATTTTTTCGCGGATCGTGTTCGGGTGAAACAGACAATCGCCGGTCTTGCGCAGGTAACGAAGGCCGGCGTGAAGCGACGCGCGCGCATCCAGCCGTAGATGTTCCGCCCACGAAGGGTCGGTTTCGCCGCGCACGAACGCGAAGAGAGCGAAAGCATAGCCGAAAATCCGTGAGGGCAGATACCCCTGACGGGAGATCGACCACCAACTCCAACCGCTGGAATAACCGGAAGTGTCGTGGATGGTTGAGTTGGCGAGGAAAATACCGGTTCCCAGGAAAACGGGGAGCAAATCCGTGATCCACTCATGATCGGAAACCTGAGTGGTGAGCAAACCTCCGCCGAGGAGCAGTTCGTGGGCCAGCTCGTGACATAACGTCGCCAGCAGACTAACCGGGTTGGCCAGCTGCGAGCGCGCGACGCAAATGATAGATCGTTTTCGCTGTTGATAAAGACCGGCCGCCCCTGGCATCTGTTCGTCCGCGACGATCTCCAGCGAAACCTTGGCGGGCGAGACGCCCATGTAGCCACACATGCGATCCAGCAGTCGCCGGACACTTTTCAGGTCTGTGCCGAGGGGAGAGGCGAAGTATTGCTCGGTCGGGAGGATGACTTTCGCGTTGAGCAGGCGATCAATGCCGAATTGATCGGCCAGCCAGCGCATCCGGCGTTCGGTCCAGGTTTTCTCCCAGGTGTCGAGAGGGCACTTCGGAGCAAACCAACCGAACATGGAAACCTCGGCAAATGGCGGCAGAGCCTTTTCGCTCCTCTCCACGGACCGCGAAAAGGCGAACGGGCCGATTTCAGAACATTTCCCGGATCGGCGCGCCGCGCGTCAGCGGCAACGGCCGGCCGCCCAGGTCCGTCATCTCCTGGTCCAGATTGATTCCGAGAGCGTGGTACATCGTCGCGCACAGGTCCGCCGGTGTGCAAACGCGGCCCTGCACCGGATACGCGCCGTTGCGGTCCGAGCGCCCCAGCACGACGCCCGACCGCACACCGCCGCCGGACAGCAGGATCGAATAACAATGATGCCAGTGATCGCGTCCCGCCGCCTTGTTGATGCGCGGCGTGCGACCGAATTCGCCCATCACCACCAGCATCGTTCGTTCGCTCAGCCCGCGCTGCGTCAAATCGTCGAGCAGCGCCGACAGGCCGCGATCCAACGGCGGCAGTAGTTGATTCTTCAACTTGCGGAAGTTGTCCGTGTGCGTGTCCCAGGCGTCCTGCGGCGTCTTGCCGTTGAAGCCGGAACACACCGTCACCAACTTCACGCCCGCCTCAACCAATCGCCGCGCCAACAGACACGATTGACCCAGCGTGTTGGCTCCGTAGCGCTGGCGCAGCGCCGCCGGTTCGCGTCCCAGGTCGAACGCTCGCCGAACCGCCGGACTGGTCAGCAGCCGCACCGCCCGCTCCTGAAACGTGCTCAGGCCGCGCGCCTCGGCGGATTGCTCCAGTGACTTTGTCTGCCGATCGACGAGCCGCAACAGCGTCGCGCGGTCGTCGAGCCGCGCCGCCGTCATGTCGGCGGGGAGGCTCAACTCGTCGACGTTGAAATCGGCGGCGCAGGGATCCTTGACGACGGCGAGCGGATCGTAAGCGCGGCCGAGAAAGCCGGCGAACTGTCCCGGCGTCAGGTTGCCGACATCGCTGGCGAGTTGCGGCAACTGCACGAAGCGCGGCAGCCGCGAACGGCCCGGCGCGAACTTGGCCACGACGGCGCCGAGGTTGGGATGATCGCCTGGCGTCGCCGTCAGCGCCACTGCATCGCGGCTGGGCGGATAGCCCGTCAGCGCCTCGTAAGCGGCGGATTGATGATGCGTGCTGGACTGGGCGCAGGTGCGAATCAGACTGAAGCGATCGTTGCGGTCGGCCAGCAAGGGGATGTGTTCGCCGAAGAGAACGCCCGGCAGTCGCGTGCGACGAACGCCGAACTCGCCGCGGATGCCGTCCGGCGCGTCCGGCTTGGGATCGAACGTCTCGAACTGACTGGGCGCTCCCCAGAGAAAGAGCAGGATACAGGCGTCGGCGTCGGCTCGTCCCTCGGCGGCGTGTGTGGATTGCTGTTGCAGCAATCGAGGCAGCGCCAGACCGGCCGCTCCCAGCGCCCCGGCGCGGAGCAGTGTTCGACGCGAGAACGACGAGGAGGACCGCGACATCATCTTTCCTTGCGAGTGGGCAGGCCGGCGAATTGCTTCATTGTACCCCGCGTGCAAGGACGGGCAAGAAACACCCTGCCCGACGATTATTCCAGGATGCTGATGCTGACAAGCCCGATCGCCGAGGAAACCACTCCGCCGCCGCGGCTACACTGTTCGGAAATCCGCAAGCAAACGCCGCCGATGGCCGTTTCCATGGAAAATATGTTTACTTGACACCAAGAGCCTTATGACGGTTCGGCGGCCTGTTCGCTCACTCGTCGGCCTTCTTGGTCGAAGGCATTTTCCAGAGGTACACCTTCGCTTCCTTGCCTCCTACGCCCACCGCCAACAGCTTGAGATCGGGGGTGAACGCCACAGAGGAGGGCAGCACGATCCCCTCGCCCGCACCCGGCCAGCCTTTCTTGAGCATTCCTTTCTGCTTGCCCGTGGCTACGTCCCACAGGCTTACAAACGTGCCATCCGTCGCCGAGGCCACCGTCTTGCCGTCACTGCTGAACGCTACGGTATGCACTCTCCAGCCATAAGGCGCGTCCGGCTTGAGCTTCGCTTTCTCCTTACCTGTGGTGATGTCCCACAACCTTAATCGCATGAATGAAGACTCAAGACCACCATCCGAAGCCAAGGTCTTGCCGTCGCTGCTCAACGCCACCGACGTGACACGGCCTTTATGTTCGAGTGCGACCTTCTCCTTGCCCGTGGCCACCTCCCACAGTTTCACGGTCGCGTCTTCGCTCGCTGAGGCCAACAGCTTGCTGTCGCTGCTGAACGCCACGGACAAAACACCGCCGGTATGCCCCGTGAGTATGGCCTTGGGCTTGTCCTCCGCTCCGATTTCCTTTTCTAACTGGATGATCCGCTCGTTGTTAACTTTCTCCTTCTCCTTCCTCGCCATCGCTTCCCGAGCCAACCGAATCTGCTCGTCCCTCTTGGCCTGCACTTCAACTTGGCTCGCCACGTCCCACAACAAGATTGTCTTGCCGGAACCTGTCGCAGCCAGCAGCTTGCCGTCGCCGCTGAATCGCACGCACCGCGCCATGCCGATGTCCGGTGGTCCGTGTTGAACCAGCGTAGCCTTGTGCTTGCCCGTGGCTGCGTCCCACAACTTCACCATCCCGCCAACGGACGAGGCCACCATCTTGCCGTCACTGCTGACAGCTACGGTCTGAATAATCCCGTCCCCATACTTGATGATGACTTTCTGCTTGCCCGTGGCCACGTCCCACAGCCTTACCGTCCAGTAACCCGCCGACGCCAGCATCTTGCCGTCACCGCTGAATGCCACGGCAACGGGATCCCTATAGTCCACATCCCTCGACGAGTGAGTCATGGTGTAGAGCAGCTTCGACTCTTGGGCCGAGAGCGGCAGACTCGTTACCAGAAGAAGCGCGACGATACCAAACACGCCGCTTCGGCTTGCGGGGCGCTTCATGACGCACCTCCCTTCTGCGGCCGAACATCTGATTGGATCGCGCATGTGCGCGACCTAGCACGGGTCTTGCGCGACCTAGCACGGCCGCGCGCAGCCTAGCACGGCTGTTGCGCGATCTAGCATAGGCCTGCGCGACCTAGCACGGCTCTGCTTCACTATTCACAAAGTCGCGCAGCCCTCAAGGAAAAATCACTCCGCGCGGCGCTTTCATTAATCGAGGCGACCGCGCATGCGTTCACGCGCCTTGCGCAGCGCCTCCAGCATCGCCGACTCGTCGCGTGCCGGCTCGCGCTGGGCGTCGCGCCGCGCCGGCGGAGCCTCCTCGGAGCCCGCAGCGTCAGCGAGGGCGGAATCTCCTCGCTCACGCTGCGGGCTCCGACGCAGGCGCACGCGCTGCCGCACTTTTTCGCGCACGATCCGACTGCGGCGCGACAGCAGGCCGCTGCGACGCTCGAATATCTCCAGCAGCAGCAACACGACGGCCGCGCCGAGCAACCACGGCGCGATGGACACCAGACGCACGTGGCGCGGCAGTTCCTTCCAGACGCCGGCCAGCTCGACACGCTCCTTGCCGCCGGTGGCTCGCGCCAGATGTTCCAGCGTCGCTAGGCCGCGGCCGCGCTCGGCGGGCTGAAACTCCGGCGAATACGGCAGACACACCGGCGGCAACGCCGCGGGTTCGTGCCCCGGCACCTCGACCGTCGCCAGCACCGTGTCGCGCCCTTGCAGGTCGATCTCCAGGCCGAGCGTGTCGGCGCTCGTCCAGCGCAGGGCCGTCTTTTGCACTTGCGGCGGCTGACCGGGACGCGAGCGCAGCAGCGTGGCGCGCGGCAGCTCCGTGAAGGGATCGCCCGCGCGTTCGGGATCGAGGTGCAGTTCCACGCGATGCAGACCGTTCTTCACGTCCTGCGTCAGCAGCATGTCCGCCGGCAGACGGTTCGACGGCCCGGCGACCCAGCGTACCAGGCTGCTGTACCATGCGCCGACGTCCTTCCATTTCACGATCGGGCCGGCGTATTTGCCGTCGGCCTCGCCGGTGTAGCAGAGGACGCGGCCGACGCCGGCGCGCCAGGCGGACACCACCGGCGCCTTGTAATCGTCGAGGGTCCGCGCGGCCAGCGTCGCGCCGTCGCGCAGGTAGCACAGATTGTAGCCGTCGATCGACTGCGACAGATCGAACGGCCGGCCAGCGAGCAGGTCCAGGCCCGGCGTGGCCGCGATCGGCGTCCGCTCGTCGAGAAACGTATTGCGGGCGACAACAAAAGTGTCCTGCGCGAACAAGCGAGGTAATTCCTCCGCCTTGTCGGTGAAAAAGATGCGGCCACCACCGCGGCCGGCGATGTCGCGCAGCAGTTCGGCATCCTTGTCTTTCGGCGTGCCCAGGCCGATGACGCTGACCGTGATGCCCGCTTCCTTGCAGCGGGCGAGAAGCTCGCGGTACTGCCCCGGTTGCTCGGAATCGCTGGCGTCGGCGAATAGGATGATGTGCCGCGTGCCGGCCGTGGCCTTGAGAAGCATTTCCACGGCCGCCTCCAGGGCGACGTAGATGAAGATGCCGCCGCCCTGAGAGCGGACGCTGAGGATGTCGCGCTTGACGGCCGCCTTGTCCTTCACCGGGGCGAGGTTGGCGATGGTGTGCGGTTCGGTATCGACGGCGAGAACGCCGAACTCGTCCATCGGGCCGAGCATTTCGAGCACCTGGGCGGCACCTTCGTTGGCGAGATCCATCTTGGCCCGACCGCCGCCGACCGGCGCCGTCATGCTGCCGGAGCGGTCCAGCGCGACCGCCATCGCCAGCGACAATTTGCGATGCTCGTTGCGCAGTTCCATCGACACCGGCAGCAGCGGATCGAGCGGCGATTTGTAATAGCCACCCGGCCCGTAGGAATTGCGACCGCCCGTCAGCATCAGGCCGGAGCCGGTCTCGCGCACCCACACGGCCAGGTTTTCCATGCCGGCGCCGCCGATCTTCTCGGCCGGCACGTTCTCCAGCAGCACGGCCGAATACTTCGACAACTCCTCCAGCGACCAGCGGCACGATTCCGGCGGCTTGACCTTGATGGGCAGTTGCCCCGCTTGCAGCAGTTTCGCCAGGCCGGACGATTTCGCCTCGGTGACGTGCAGGATGGGTCGAGTGCCTTTGATCCCGACGAGCAGCCGGGCGCGGTTGTTCTCCGGTACGGGGTCGTCGCCGCTGCCGAGGACGGTGAGCGTGTAAGCCTGCGTGCCGGGATCGCCGCCGCGGTCGCGGAAGGTCAGACGGTTGAGTCCCGACGCTAACCGCTGTTTGCCGGAGCTGAGACGCTCATCCCCGCGTCGCATCTCAAAAGTTACTGTCTGGGCGATGGGAGAGTAGACCTGGGCGGTGAGGAGGAACGATTCGCCGGGCGTGACGGAGGGCGGTCCTTCGATGCGAGCGATGGCCAGATCCTCAGCGGTGGGGCGTTGCAAGGGACGGTAATCGAGGGCGAGATTGCGGGCGGCGGCGTGGGCGGCGACGGCGGCGGGATCGCGGCCGCTCCAGCGTCCATCCGAAAGCACAAGGATTTTTCCCGGCGCCTCGCGCGGCACGAGCGTCAAACCCGTCTCCAGCGCATCGGCGAGGTTCGAGGCGTCGTCGCCGACTTCGTGGACGAAGCCGGGAAACTGCCCCGTGGTCGGCGGTTGCTCGACGGCGGCGGTGCGGCCGAACGACACGACGGCAAGACGATCGTCCGGCCCCATCGTTTTTTGAAGCAGGTCGATCGCTTCTTTCTGGGCGGCGGCGCTGCCGGGCGGCATCGACTGACTGCGGTCGGCGACGACAACAACGGTTCCGGCCTGGCTCGGCAGGCGCAGCACTACCCCGCACAGGGCCAACAGCAGCAGCGACAGCGTGAGCGCTCGCAGGATCAACAGCAGGCGCGACGGCATCCGCCACAGCCACAGCGACAGGGCCAGCGGAATGGCGAGAAACAACCAGATCGGGTGGAGCATCAGCAAGGTCACGATCTCCACATAAAGAAGAGCTAACCACAGAGTCACAGAGAACACAGAGAAAAGACACAGAAAAGAAAGAAGGGTTAGAGGACCATACGTTTGAGACCGTCCTTGAGGAAACGGACATTAAAGTTGATAAGGAGTCCAACGTGCGTTTTGCTCAATCGCAGGTAGGTGAGAAGCTGCGCTTCGTGGATAGGATCGAGCTTATCCACGGCTTTTAGTTCGACAACGAGACGGCCAGGGAAATAGACATCCATGACCAGATCATCGGCCACGACCGCTCCTTTATACACAATGGGCAGTTGAACCTGTCGCTCGAAGGAGATGCCGCGGAGCTTGAGTTCGTGTTCGAGACAAGCCTGATATACTGACTCCAGCAAGCCCGGTCCCATCTCTCGATGCACCTCAATGGCCGCTCCAATCACCGCCTGGGTCAACGGATCTCTTTCTTCCATTTTCGTATCTCCTCGGTGTTCTTTCTCTGTGTTCTCTGTGACTCTGTGGTTAGCTCTTCTTCCCACTCGAACGCGCCACCAGCAGCAGATGGAGCGTCGCGATCGCCAGCACAAGAAGCAGCAACAACCATGCGATGCTCTGATATTCCAGTCGCAGCGATGTTTCGTCCAGCCAATCGCCCCAGCGGCCGGAGACGCAGCCGGTCAGGTCGGATTCCTCCGCGGACAGGGCGTTGACCGCGAAGGACGCCGACTCGTCGTCCGCCTCGACGGACCAGACGCCGGCCTCGTCACCGCGCACGATCAAGCGGCGATCCTGCACGGGTAGCGTCTGCCGCGTCCCATCGGGGCGGACCACCGTGACGCGCTCGTGCGGCGTGGCGAACGACAGCACGGCCTGTTCGCCGAGACGAAGGTTCTCTCGTTTCAATCCGGGTTTCTGCTCCGCTCGCCAGCGGAGGAGGTTCCAGACGAGGACTGGCCAGGCGGGCGCTTCCGGCAGCGTGGACAAGTCCGGGCGAAGACGAAGACGCAGCGCGTGCCCGCCAGCGACCGTTTCGCTATCCGTCAGCAGTGGAACGTCGCCAGCCAGGAGGACGGGCGAGCCGGATACCTCCCTCGACTTGCCGGCGCCCCAGACGACGCCCTGCAAAGACAGCCCCTCGGTCAGTGGGTGATTGCGGTCGAACACGAACGGGCCCGCGTAGGACACGGCGTTTTTCTCCGCCAGCACATGCACGACCCAGGCGTCGCCCGCATCCTCCAGCGGTTCGGTCTGATCGGTAAAAACGAGGTCGGGTTCCTTGTCGTCCGGCAGGGCGTGGCCCGTGGCGCGCAGCGCCTTGTCGATCGAGTCGCGCAGTGTCTTGTCCTCCATGCGCACATCGGTACGGACGGGTCGCGCGGCGACCGGAAGAAGTGACACCTGGTTGTCAATTGCCAGGTCGTCGTCTTCGAGGCGGGCGCGGAGCAGTGCGGTCTGCTCCCGCAGCTGCAAGATGACGCGCCGCGTCTGGTGCGGATCGAGGCGCAGATTGGAGCGTTGCAATTCGGCAGGCGGCTCGCCGGTTTCGACGACCAGCACGGACTCGCGAGCCTCTTCGGAATAATTGGCGATCTCCAACAGGCAGCGCTCACCGCCGTCGTGCGGCGTGCGAACGGCGTTGATGAGGGCAAGGTTGGGGCGTGGCTGGCCGAACGCCCACCACTGCACGCGGCCCTTATGAAGCTCATGGGGCGGAGCGCGATCGGATAACACCAGCAGCAACGGAAGCTCGCCGCCCAGTTCCGAGGCGAACGCCAGCGCCTCTTCCAGTTGCGCCGACGACGCCCGGCAGCGCCAATCGCGCAGGCGGTCGAGCGCTTCGGGCGTGGTGTGCGCCGTCTCGCTCAGCGCCTGCGTATTCTCTCCGGCGAGAAGGAACCGCACCGAAGGGCGCGGCCGGCGTTTCAACTCCTCGGCGAGCGCTCGAACGGCCTGATTGCGCGGCGATTGCTCGCCGCCGGCCTGCATCGAAAACGAATCGTCGAGGACGACGATCAGCGGTCGGACGCTCTGCCGCAAGGGCAGGTGCGGATCGGCCGCGGCGAGGACGAAGAGCGTCAGGGCGAGCAGTTCGAGAAAGAACAAGAGTGGGGTCCGCAGGCGATCGAGGCGCGTGCCGCCCTGTTGCGATTCGTTCGGATCGAGCCAGAGCATCAGGCTGGAGACGGGATAGCGGCGGTGGCGGGTACGCAGCCAGTAGATGGCGATGAGGATGGGCAGAGCGAGAAAACCCCAGAAGGCCAGGGGGTAGGTGAAGAATGGAAGCATCGAGGCCCCTGCGGAGGGGAAGGGCGCTCCGCGGAGCGCACCATCCACTTCGGATCTGTCTGGACATTATAATCCGGCGGCACACTCGTTCGATAGGGCGGCAAGCCACTTCCTTCGCGCGATCCGAAGAGCCGAAAGCAGGCAGGCATTTTCACGATTCCGCGCGTCATTCACCAATCATTAAGAAACGATCGCTACACTCACGTATTGAACGAGGGTTCGGGGTCGCCGACGTGTGCGGCCCTCGGTCCTCCGCTTCGGACTGGAATCCCACCCCACGACGCGGTTCGCCGACGTGTCCACAAGATCGCCCTCCTGGAGTCCGCTCCAGTCTTGTTTGTCCCAGGCTCGATTCGCGATCGTTCGGCGTGGCGGGCGTCTTCTCGGGCGGTCCGGGAAGACAAAGCGGAAAAACGGTCGCCGCCTGTCTCCAAAACGACGGCGCGTCCGTTTAAAAGAGCAGCGGTGCTCACGGTCATTTTTGTGAAAGGTGCGACGATGCGGAAACTAGGACGACTCGCTTTGGTGGTGGCGGTTGTGGCGATGGCCTCCAGCGCGGCGCTGGCGCAGGAACAGCAACGGCAGCGACAGAGGCAGCGGCCGGGCGGTGGCGCCGGCGGCGGCTTCGGCGGCGGCACCACCTTCCTGCTCCAGCAGGAATCGGTCCAGAAAGAACTGAAGCTTTCCGAGGAGCAGGTCAAGAAGATCAAGGAATTGTCGGAAAAGCAGCGCGAATCGTTCCGCGGCCTGCGCGATCTCAGCCAGGAAGAGCGGCGCACGAAGCTGCAAGAGGCGGCCAAGGCCAACGAGAAGGCCGTCGGTGAAATTCTCAAGCCGGAGCAACTCAAGCGCGTCAAGCAGATCTCGTTGCAGCGACAGGGAGGCCGCGCCCTGAGCAATCCCGAGATCGCCAAGGCGCTCAATCTGACCAGCGAGCAGACGGACAAGATCAAGAAGATTCAGGAAGAGGCGCGCGCGGGGCGCGGCCAACGCGGTCAGGGCGGCCGGCTCGATGAGGAAGCGCGGAAGAAGTTGGAAGAGGCCCGCAAGGCCACCAACGAAAAGATCATGAGCGTTCTGACGGCCGAGCAGAAGACGAAGCTCAAGGAGATGACGGGCGAGCCGTTCAAGGGCGAAATCCGCGTGCCGACGTTCGGCGGCGGCAATCGTCCGGCCGGCCAAGGACGCCGTCCCGGCAATCGTCCCAATCGGTAAGGGACGCCGTCCGAACGGATGGGAAAACGGACCACAGGGCCAGGGATGGCCCTTTTCTGTCAACGTGCAGGTTTTCAAACAAGGGAGGAAAGGATGAGCAGGTTGGGTGTTATTGTCGGGATCGGAGCAGCGATGCTCCTGACCGCCGGCTTGAGGGCGGACGAGCCCAGCTCCGGCGGCGGCCCAAGTCCGACGCGATTCCAGCGTGATCGCTCGCGGGGTTTCGGCGGCTTCGCCGACTGGGACAGCCGGCGCGGCAGTTACGATCGCGCGCGACGGCAGGCTCCCAAGGACCAGGACAAGCCCAAGGCGGAAGACGACCGCGGCCGGCGCGACGACCGTCGCGGCGGGCCGCCGGCGCCTCCGGGCCGTCGCGATGATCGCCGTGATGCGCCTCCGACGCGTCCAGGCGCCGATCGCCGCGATGCTCCTCCCGCTCGCCGTGATGGAGATCGCCCCGGCCGGCCGTCGGCGGATCGACGCGAACGACCGGGACAGCCTGGCGGCCGTCCGGGTTTCGGCCCCGGCGCTCGCTTCGGTCGCGGCGGCAGTTCCGAGCGCGCCGCGCCGCGTCCTTCCGCTCCCAAGGCGGAGGAGCGGCGGCGTCCGACGCCTCCGTCGCGCGGCGGATCGGCATGGCGTGGTCCAGGTCGCGGCGGCGATTGGCGTTCATCGGCTCGCGGACACGAACAGCGCGGCGCTTCACGCGAAAGGAAACCATCCGGCAAGGGCGCTTCTCCTCGCGGTGGTGATTGGCGTTCCCACGCGCGCGGCCCTTCGTCGCGCGGTCCCGCTCACGGACCTCGTCGTCCTGGCTTCGGCGGTCATGGCAGGGGCGGTTCCGCCCATCGCGGTCCCGCGCACGGTCGGGGTCACGGCTTTGGTCATCCAGGACACCGAGGCGGTCGCGGCGGCGCCGCGCATCGCGGACGGGGCCACGGCTTCAGGGATCACGCTGCTCGCGGGCACGGCGGCAAGCACGGACACGCCCATCGCGGCGGGCACGGCTTCGGCCGCTCGCATCGCGGTAGCGGGCATCATCACGCCGCGAGCCGTGGACGTCACGGCCGTCGCGGTCCGGCCCACCACTTCGGCCATCGCGGTCACGGCGGCCGGGGCCACGGCGCCCACCGCCGTTCCCATGCCGCCCATCGGGGTGGGCACGGTCGCCAGGCGTTCGGTCGCGGCCATCATGCCCCTCATCGCGGTGGACGCCGCGGACACGGTCATCATGGCTTCGGCGGTCGCGGTCCTCAGCATCACGGACGCGGCCACGTCGCCAGCTTCCATCGCTGGGAAGGGCGCGGCGGGTTCTCTCGCCATCACGCCATGAGTCACGGCCGGGGCGAAGGCCGTCATCGCCGCTAAGTTGACCGTTTCCGGACTACAATCTTCAGGGTGGGCGGCCGAGGAGCCTCTCCTCGTCTGCCTCACCCTGATCTTTTTTAAGCCGCACCCCGAGGTTGTTATGAACTGTTACGTCAGACGCTCCGCCTTCGCGTTGCTGGGAATCGCCGCGGCGGGAGCCTTGCTTTGCCATTCGGAAATCGGGAGTTGGCTGGGAAGTCGGCCGTCCTCGTCGGCCGCGGCGCGAGCGGACGATGCGGATTCCGAACCGGCCGCCGTCAAAGCTCTAACCGAGGCGCTCAAGGACAAGGACGCCGAAGTGCGTCGCAACGCCGCGCAGTCGCTCGGACGCATCGGCCCGAAGGCGAAATCGGCCGTGCCTGCGCTGGCGGAGGCGCTGAAGGACAGCGACGTGGACGTTCGCGGCGCGTCGGCCCTGGCGCTGGGTCGCATCGGCAAGGACGCCAGCGTCGCCGCCTCGGCCCTCGCCGATCTGCTCAAGGACAAGGACCACGACGTGCGCGGCGCCGCCGCCCTGGCCCTGTCGCGCATCGGCAAGGACGCCAAGGCCGCCCTCCCCGCCCTGAAAGTCTTAGTCAAGGACGACGACAAGCAATTGCAGTGCTACGCTCACTGCGCCTTGGCCGTCCTCGAAGACGATCCCTCTCCGCACGTGACGGCCCTGGCGGACGCCCTGGGCGACAAGAGCACGGACGTGCGCGGCACCGCCGCCTACATTCTCGGCGAGTTGGGACCGCTGGCGAAGGCAGCAGTGCCGGCGCTGACCGACGCTCTGAAGGACAAGGACGCCGCCGTTCGCCGCGTGGCGGCGCAGGCCCTCGGCGAGATGGGACCGGCCGCCAAGAGCGCCGTCTCGCGCCTGGCCGGACTTCTGAAAGACGACGAGGCCGACGTTCGGTCGTCGGCCGCCGCGGCGCTGGGGGACATCGGACCCGACGCCAAGGAGGCGGTGCCGGCGCTGATCGAGGCGCTCAAGGACAAGGAGGTGGACGTGCGCGGCTCGGCGATCGTGGCGCTGGGCGACATCGGCTCCGCCGCCAAGGCCGCCATCGCGGCGCTGGGCAAGGCGCTGAAGGACGAGGACGCCGAGATCCGCAAGGCCGCCGCCGTCGCCCTCGGCAAAATCACGGAGATGGAGTGAAGAAAGAGCTAACCACAGAGTCACAGAGAACACAGAGAGAAAACACAGAAAAGGAAACAGAAAAAGAAGAGAGTTATTATCTCTATTTCGCCTCCTTTTTGCTTCCTATATTTCTTCTCTGTGTTTTTTTCTCTGTGTTCTCTGTGACTCTGTGGTTAGTTCCTCTTCATCGCGCGCTGGATGGTAACGCCGAGGTCGGCGGGGCTGTCGGCCACGGCGATGCCGGCGCGGCGCAGAGCGGCGATTTTGTCCTTGGCCGTGCCGCTGCCGCCGCTGATGATCGCTCCGGCGTGGCCCATGCGCTTGCCCTCCGGCGCGGTCTGGCCGGCGATGAACGCCGCCACCGGCTTCTTGATTTGCTGCTGCACGTACTCCGCCGCCCGCTCCTCCGCCGTGCCGCCGATCTCGCCAATCAGCAGGATCGCCTCCGTTCCCGGATCGTCCTGGAACATCTTCAACAGATCGATTTGCGTGGTGCCGATGATCGGATCGCCGCCGATGCCGACGCAGGTCGATTGGCCGAGTCCGAGGTTGGACAGCTGCCAGACCGCCTCGTAGGTGAGCGTACCGCTGCGACTGATGACGCCGACGGGTCCGGGCTTGTGGATGTAACCGGGCATGATGCCGATCTTGCACTGTCCCGGCGTGATGACGCCCGGACAGTTGGGGCCGATCAGCCGGCAGCTTTTGTCTTTGAGGAAGCGCATGGCGCGGGCCATGTCGAGAACGGGGATGCCCTCGGTGACGGCGACGATGACGGCGATGCCGGCGTCGGCCGCTTCGAGGATGGCGTCGGCGGCACCGGCGGGCGGCACGAAGATCATGGTGGCGTTGGCGCCGGTTTTGTGGACGGCCTCGGCCACGGTATTGAAGAGCGGGAAGCCTTCCTTGCTGGTGCCGCCCTTACCCGGCACGACGCCGCCGACGACCTGCGTACCGTAGTCGCGGCACAGCTTGGCGTGACTGGTCCCCGCCTTGCCCATGCCCTGGCAGAGAACGCGCGTGTTTTTGTCCACAAGGATGCTCATTCCCGTAACCTCTCGTCATTCAGGCGATGAATCGTTCCAAAGGCTCTGATTTCGTCTATTCGCTCAACGGATGCTGGTGGAACAAAGGGCTTCTCGCTCGTATCTGGATCATTCCTTCGCGTCTGGCGTTCTTCCATCGCACCTTCGAGGAACGCGGCGACGGACCAGGCTAGGGCGTATCCAAGGAACGGACCCAATAGCACCGTCGCGGGGAGGGCGAAGAGACCCGTCCACGGATTGATCCATCCAGCCTTGGCAGCGCAATACCATGACATCCCAAGCCCGATCGGAAATCCGACGGCCCCGGCAAGGCCAGCCCAGCCGCGGCTGGTCATGATGGTCCCATCCTTTTCACTTCCGGCTTACTTCGCCGCCGCGACGACCTTCTTGGCCGCCTCGGTCAGTCCGCTCGCCGTCGCGATGTTTTGCCCGCTCTCCGCCAACATCTTGCGGCCCAGCTCGACGTTGGTGCCTTCCAGGCGCACCACCAGCGGGACGTGGAAACCGACTTCCTTGAACGCCGCGAGGATCGCCCCGGCGATGATGTCGCACTGCATGATGCCGCCGAAAATGTTCACCAGCACCGCTTTGACGCGCGGATCGCTCAGCAGGATGCGGAAAGCCTCCGTCACTTGTTCCTTGTTGGCGCCGCCGCCGACGTCGAGGAAGTTGGCCGGCTCGCCGCCGTGATACTTGATGATGTCCATCGTCGCCATCGCCAGGCCGGCGCCGTTGACCAGGCAACCGATGTTGCCGGTCAAACTGATGAAGCTCAGTCCCGCACGGCCGGCACGCAATTCGGCGGGATCTTCTTCCGTCTCGTCGCGCAGGGCTTTCACGTCGGCGTGACGGAACAGGGCGTTGTCGTCAAAGTTGATCTTGGCATCGACGGCCAGCACGTCGCCGTTGTCCATGACCGCCAGCGGATTGATCTCGGCGAGACTGCAATCCTTCTCCAGATAGACCTTCGCCAGCGCCGTGAGGATAGCTTCGGCCTTCGTCGCCTGCTCGCCGGTGAAGCCGAGATCGAAGGCCACGCGGCGGGCCTGGAACGGTTGCAGACCGAATTCCGGCTCGACGACGGTTTTGAGGATCTTTTCGGGCGTGCAGGCGGCGACCTCCTCGATCTCGACGCCGCCCTCGGCGCAGGCCATCAGCACCGGCGCGCCGACAGCGCGATCAAGCACCATGCCGGCGTAGACCTCGCGGACGATTTTCGCCGACGCCTCGACGACGAGCAGCTTCGAGACCTTCTGTCCTTCCGCGCCGGTCTGCTTGGTGACGAGCGGATACTTGAACATGATGTCGGCGAATTTGCCGGCGTCGGCGCGGTTGGTGACGAACTTGACGCCGCCGAGTCCACCCTTTTCTTCGCCTGTCGGTAGACCGCTGCCCTTGAAGCCGCCCTTGCCGCGTCCGCCGGCGTGGATCTGCGCCTTGAGGACGACCGGACCGCCGCCGAGCTTCTCAAATGCCTGCTGCGCCTCGGCGGCCGACGAAACCACGAGGCCGCGCGGGACGGCCGCCCCCGCTTGGGCCAGCAGTTCTTTGGCCTGATATTCGTGAATCTTCATGCGATGGTCCTTGGATGGAGTGCGGCTTCCGCCGCGGGCGCGACGATTTTGTTATAGGACGGCGGCGCGAGGCTGACAGGGGTTTCGGGCGCTCCTGCTTGCGCGACGGGCTTGGTCGCCGCAATCGGACAGGTTCGCCGTGCTTGTCATCCTGCCGGTTTCTTGACCAACCTTTGGAAGCCGCAAGGATTGCGGATTACGGCCAGTCGCGCGGTCATGGCGGCGCGGCGAGAGCTTTTTCGAGCGGAGACGACGAGATTTCTTCCAGAATGACCGATGTAGAGAGTGTGCGGCTCGATGATGAGACTCGATTTCCCAAGGCTGACCTTCAATGACGCAGCTCCTGCTCCAATGCAACGCCGAGGCGACGAACGAACCCTGTGGTCTGTGTGGTCAGCCGATGGAGGCGCCGGCCGGCTCACGGCTCGTCGTCGCCGGCACCGCCGCTCCGGTCTGTACCGAGTGCGGCCGCAAACACGCTCCCGCGCTGGCCGCCCTGGTCAACCTCGCCGACGCCGCCACGCGTATCGGACGTATTGGCCGAACCTCCGTCTTTCCGCCGCTCACCGCTCTGCTCGACCTCGCGCACGCCGCCGAGAAGTACGCCCAGACCGCTCTGCCCCAACCCAATGGCTGATTTCAGATTTCCGATTGATGATTGAGGATTGTCTGATTAAATCATCAATCATCAATCGGAAATCATCAATTGGATTGGGGGAGTCATGCACGAATCCACTCGTCTACTCCGCGATCTCGTGTCGCGGCCCAGCGTCAATCCGATGGGCAGGCCGTTGCAGGGGCCGGACATTTACGAGCACCGCGTCACCGCCTACCTCGAAGAGTTCTTCCGCTCCCTCGGCGTCGCCTACGAACGGCAGCCCGTCGCCCCCGAGCGCGACAACATCCTCGCCTGGACCGACGCGCCGGCGTCGGCCGCGACGCTGATCTTCGAGGCCCATCAGGACACGGTGCCGACCGACAACATGACGATTGATCCGTTCGCGGCCCGGATCGAGGACGGCCGGCTGTACGGCCGCGGCGCCTGCGACATCAAGGGCGGCATGGCCGCCATGCTGGCCGCGTTTGCCCGCGTGGCGCGCGAGAAACCGGCCGGGGCCGCGCGCGTCGTCATGGCCTGTAGCGTGGATGAGGAGTTCACCTTCCTCGGCGTGCAGCGCTTCGTCGAGAACGATTTGCGCGGCCGCTTCGCCAACCTTATCGGCGCGGTCGTCGCCGAGCCGACGCAACTGCACATCGTCGATACGCACAAGGGGGCCGTGCGCTGGGATCTGACGACGACCGGCCGATCGTGCCACAGTTCGCGCCCGGAACTGGGCGTCAACGCGGTCTATCGCATGGCCGAACTGCTGCCGATCATCGAGCGCTACGCCGAGGAGCTGCGCGGTTCGCGCCGCGATCCGCGCCTGGGACCGCCGACGTTGAGTGTCGGCCGCATCGAGGGCGGCACCAGCGTCAACACGGTGCCGGACCAGTGCCGCATCGAGATCGACCGTCGTCTGCTGCCCGGCGAGAAGACGCAGGCGGCCCTGGAGCAGCTGCACGAGTATCTGCGCCGGCACGTCGATCCGTCGATCGCGTTCACGTTCTCGGCCCCGCGGCTGTCGGCCCCGGCCCTGAGCGCGGACGGCTCGGCGGAACTGGTCGCTCGGCTGGGTTCGGCCATCGATGCGGTGATTGGCTCGCATCAGGTGCAGGCGGTGCCTTACGGCACAGACGCGG
The DNA here is from genome assembly GCA_036557825.1 of Gemmataceae bacterium. Taxonomy (GTDB): domain Bacteria; phylum Planctomycetota; class Planctomycetia; order Gemmatales; family Gemmataceae; genus JAJPHU01. The sequence goes on from DATBGU010000369.1 coordinate 32,734, forward strand.
CACCTCTGGCGGAGGGCGGCATTCCCGCCGTGGTGTTCGGACCCGGCGACATCTCCCGCGCCCACACCTGCGACGAGTGGGTGCCGCTTGAGGAAGTCGAACGCGCCAGCGAAATCCTCTTCCGACTGGCGGCCGGCAAACGCGGGACGTAAACAGTTATTGAACACCGGGGAAGTAATGGGGCTTACCAGCCCGGAGCGCCAGCGACGGGTTCGCCGAACCCGTCGCTGGCGAACCTTTTGCAAGGAAGGCGTTAAGGTGTTGAAAACAAACGAGTTCGCGTTCGTTGACGTATCAACCTTGGGAAGCAAAACCAAGGAGATGTGTCATGGAACGCGAACTCTGGCCTTTGTTGTATC
>DATBGU010000370.1:0-3058 GCA_036557825.1 Gemmataceae bacterium
CCCCCCCCCCGCTCGCCGGGATTTGAATCGGAAAGGATCTCCATGCCGCGCGTCGCCTTTCTGTTTCCCGGCCAGGGCGCTCAAACGGTGGGCATGGCCCGCGATCTGTGCGCCGCGCTGCCGCAGGCCCGACAGTTCTTCACCGAGGCCAGCGAACTGCTCGGCTACGATCTGCTCGACGTGTGCGTCAACGGCCCGGCCGAGCGGCTCAACTCAACGGTGGTCAGCCAGCCGGCCCTGTTCGTCTCCAGCCTCGCCGCCCTGGAATCCCTCAAGCAGAGCAATCCGCAAGTCATTGAGGAAGGCGTGGCGGCGGCCGGCCTCAGCCTCGGCGAGTTCACGGCCCTGACGTTCGCCGGGGCGCTGACGTTCCGCGAGGGACTGAACCTGGTCAAGCGGCGCGGCGCGGCGATGCAGGCGGCGGCCGACCTCATCCCCAGCGGCATGGTCAGCGTGCTGACGTTGGAACAGGCGAAGGTCGAGGAGTTGTGCGCCGCGGCTCGCCGGGACGAGGTGTTGCAGATCGCCAATTTCCTCTGTCCGGGCAATTACGCCGTCTCCGGCCATCGCTCGGCCTGCGATCGCCTGGAAGCGCTCGTCGCCGAGGCGGGTGGGCGCACGGTGCGGCTGACGGTGGCCGGCGCGTTCCACACATCGCTGATGAAGCCGGCCGACGAGGCGATGGCGGACGCGTTCGCCTCGGCGCCGCTAACGGCGCCGCGCCTGCCGGTGTGGTCGAACGTGACCGCTCAGCCGCACGGCGGTCCCGACGCCATCCGCGTGCTTCTGCGGCGGCAGATGACGCAGCCGGTGCGCTGGGAAGAAACCATGCGCAATCTATTGGCAGCCGGCTGCGAACGCTTCTATGAAGTTGGGCCGGGCCGGGTGCTGGCGGGCCTGCTCAAACGGGTGCAGCGGAAGGTGGATTGCCAGAACGTCAGCGCCTAAACGGGTTGGCCTTTCCATTTTTCCTTGTTGTCTGTAGTTATTCATCTTACGTCCGCCGCGTGCGTGGCGGTGGCGTGACGCGCGGGGCGGAATGCGTGCCGGTGAACAGTGAGCAGCCCGAAGCGTCAGCGAGGGTTGACAGGCAACCCTCGCTGACGCTTCGGGCTGGTCGAGTGCGACCGCAAAACGCCTTGCCCGGCGCGCGTGCGCTGTGGTACATAACCCGAGGGGGTGATTCCTTGTTGGAAGATCGCCTGCATCCACGGGAATGAACGACGATTGCTTTGGGAGGTCCCAAACCGTGGCTTCCGTTGAAGAACGTGTCATTGATATTGTCTGCGAGAACCTGGGCGTGAACAAAGAACAAGTCACGCGCCAGACCTCGTTTCAAGAAGACGTCGGCGCCGATTCGCTGGACATCGTCGAACTGGTGATGGAACTGGAAGAAGAGTTCGAGATCACGATCCCCGACGATCAGGCGGAAAAGATCAAGACGGTCGGTGAGGCCATCGACTACATCGAGCGGGAGCAAGCCAAGAAATGACCCGGCGTGTCGTCATCACCGGCCTGGGCACGGTCAACTCGTTGGTTTCCGACGTACCAAGCTTCTGGTCCGCTCTGCTGGCGGGCCAAAGCGGCGTCGGCCCCATCGAGCAGTTCGACACGTCCGCGTTCAAGGTCCACTTCGGCGGCGAAGTCAAGAACTTCAACCCCGAGCCGCTGGTGGACAAGAAGACGGCGCATCGACTGGACCGCTTCGCGCAGTTCGCGCTGGTGGCGTCGCATTCGGCCGTCAAGGACAGCGGCCTCGATTTCTCGAAAGAAGACGTGTACCGCTGCGGCGTCATCATCGGCAGCGGCATCGGCGGACTCAACGAGTTCGAGGAGCAGCACGGCCGCTACAAGGACCACGGGCCGGGCCGCATCAGTCCGTTCGTCATTCCCAAAATGATCCCCAACGCGGCGGCCGGCAACGTGTCCATCGAGTTCGGCCTGTGCGGTCCGAACACAGCGGTCTCGACGGCCTGCGCCTCGGCCGCCCACGCCATCGCCGACGCCCTGCGCGCCATTCAGTGGGGCTACGCCGACGTCATGCTGGGCGGCGGTTCGGAGTCGGCGATCACGCCGATGGGCATCGGCGGTTTTTGTTCCGCGCGCGCCCTGTCGCTGCGCAACGACGACCCGCAAGGAGCGAGCCGGCCGTTCGACAAGGACCGCGACGGCTTCGTGCTGAGCGAGGGCGCCGGCATCGTGGTACTGGAGGAGTTGGAGCACGCCCGCAAGCGCGGCGCGACGATGTATGCCGAGATGCTCGGCGTCGGCAGCACCGCCGACGCTCACCATATCACGCAGCCGCACCCCTGCGGCACCGGCGCCGGCAAGGCCATGGCGCTGGCCCTCCGCGACGCCAAGCTCAACCCGGAAGACGTGCAGTACGTCAACGCCCACGGCACCAGCACGCCGCTGGGCGACGAGGCGGAAACCAAGGCGATCAAGGAAATCTTCGGTTCCCACGCCCGCAAGCTCGCCATCAGCAGCACCAAGAGCATGCTCGGCCATCTGCTCGGCGCCTCCGGCGGCGTCGAGTTGATCGTCTGCGCCCTGACCTTGCGTCACCGCGTCGTGCATCCCACCATCAACTATCGGACGCCCGATCCGGCCTGCGATCTCGATTACGTGCCCAACACCGCCCGCGAGATGAACGTCCGTCACGCCATCTCCAACAGCTTCGGCTTCGGCGGACACAACTGCACACTCGTCGTCGGCGCTATCAAATAGCCAGATCTATCTGAAAGGCACGAACCGAATGGCGAGCCGGGCGCGTCCGCGACCGGAGGAAAACTCCCGTCGCGGACGCTCCCGGCTCGCCAGCATTTCGACAGGGCAAGATTACTTTAGATCCAGATCCAGGACGGTATCTCCCGCGATCGTCGCCATAAGGCCGGACTGAGCGAGGTCGCCGTATCGCATCGGGATGCGGGAGTACGTCGCGGCTGGCGAGGCGACGCGGCCATGCCCGGCACCCCCAGTTCGCCCACTGGAGCGCGGCCTCTCCGCTAGACTGGTCACCGCCACGCGGACCTCGCCCTGGGGGACTTGCGCAATAGTG
>DATBGU010000371.1:0-30277 GCA_036557825.1 Gemmataceae bacterium
CTGTTTTGGCTGCTCGTCCTGACCGTGCGTCGATTCTTCGGCATGCTCGGCAACGGCGTGGGAATGCCGTACCTGTGAGTGGAGTGGCAACCATGATCTCTCCCCTGCAACTGACGCACGGCGTCGAGTGGGTTTGGCTGGCCTGGTTGATCGCCGTGGCCGTGCTGCTGAAAATGGTGACGCGATCGCTGCGGCGCTGGCGTCGGCCGCGCTGGGCCGAACTGGCGCGCGGCGAAGACGGCGTCTCGTACTCGCTGTCCTACGTGCTGGTCCTCCCCATCCTCTTGCTGTTCGTCTGCATCGTCTTCGAGACGACCTGGCTGCTGCTGGCGAAGGTCGGCACGCTGTACGCCGCTCACGCCGGCGCGCGCTCGGCCGTGGTTTGGTCTTCGGCCAACACCTCGGCGAGCGATCTGCCCACCCAGCGCATCAATCAGTCGGTCTGGATGGCCATGACGCCTTTCGCCACCGGCGATCCGAAGTTGCTGGCCGAACCGAAGGGTGCCGTCGAACCGTCCATCCAGTACGCGGCGGCCTACTGGTTGTACTCTCAAGCCAGCAAGGATCCGGATGCCCACGCGCCCCTGACGACGATGTCAAAGCGTTACCTCAACGCGGCCTCGCGGACGACGTGGGCGTCGCAGATCGACAAGTCGCGCCCCGACGGCGCCGTGACCGTGACGGTCACCTACCGCGCCCCGCTGCACATCCCCGGCGCGGCGCGCCTTTTCGGTAACGGCCGCGATTATGTCATTGTGTCCAAAGCTACGCTCCCCAATGAGGCTCCCGCCAACGACAAGCGGTCCTTGGGGATCGAGTATAAGTCTCGTTAACGAGTGATCGTCATGCGCGAATCCGCAACTCTTCCGACCGCCGTTCCCGCCCGCGACCTGCACGCGGAAGAAGAGGGGATGTTGTCCCTGGCCTCGCTGTTCGTGGTGCTAGGGTTTCTCGTGTTGATCGGCCTGCTGGCCAACGCCGGCACGGTCACGTCGCGCAAGCTGGAGACGCAGAACGCCGCCGACGCCGTCGCCTACTCCGCCTCCGTCGAAATGGCCCGCGGCATGAACTCGATCACCGCGATCAACCATCTCATCGGCGAATTGACGGCCCTCGTCGTGCTGATTCATACGCTCGGCGGCGACGAGTTGGATCAAGGCAAGAGCCCGCCCTCCACTCCGGCACTTCTGAAGACATGGCTGACCACCGCCTATTATGCGGCGAAAGCGATCGACTTCGATGCGACCCCGCAAGTTGACGACGGCGCCTACGACGAGGCCAGTCCGGAATCGGATGTGGGCGGCGCCATCTACGACGCGCGCAAACGTCTCAAGATGGTGCTGGCCTGGGCCTACCAGGCTCACTTTTTCGGCGACGTGATTGCCAAAGGGCAATACATCCCCATCGTGGGAGCGATTTTGGAAGGGCTCGGCGATAGTATCTGTGCGGCGGCCTGGGTCTTTGAAAAAAAGGTCTGGCAGGAGTGCAAGATCCTCGACGCGCTCGTGACCTTGGCCAAGCAGCTTCAGAGGGTCAAGGTCGTCATGCGCGACGTGCTTGTGCCCGGCCTGTATTACTACGAGAAGTTCCTCATCGTGCCCGCCGCGCCGTTGCAGGCTGTCAACGCGGCCAATGAGATGAAGACGCCGAACCTGGCCGACGATGTTTCCCTCTATCCCGGATGGCCCGTACTGAACCTGAACTTACCCGTCCAGCAGGAACCTGACCAGGTCGCCGTCGAGCGCTCGCAACTGATGCGCGCCAGCACGCCCTGGATCCAATGGTGGCGCCAGCCGTGGATCGACTTCGGCAAGGATGTGTTGATCCTGTCGCGCTTCGCTCAATACTTCGAGAACCGTTCGACCCAATACTCGCTGTCCATCATCAAGCATTTGAAGCAGGACAAAGGCATCAAACTGTACGTGATGTCGAATCCCGACCCGCAAGGTCGCGGCAAGACCTTCGAGCCGTGGACGTTCGCCGACCAACCATCGGGCGACAAGGGCGGCTACAAGGGCAGCAAATTGGCGGATCGCATGTTCTGCGTCGTGGGCCTGGCGCACCGCCGCGCCCCCGATGCGTTTGGGCGGAATATTTTCCGCTACCAGGAGAACCCCGACGGCATGGTGTGCTTCGCCCAGGCGATGCTCTACAACGCCAATCCGCAGAAGCGTGGCTCGGGAGACAAGAACTGGCAGCCCACCGTCGGCTGGGACACGCTCAACTGGAACGGACCCGTGCCCGAGTATCCCGGACCCGTGCCGGCCGGCGATAATACGCCGACACCCACGACGCCGCAGCCGCTCATCCGCCTCAACTGGCAGAGCAAACTGGTGCCGACCACGTCCGAGCGTCTCACCGAAGCGGCCTTGCTTCAACCACCCGGCGCGATTCGGAATGTGCTGGGGAGCGGGCGCACCAATGTTTTGAGCGAGTTAGCTCGGACCCATTAAAGGAGCTTCCATCGTGCCCCACGCAGCGATGAATCGTCCCCGGCGCCGAGGGATCGCGTCTCTGGAGCTGGTCTTGGTGTTTCCGATGCTGTTGGCCATTGTCTGTGGCTTGTTCCTGATTGCCCGCGCGGATACGACCAAGGTGGCCGCGGCGACCAAGGCACGGCAAAAGACCTGGCAGGATCGCGCCCAGGCTCCTGCCGGTCAGCCCTTACGGCCCTGGTCCGACCCGAAGGACTCCAAGATCGGTTCCGTCCAGACGGTGCAGCCGGGAAACATGGGACCGCTGTTTCCGGGCCGAAACCTGAAGGCCCAATCGGGCAACACGCTCATCGCCAACCCGTGGGCTTCGGATGCCATTAACTTTCCGTCCCTGGATCAAAACCTCCGACCGCACACGACGGTCTTCGCGCTGATCTCCGGTGAGGCCCCCACGTGGGTATTCCAGGTGATGAGAGCGTTCGACCCCGGCAGCATCAAAGGCGTCACCGGCTTGTTCGCCGATATCGGGAATACGGCCGTATTGGCGGCGGGCTTCTACCTCGAAGTCACCGCCGGCGCTCCCATCCGAGTGCAGTTGGCCATCCTCCAGGGCATGTGGGACGCCCTCGGTTGGCTGGCGAAACTGACCGGCAAAGGGGATGACATCGAGGATGCGATCAACAAGATCGTAAACGCCCTCAATTGTTTCGATAACCTTTATCAAGCTGCTCAGGGCAAACCGGGAGCTGATCCCTTCAACAAGTAAGGCGCGCAGGAGAATGGCGTTCATGTCTACTCCGTCCTCCAACTCGTCCGCGACCCATACCGGAAGCCGTCCACGTTTGGCTTTCACGAGGGTACTGTCCCGCGCGCTCCGCTTGGCGGTGATGTTGGTCTTCGTCGCCGTCGGAGTGATGCTGTTGCAGACCTATCGCGCCATGCTCCACGAGGCTCCCGCTCCCGCGCCCTCCGCGCCGGTGTCGCCGCCGACGGCTCCAATAGCGGACTTCGGGCCGCCGGACTTGCTGCAACCAGGCGCCTGGTCGCTGGGCGACAGTAGCTGGACCGTCGCTTTGACGGATCTCGCGACGGCCGAGGGCGTCGCGCGGCTGCAATCGCTGGGGTTCCGCGGCGAAATCAAGGACGAACTGTCGCCCTTGGAAGAGAAAGCGCTTGCCTGGCTCAAGGGATCCCAGTCCCGTCTCGTCGAGGGTTGCCGGGTCTACGAAGTCTCGGCCATTGGCTTTCGCATTCGCGCCGTCACTCGGATACAGGGTGGGAGCGAACGCCTGCAACTCGTGCAAGCGCTCTGGAAACGGGGTAATGTATTGCAGATGCTGGAGGCGATGCCGGCGGCAACCCTCGTGCGGGAGAACTCCAACGCGGAACATCTGTTGCCGCCGCAGTCCGATGTGCCGTCGCTCGCCCGACGCTGGTCGCCGTCCGGAACGCTCACCTGCGAGATCCTTGGCCCGGCGACGCAACTGGAGCAGGCCCTTAAGGCGTGGAGCGCCGCGGGCTGGTCGGAAGACCGAAGCCCGGAGGAAGGCGCATCCTCTCCGCTGCATGTGCTGCGAAACGGCGACCGGACCGTACGTCTCTTCTCCATGCAGGCTGGGCCGCAAGGCTCCGGCGACTACCTGCTCTTGACGACCGAACCGTCAAAGCAACAAGGAGCCAATTGACATGAAGGTACTTCGCCTCATCCTCCCGATTGTTCTCGGCATCGTCGCCGCGGTGCTGAACTTCATGGTCCTGCGGGGCAGCACCGCGCCGCTGGAACTGACCGCCGTCCGCTCGGACATCAAGGCGGACACGGAATTGACCGAGGACATGCTGGAACGTCTGTCGGTGCGCGCCGACCCGGAGATTTTCAAGTCGGCGGTGCGCTACTCCGACCGCGGATTGCTGCTGGGCCGCCGTGTCACTCGGCCGCTGAGCGCGGGCGAGGCGCTGCTGTACGCCGACGTGCAAAACCTCGACGAGGAGACGAACATCCGTCTTTATCTCCGGCCCGGCGAATCGACGCTCACGCTGCCGGTCGATCCGTCGCGGATCGCGCCGGGTCTGCGGCGCGGCGATCAGGTCGGCGTCCGGATGGCCGTGCGGCCGGAGGGCGCGAAGGCGCTGGCGATGCCGGGGGCCGCTCCCGCCGACCGGCGAATCCTCGGCCCGTTCCGCCTGCTCAGCCTGGGAACGCCCATCGATCCCTATCGCGGCGCGACCTTGGGAGACGTGCGCATGGTGATGGTGGCGGTCACGCGAATGCCGGACGGCCAACTCGATCCGTCGATCGCCGCGCTGGACGAGGCCATCGTCGCCGCCACGACGCCCGGCGGCGGACAGAGGAGCGGCGCGCTGGCGATCGAGTATTATCAGCCCGCGAAGTGAACTTCGGAGGGTGCTGCCGTGCGATTCGTCATCATTCACACCATCTCCGGCAAGAGTTGGCAGCAGGCCGTCCCGCCGGGCCGCAATCCGGTGCGGATCGGCCAGCACGCCGCCAACGATGTCGTGCTGCCCAGTCCCTACGTCGGGCCTTGCTCGGCCGCCATCGGCAACGAGGGCGGGGGCGAAGGTTGGCAGTTGTGGAACCTCAATGGACGCGAGATCCGCGTCGGCGACGCCGTCCTGATGCACCTCAATCAGAAGACGGCGCTGGCCAGCGGACAAACCATCGTCTGCTTCCCCTTCAACCTGACAGTCGAGTTCGATCCCGAGGACATGCATGCCGGCGGCGAGAACGCCTCCGGCCTGGATCACCGCTGCGCCGACCTGGTGCGCGATCTGCACCGCCAATTAAACGACCTGTACAGCAGCACGACGCTCGACCGGGCGCAGCAATTGACCGACGATTACCTGCTGAACCTGGAGCAGAAGATCGAGGACTTGGCCGGACGTTGGCCGGACTTTCCCGCCGACGAATTGCAGCAGACCACGCTGGGAAATCACGTCGCCGGCGTCGCCCTGCGCTCGGAGTTGCTTCACGCTCTGACCGCGCGCTCGGGAGTGGAAACCGGCACGTTGCAGCAAAACAAGGAGGCCGAAGGCTGGAGCCGAATGCGCACCGCCCTACTCGATCAAGAGCGCGAAGTGGAAAAGCTCGTCGAGAAGACGCGGACCGCCCTGCAATTGAACGCCCTCGACGACCTGACCGAGCAGATGAAGCGCGTCGAGGAGGGTTTCGAGACGTTGTGGCAGGAATGGCTGGCTGGCCCATCGGCCCCGCCGGCGCGGCTGCGGCGCTACCTGGCCCTGCGGCGCATCAAGGAAGAGATCAAAGCGATCTGGTATGGATTTGGACCGCTCGAGGATCTGCTCTCCGATCCGACGATCAACGAGATCATGGTCGTCGATCCCGATCACATTTTCATCGAGAAAGCCGGGCAGATTGAAAGCTCGGGGCGACGCTTCCTGACCGACTCGCAGAAGATCATTCGCGACATCGTCAACGGTTCCGGCCGCGAGATCAACACATCGGAGCCGCTCGCCGACGCCCGCTTGGCCGACGGCAGCCGCATCAACGCCGTCATTCCGCCGCTGGCCTTGAAGGGACCGTGTTTGACCATTCGCCGCTTTCCCAAGCGGCGGCTGACCATCGAAGAACTGATCCGTCGCGGCTCGCTGACGCCGGCGGCGCGCGACTTTCTCCGCGCCGCCGTCATCAACCGCCGCAACATCCTCATCTCCGGCGGCACCGGCACCGGCAAGACGACGATGCTCAACTGTCTCAGCTCGTTCATCCCCGACAAGGAGCGCATCGTCACCATCGAGGACACGGCCGAATTGCAGTTGCACAAGGAGCACGTCGTCACCCTGCAAGGCCGGCAAAGCAACGCCGAGGGCAAGGGGCACGTTTCCATCCGGGATTTGGTGAAGAACTCGCTGCGCATGAGGCCGGATCGCATTGTCGTCGGCGAGTGCCGCGGCGGTGAAGCCATCGACATGCTGCAAGCGATGAATACCGGACACGACGGCTCCATGACCACCATCCACGCCAACAACCCGGCCGACGTGGTGCTGCGTCTGGAGGTGCTGGTCCAGCAGAACGCCGACACGCGCTTGCCCGTCGAGTCCATCCATCGGCAAATCGTTTCCGCCGTCGATCTGATCGTGCAGCTGCGCGTGGTCGGGACCGCCGGCGCCAAGAAGCGCGCGGTGGTCGAGATCGCCGAGGTGGTTGATGTCGAGGAGGACGGCGGCGTGCGCATCCTTCCGCTGTTCGCGCGCGACGAGTCCGGCACGGGACAGTTGCGGCCGACGGGACATCTGCCGACGTTCATCGCCGACCTGATGTCGTCCGGGTTGATCGAGGATCCGGTTCAGATCGTAAGCGACATTCTTTGACTTCTGCTCCCCTCTCCCCGCTTCGGAGGAGAGGGGAGAAATGAGGAGACGACCGATGACTCTGGGGTTGATGATGCTGGCCTCGATGCTGGTCGGCCTGGCGGTCGCCCTGGGAGTCGTCGCCTCGGCGGACGCCGTGGATGGACTGAACGGCAAGTATCTGGCCGACCTCAGCGAACGCATAGAGCGGCTCGGCATGGATGCTCGCTCGCTGCGCGGCTGGCTGCGCTTCCGCTGGGTGGCGTCCGTCGCCGCGTTCCTGATCGTCGGCGTGTGGATGCACATGATTCCGGTGGGAATTCTGGCGGCGGGACTGACGTATTATTTGTTCGGCCAATGGCTCGAAGGGCGCTTGACGAAGCGGCGACAGCGGTTGCGCGATCAGCTGGTCGGGGCCACTCGCGGATTGGCCGCGCAGGTGCGGGCCGGCCTGCCGCTGACCGAAGCGCTGGCCGCCATCAGCGGCGATACGCCCAATCCATTGGGAGAACTGCTGCGCCGCGCCGTCAACCAGTCCGAGCAGGGACGCGCTCTCAAGGCGATCCTGCTGGACATGAAGGAACGCTTGCGGATCGAGAGTTTTTCGCTGCTCGTCGTCGCCCTGCTGATCGCCGAGGAGCGCGGCGGACGATTGGCCGATGTCCTGGATCGCATCGGCCACAGCCTGCAAGAACAGCAGCGCGTCGAGAGGAAGTGCGAAAGCGACACGGCGGCCGGACGCCTGCTCGTGAACATTCTGTCCTCCTTCCCCGCCGTGTTCCTCGGCTTGTTCTACCTGCTGGACCCGGAGGGCACGAGCTTGGTTTTCGCGACGCTGACCGGGCAGCTGGTGCTGTGTGTGGTGGGGGCGATCGCCGTCGGCAGTCTGCTTTGGGGCCGGCAAATCCTGGCGCGGATCGCGTGAGGTTCTCATGACAATCTCAACCGTGTTGTTCGCGGCGGCGCTGCCGGTGGGCCTGGCAGCGCTGATCGGCTCGGTCGCGCTGGGCGCGGCCGTCGGCCTGGTGACTCGCGAGCTGATGCGAATTCTGATGGAGCCGCGAATAGACCTGTCGAGAGAGAACCTGCTGGAGCATCAGCGGCGGACGCTCCTGCGCCAGCGCTCGCGGTCGTATCGCGTGCTGGAGCCTTTGGTGGATCGGCTGGAATTGTCGTGCCGGCCGCTGTGGGGCAATCGTCTGCCGGAGATCCAGCGCGATCTGGATCTGGCCGAGCCGAACGCGCCGTGGAAGGCGGGCGAATATCTCGTTTTCAAGGTTCTGGAAGCGGTGCCGTTGGTGTTGTTCGCGGCGGTGCTGTGCGCGCTGATATTCGGCGCGTTGCCGGCGCTGACGCTTGTGGTGCTCGCCCTCATCGCCCTGCCGGTCCTGAATCGCCGGCGCATCACCGACCGGGCGCGGCGCTATCGGGTAGGGGTGCGCAATCGGATGCCGTTCCTGGTCGATCTCATGGCCCTGATGCTGGAATCGGGAGCGATCTTCCGCGAGTGTTTGGAAACCGCCGCGTCGGAGAACCGCGATCACGCCGTCGGCGACGAGTTCGCCCGCGTCTGCCGCGCCATCGACCAGGGCGTGCCGCAGGCGGAGGCGCTGCGCGGCTTCGGGCGGCGCATCGACGATACCGACGTCTATGAGATGGTGTTCGCCATCAACACCGCCGAGGAACGCGGCACCCGTCTGAAAGAGACGCTCGCCGACCTCGCCGAGCAGATGCGGCATCGGCGCATTCAATGGCTGGAACGGGCGGCGGAGGAGGCCAAGGTCCACATTACTTGGCCGGGTTTGCTGGTGATGGTGGCCTGCCTGCTGATCGTGGCGGCGCCGCTGCTGCTGTCGGGGTTCGGCTCCGTGGGGCGCTGAGCGGAGGGGAAGCCATGACCGTGCGCATCGTCGTCGCCAAGGGGCCGGACCAGGGCAAATCGTGTCCCCTGGACGCGCGGGGAGAAACGCGCATCGGCCGCGGGCCGGGCAATCATCTGATGGTCCAAGATCCGGCGTGGCAAGGCTCCCTGCGCGTCTCCTTCAGCCAGGGCGTTTGCAAGGTGAGCAACCAGACGCCCACCACGATCTACCTGGGAGGCAAGCCGTTCCCGCCGGGAGAACAGCGGCCGTGGTTTCACGGCGAATCGCTCCAGCCGACCGCCCAGACGCTGCTGGTTCTCTCGGTCGAGGATGCGGCGAAGGCCGGCGCCGAGGGCAAGGCCGGCGCGGCCCAGCGCAAAAAGATTCAGTTGGCCATCATCCTTCTCTGTCTGCCCGTGGCGGCGTTGCTCTTTCTCACGCCGACCTCGACGCCGCCGGGCGTCGAGGAAGCGCGGACGCCTGAGCAGGCGCAGAGCGTCTCTCGTAAACTGGAGACGGAATTGCAAGAATTGCAAGCACGGGCCGACAGCGCGGAGATAGCCGCCAAGATCCTTGCTTTGCTAAAGGAGGCGCGCTTCGAGCAAGTGCGGGCGCATCCGGCGCAGGCATTCAAGCTCTACCATCGGCTGCGCCAAGAGGTGGAGACCGACCTGGGAACGCCGGTCGATCCGCGGCCGCTGCCGGACGAACTCGCCCAGACCTTACGACGAGTCCGCGATTTCGTAAATCAGCAGCTAATCGAGTTGGGCGCGGAAGCGAAAAAACGAACGGGTTAGTTTGGAAACCGATCGCCGACCCGGAGACGAGACGGGCATGAATTACAACCTTCTCCGCACGATTCGCTCCAGCGATGACTGGCTGGTGTGGCGAGGAGAGCATCCCGCCTCGGGGGAACGTTGCCTCATCAAGCAACCCCAACCCTCGGCCGACGCGGCGCGGCTGACCGATCAGCTCGCGCGCGAATACGGCTTTCTCCAGCCGCTCCAGCACGACAACCTGATCCGCCCTCGGCACTGGGATCCGGCGGCGCCCTGTCTGCTCCTGGAAGACGCGAGGGGCAGTGTGGCGCAGCTGCTGGCGCGGGAAGGTACGCTCGCCCCCGAGTTGGTCGTCAACCTCCTCGTGCAATGTCTGGACGCCCTGGCCTACCTGCACGAGCGGCAGCTGGGTCACGGCTGCATCAGCACCCACACAATCCTGGTCGATCCGCGCGGAGCGGTGAAATTCGGCGACTTCACCGGCTATCGCTTCGAGGAGTTGGCGCCGCCGCCGCCGGACCATCCGATGAAGTATCAGGCGCCGGAGCTGCTCGATTCCACGGTGGGAGAGTGCGGTCCGTCCTCGGATCTGTACTGCCTTGGCCATACCGCCCTGGAATTGCTGCTGGGTGAGGAATATCCCTTGCTGTTCGCCGGGCCGGGATGCAGCGCGGCGGACGTGCAGGCCAATTGGCTGGGATGGCACGCCCATCCCGGCCGCGAACTGACCAACCTGTCGCAATCGCTGCCGTTGGTGCCGCCGGCCTTGCTCGACGTTTTGGGGCGAATGATCCGCAAGCAACCGCGACAGCGCGGCTATCGCTCGGCGGCCGACGCGCGGCAGGCCGTGCTGGCGACCGGGCTGAACTCGCGGCGTCCCTTGCCCGACCTGGAGGACGCCGCCCCGAAACCGCTCGCCGCCAGCAAGCCAACCCCCGCGCTGGATCAGGCGCCGAATGCGCGTTCAGGTCGCACCTTGTGCTTGACCTGGAAGCAGGGAGGGAAATCGAAGACCCGCAAGTTTCATCCCGATCGCACCGTGATCGTGGGCAACGCCGCCCCTTGCGAGCTGCCGCTGGCGTTCAAGGGGATCTCTCGGCGGCACGCCTTGCTTCTGTCTCAAACGAACGGACAGTGGTGGGTTTACGATTTGCACAGCAGTCTCGGCACCTGGCACAATGGGACTTCGATTCGCGCGGCCCGTCTACAGCGCGGCGACGAGTTGCGTTTCGGTCCTCTGCGCTGCCGGGTCAGCTTCGAGGCGAAGAAACGCGGCGGCGATCGCCTCGGCCCATTTCGCCAGTTGACGCCGATCCACGAGGGGCGCAACGGCATGCTCTACCGTGCCTCGTGGCCCGGCAATACATCGCATCCGATCGTGGCCCTGCGCGTTTTTCCGCCGGACTTTCAGTTCGACTCCGAGCAGATTCGGCGTTTCCTGCGCGGCATTCCACAAGCGGCCGCCTTTCGCCATCCGAATCTGCTGCGGCTGTATCGCGGCGGCTCGGTGCGGGATGAGGAAAAGCGCACCTGGTACATCGCCATGGAGTACGCGGCCGGCGGCAGTCTGCGCGATCGCATCCTCCGCGACCGCGGACTGACAGGCGCTCAGACGTTCGCCTTCGCCTATCAAGCCCTTCAGGGACTGCGCGCCATCGCCGAGCAGCGTTTGCTCCATCGCAATCTGACGCCGTCGTGCATTTTGTTCGACGACCAAGACCGCGTGAAGATCGGCGATTTCGTGATGATGCGGGGCGATCACGTCGAGTCGTTCCAGCAGATCACGCACGCCGGGTCGCCGCCGCGCGAACACATCTATCAGGCGCCGGAGCAGGTGCGCGGCGTTCCCGACCTGACGCCCAGCAGCGATCTCTACAGCTTGGCGGCGATCATGTACGAAACGCTGACCGGCCAGCCGCCCTTCCGCACCGACCTAAAATTGCCGGAGATGATCGAGGCCATTTGTCATCAACCCATCGCGCCGCCGCGCTCGCTCAACCCGGCGCTGCCGCGCGAGATCGATGCGTTTTTGCTCCGCGCTCTCGACAAACAACCGGAACGCCGCTTCCAGTCCGCCGACGAGTTCGAGCAGGGGCTGCGCGCCATTAAGGGCGACCTTCCCGGCGGCTGACGTGACCAGCACGACCTTCATGCTTACGCGGTAATTGACGTATGCTCTCCCTGGACGCACTTGGCGAACTGCTGATTCAAATTCGGCTGCTGTCCGAAAATCAGTGGCGGAAGGCTCGTCAACGTCCGGGCGCGGACGCCGACCTCGCCGCCTTGCTCCATCGCCTGCGAAAACTGCCTGCCTGGTGGGACCGCGCGGGGTCCGCCCCGGCGCTGACCGATTATCAGGTCAAGTGGATCAAACGTCTCGCCGAGAAGGACCAGACCAAGCGCCTGAAAAAAACGCTGCGTCTGGACCGCTACCTGATTTTGCGGCAACTGGGCGAGGGAGGGATGGGGGTCGTTTACAAGGCATGGGATCTGACGGAAGAACGTTTGGTCGCCCTCAAGCGCATCAAAGGCGGCTCGATCGACACGCAACGGCGCTTCCGCCGCGAGGCGCGAATCCAGAAGCACCTATCGCATCCGTACATCACACGCTTTCTCCGGCTGGTGCGTTCGCCGCACACGACGCTCCTGGTGCTGGAGTACATCGAAGGACGCACGCTCGCCCAGGAGGTCAAGGCGCGCGGGACGGTTCCTTGGCCGGAAGCGGTGCGCTGGATCCAGGACGTTCTCTGCGCTCTCGATTACGTGCATCGGCTGAAAATCATTCACCGCGACCTGAAGCCGTCCAATATCATGCTCCACAAGCAGTCGGCGGGCACGATCGCCAAGCTGCTCGATCTGGGATTGGCCAAATGTCTCGATCCGACGTCGATGACGCAGACCGCGACGAAGGACGCGTTGACCGTCGGCGACGCCCTCCTCGGCACGTTTGAATACATGGCGCCCGAGCAATGGCGCGGCGCGGAGGACATCGTGCCGGCCTCGGACGTTTACAGTTTGGGCTGTAGCCTGTTCTTCGCCCTGACGGGGGGCCCGCCGTTCGTGGCGAACTCGCTGGTGGCTTATTGCAACGCCCACACCAACACGCCTCCGCCGCCGCTGCCCGCCTTGCAACCGAGCGCGCCCGCGGCCCTCAATGACATATTGCGACAAATGTTGTCTAAAAAGACGGTAAATCGGCCGTCACCGGCCGAGTTGCTCCGGCAATTCGGCAATCTCTTGGAGCCGGGTTCGCAAGCGAGCATCAATGTGGTAGATGGGCATGGTGGTCCGGCGCGGGAGGTCCGCCCTACGCCATCCGCGCCGCGGACGCCGATCCCAAAACAGGCGACGACTCGCCCTGTGGTCCCGCTCGCGCCGGCGGACGATCGCTTCGCGCCCTTTCCCCCTTCCGCTTCCGTCAACGTGGCGGGATGGCGTCCTTTCTGGCGAGCCTTGTTCCTGTCCAGGGGATTGTTTTTCAAGGTGCTCTTGTTGCTCCTCGCGCTCCTCACCGCGGCCGGGGTGCTGCTGGCGCTGTTTTTAACGTAGGACAGGCTTTCCAGCCTGACGTTTCTTGTCGGAGTTGTCAGGCTGGAAAGCCTGACCGACGGGAGTTTGGCAACCGCGTCTCAGCGGGGAATGGGTCCGTCCCAGCGCTTGACGGTGTAGGAGCGCGTCGTCAACCCCTCCAATCCAAGCGTGATAAGCGACTGACCGTCCGAGGTGAAACGCACCACATCGGCATATCGCGCGTGCGCGTCGAGGAAGAAGACTTCCTGCCCCGTCTCCGTCTCCCAGACGCGCACGCGCCCCCCCTTGGCGCAGGACGCGGCCAACCGGCGGCCGTCCGGACTGAACGCCAAGCTGCTAATGTTCTCCACAGCGCGGGCGGTCCAGAGGATTGCTCCGCTGGCGGCGTCGGCCATGCGCAGCTCCCCCCGTGGTTGGGACGCGGTCGGCCCGTGGCAGACGATGCGCCGGCCATCCGGGCTGAACACCGGCGCGGAACCGGAAGTGAAGGAAAATCGCGGCGTCACGGCCTGCCCCGTGAGCAGATCCCACGCGCGAACGACTGCCTCCGGGCCGGCTACGAAATCGAGGATTTGCTTCTCGTCGGGGACGATCACCACGTTCAGGAACTCGATGGCCGACGCGCCGAAGACGGCGAAGCGTTTCTTGCCCGTCGCCGTCTCCCACACGCTCAGCTCCGCTCGCTCTTGCGGTGCCGTGGACACCGCGAGCAATTGTCCCGTTGGCGAGAAGGTCAGCCGGGCGACCAGGCCGTTGTAGGGCGCGCGGCACAATTCCTTCCCGGTATCGGCGTCCCAGATCGCCAGCGTGCCCGCCTTTGGTCCCGCCGTCGCCAGGCGCGTGCCATCCTGGTTAAGTCCCAGTGACAACGACGGCGGCGCCGGCACCGACTGGATTTGCCGAGCCGACTCCACGTCCCACAGCCGGACGCGGCCGTCTTGGTACGCGGCGGCCAGCCGGCGCCCATCGCCGCTGAGGACCGGCGGGCCATACGTTTCCGCCAACGGGATGAGACGGGGAGCATCTTTGCCCGCAGCCGAATCCACGGGCTGGGTCGTATCGTTCGGAGCGGACACGGCGGCATCGGCGACGATTCGATGTTCCGCGGGCGATTGCAGCGATCGAATCTCGAAGTGGTCCTCTCGCCGCACCAGCGCGCGCCGGCCATCCGGGTGAACGCCGCCCAGGACCAGACCATCGAGGGTCCGAGTTCGCCCGGTTCGGCTGTCCCACAAGCGCGGGGTCCGCGACCCCAGCGCCGCGAGATAGCGTCCCTCCGGACTGAAAAACACCTTTCCGCCGAAGTCCTGAAGGATGAGCAGTTCCGGGCCGCGGGGAGGGTGCCGGAGGCGGACACATGGACGCCCTTGCGCGGACCCCGAAAAGGCCAGCCATTTGCCGTCGGACGAGAAGGCCGCGCTCACGGCTTGGAAGTCGCCGAGAGGTATTTCCTCGATGAGCTTGCAAGTGGCCGCGTCGAGCAAACGCACTCCGCCGCCGACGGAAACGATGTGCTTGCCGTCGGGACTGACGGCGACATCGACTTCCGCGCCGCCCTTGCCCTCGGCGTGACAACGCTCTTTTCCGGTCGCTGATTCCCAAACGCGGATCGCTCCCTCTTTGCCGCCCGTCACGAGCCAGCTGCCGTCGGGTCCGAACGCCAGGGCCGCGATGTCGTGTCCTTCGCGGCGCACCATGGTCAGTTCTTTCCCCGAGTCCGTCCGCCAGAGTCGGACCACCGCCGGCCCTCCGGCTTGAGGCCGCACTTGAGCGGCTAGCACGCGCCCGTCCGCGCTCAGACACACGCCGCAACACCACAGGCCGGGGCACGCATATGTGCGGCCGGGCCGTCCCGTGGCTAGATCCCACGAGCGCAACTCGCTCCGCGTCTGTTCCGCGTCGGACGCCGCGGAGACGATCGACTTTCCGTCCGGCGAGAAGGTGCAGAAGAGGACCGACCGGGACGCCCCTCGCCCCTCACCGTCATCGGCCACGAAATAACGATCGAGCGAGAAGGCGCCCACGCGGTCGAGCCGGCACAAGCGCCGGAGGTATCGCCATTCCCACTGTCGCAGATCGGGACGACAGCGGTCCAAAACAGCCAGCGCTCCCTCGCCTTCCCCTTCCCGTTCCAATCGCCGCGCCTCGGCCACTTGCCGCGCGTACAGGGCGATCTGACTGACCTCGCGCTCCGCTTCGGCGCGCCGCCGTCGCTCCGATTCGTTCCGGCGCGTCGCCTCCGCTTCATCGGCCGCTGCTCGGATCTTATTCAACTCCTCCTGCTGTTGTTTCATCTCCCTCCGATTGTCGCGCTCGATGCGCTCCGCGTCGAGCCGTCGAGCATTCGCCCCACGATAGGCCATGTAAGTCGCCGCGAAAGCGGCCGCGACTCCCAACCCCAGCAGAACCAGCACCACGACCCTCATCGACTTCCGCCCAAACCACTTCGCGGGTTCCTTCCGCGTGCGCATTCGCCATGCCTGGCGTCCCTCGGACGGTTGCAGGCTCCGAAGGGACGCGGCCTCGATTGACCGTTGAGTATTGAGGGTGGGTGCGCAGGACCGTGCAGCTTTCGGCTGACGACTCGCTTCCTCGTCCGCACTCTTTTCCGCGCTTGGCGCGGTGAACTTCGCCAACAACTTCTCACGGTAGGGCGCGAACCGTTGCAGATACTCCTCCGGCGTCACGTTGGTTCGCTGGCGGCGCAACTGCCATTCGGCGACGATCAACTCGACGACGGCGCCGGAGTCGGCCGCCAGGTCGGGGTAGTGCCGCAGGTAGTCCTCCACGCGGACGAACTCGCCGGCCTTGAATCGGTATTCGAGATCTTCGTGGACCAGTTCGATCAGCACGGGCAGACGATCGGCTTCCGTCGTGGGGAGATAATCGGCCAAATTCGGCCGTTCACCGCGCCGCCAGGCATCCTCGAAGGCGGCCAGGACGCTCTCCATGCGGTCGCTGGCTTCGCCGGGCATGGGGTCTTTCGGACGATCCGTGTTCGACATGAGGGCAACCTCTGCGGCGCGTTCCTCAACAGGTGGGGCCGATCGCCGCGCCTTGACTATACACGGCTTGATTTCGCTGGGATAGGGGCTGCTTCCTTAACGCGTCGCTTCCGCGGAGTGGGTCGGGCCGACCGCGGAGAGCGGAAGAACCGCGCCACGGCGAGCGCTTGCATTCGGACGGACGTGCGGTGACAATACCTGCGGTTTCGTGCGGCGAGGGATGAAGACAGCGAGCGCCATGACTTTGGACGACTCCTTTGACGATCTGATGCAACGATTGCGGGTGGGCGACTCGGAGGCGGCACGAATCGTGTTCGACCGCTTTGCGCAGCGACTCGCGGGATTGGCCCGCAAGCATCTCGACGCCCGTCTGCGCCCAAAACTGGATCCCGAAGACATCCTGCAATCGGTCTTCGAGAGTTTCTTTCGCCGTCAAGCCGCCGGAGAGATCGCCCCGGAGGGTTGGGAAAGCCTGTGGTCGCTGCTGACGGTCATTACCCTGCGAAAGTGCGGCCATCAGGTCCGATATTTTCATGCACTGTGCCGGGACGCGAGTCGTGAAACGCCGTCACTAGATGAGGATTCGCTGCTGGGCTGCCAGACCATCGCCCGCGATCCCACTCCCGTCGAAGCGGCCGTGCTGGCCGAGACGGTCACTCAATTGATGAGCTGGCTCACGACCCGCGACCGCCCCATTGTCACCCTCGCCCTGCAAGGGCGTACGGCCGCCGAGATCGGCTGCGCCGTGGATCGGCCGCGGCGCGCCGTCTACCGCGTGCTGGAACGAGTCAAGAACCACTTGCAAGCGATGCAGGCTGAAGATTGAGCAGAGGCGAAGCCGACTCCGCGGCGCTATCCGTGCGGCTCCAGCACCACGCGAAAACCGAGATCGTCGGCGGTTTTGGTGTACCCCTCGGTAGGGTATTCGCTTTCACGTTCCTGCCTATCCAACTCGTCGAAGGTCAGAGGCATTGTGTTCGTGAAGCTCCAGCCGCGCAGGATCACGTTCTCGCCGAGAATACCCCAGACCTTCGAGAGAGGCACTTCCTTCCCGTTGAGCGTCCGGCGGGTCCATTCGGCGCCGTTGCCAGCCATGCCGCGGAGCCCGTAAATGTTCTCGTCGTCGCTGTCTTCGGGAGCGTCCAGAGAGACAGGCCCCTTAAGCTTGCCGACGGCGACTCGCGACCGAGAAGCCTTGTCCCATCTGCCCTTGTACGGGCCTTCGTAATAGGGTTCCGGGATACGCCACTTGTGATCGCGTCCACTGGCCTTGTACCACTGCTCGGGGGAAGGCAACTTGCCGCCGAGCCAAAGCGCGAAGGCGTGAGCATCCGTGACGGTCACGTCTCGAACCGGCATGCGCTCGTCGTCCGCTTTATGTTCGAGCCATTTTCGTCCGATCACTTTCTTCGGATTCAGGTCATCGAAGGCGCGGAACTGGCCCCGCGAGATCTTGTTGCGGCCGATGTAAAAGGTGCGCGGATCGCGCGGGCCGTCTTGTCCCGCCCGTTTCACCTGGGGGATGACCACGAACTCGACTTGCTCGTTCTTGCGGAGGCGTCGTCGAATCCGCTGGTAATAGCGAACCGCGTTGACATCCTCGATCGTTTCCCGATCTACGGCCTCGAAGTCCGGTGGCAGGTAAAGGACGGTCACATCCACAAAAGCCTTCCCCTCAAGCGTTTCGTCGGCTGTCCAGAGATGGACGCGCTTCTTGCCGGGGACTGCCGTCTGGTCCACGCGCAGCGAAACCATGACGGACTCCTCACCGCTGGGAACGACCGCCTCGATGAACGCGCCGTTGGGCGTTTGCGGGTCGGCGACGAGTTGGATCGGCCCCTCGTAATGGTCGCGGACAACGTCAACGCGGAAGGAAACCGGTCGGCCGGTATCCACGACTAACTCGGGCGACACCTTCAAATGCACTCGGGCCGGCTGCGGCATGGGGCCGGGGGTCCAGAGTTTCCAGACGAGAGCGGCGAGAAGGCCCAGGGTAATTAGGCAGATAACGAAGCTGGCCGTCTTCTGGAGACGGCGCGGCGGCGTTCGCGGAGGCGGCCGAATCGCCGCCTCCAGCGAGGCGACGAACGCCGTGCAGTTGGGATAGCGCTGGCGAGGGTTCTGATGCATCGCCTTCTGGAGCACGCGCTTTTCGGCTTTTTCCAACGGCGACAGATTTAAACGGCCCTTGCGGATTTCACGCATCAGCGACACCACGTCGCGACCTTTAAAGAGCCGGTGATTCAAGCGCAGCTCGGTGTAAGTCACCGCGAGGCTCCATTGATCGCTGTGGGTGCTGAATTTGTTCTCCCAAACTTCGGGGGCCATGTAGCCGGGCGTGCCGCAGAAGGTGGCGTTGACCACGCTCTGCTCACCCTTGAGCGGCCGCGCCAGGCCGAAGTCGGCGACCTTGACGTGCCCCTTGAGCAGCAGAATGTTCGCCGGCTTGATGTCGCGGTGGTGGACGCCCTCGGCGTGGAGAAAGTCCAGGGCTTCGGCGGTTTCGCGCATGGCCCGGAGCAATTCGTCGTGGGGGATGCCCGGATGCCCCTGACCGCGGTGAAACTCCACCCGGTCGAGCAGGCTGCCGTCGGCCAGTTCCATGACGATGAAAAGACGGTTCTTGTGGACCCAGTAGGCGTGGATCTGCGCCAGGTAATGATGCCGGAGCCTCTTGACGTGCTCCAGGGAATGCAATTCGTACTGCGCTTCATCCGCGTCGAGGGTGCGCGAGAGGCGTTTGACGGCGACCTCGACCCCGCCCGGCGCCTCGGCCTTCCAGACCTCGCCGAGGGCACCGTTCCCCAGACGCTTGAGCAAGCGATAGCCGCCGACCATGGGCACGACGGCCGGGTCGGCCCCCGCCGCTCCCTCGATAGGAGGGATCAAGATGTCTCCGGTCTTTTTCCCCGAGGCCGGCACCGGCGGGACCGTGTCCGGTTTCAGGGCGGAAGTCTCCTCCTCAGGGGCGTCGGCGGGCGAAGCGCTGGCGAGAGGAGATTCGCTCTTGCCGTCCACCGAGGGCGCGGCAGACTGCTTGGCCTGGGCAAGCGCCAGCAGCCGCCGATATTGGGCGGGGAAGCGTTCGCGATAGATGGTCAGGCTCGGCCGGTCGCCGTACTGTCGGCGAACCAGATACTCGTGGTAGATGAGTTCCGCCGACAAAGAGGCGACCTCGCCCAACTCCGAGAACTGCCGAACGTACGACTCCAGCAGGACGGACAGGCCGCGCCGCCAGCGCATCTCCAGATCGACGCGCACCAACTCCCAGACGGCCTGCGTTCGCAGCGGATCCTTGGGGGGTGGCAAGTAGGTGTTCAATTCGGGAGGAGGGCCGCCGGGGGGAAGTTCGCGCCAGGCTTGTTCGAGGCGATTTATCAACCGTACAAGGCCCGGCACCGTCGGCAGTGGACCCGACATGTCTTCGGTTGATCTCATTGGGCGTCGCCTCGGAATGGTTGCGCGCGAAGAGGCGGCTTCGCTTCACGAGTCAGAGCGTCCACCCCTCGGAGGGAACGGCGAACCACGGAGCGTAACTCGCGGATCGGCCTCCGGTTAA
The DNA here is from genome assembly GCA_036557825.1 of Gemmataceae bacterium. Taxonomy (GTDB): domain Bacteria; phylum Planctomycetota; class Planctomycetia; order Gemmatales; family Gemmataceae; genus JAJPHU01. The sequence goes on from DATBGU010000371.1 coordinate 19,498, forward strand.
TACGGCGAACCAATCGATGGCGCGATTGTACCATTTCGCTGGAATCCTGCAACCGCGAAACCGTGCCAGCCGGCCGACCTGTCCCGCGAGAAATCGCCTCAATCCAGAGCGAAAAAGGAGGCCCAGGGCGTTTCGGTTTGAGGTTGCGGATGGGAACGGGCGGAGCTAATGTGAAGGGACACAACCAAGGGAGCGGCGGTCCCCGTCGAACGGGGTTCCTGAAGGCGTCGCCGATTCTCGACCCTGCGCCGAGGTTTCCGCATCGGGGAGCGACAATGCCCAGCAATCGTCCCTTCCTCCTCCTCGTCCTGTTGTCCGCCCTCACCGGAAAGTCAGCCACGGCTGCCGAGGTCGAACCACCTCCGAAAGACAAGGAGCCGGTGCTGCGGATCGACCCCGGCGCTCCGGCGGCCTTCGTCACCTCCCTAGTCTTCAGCCCCGACGGCAAGACGCTCTACGCCGCGGGCTGGGACAAGGTCATTCGCGTCTGGACGCTCAACGACAAAGGACGTTTCGAGCCGGGCCGCTCCACGTTTCGAGTGCCGGTCGGCCCCGGTCTCAGCGGCGCCCTCAACGCGCTCACCCTCTCACCGGATGGAAAATGGCTGGCCGCCGCGGGCAACGGCACTTCCCGCCAGCTCGCGGGTTTCCGCGAGCTGGGCTTCATGGTCCCGGCCTTTGGCGTGCGCGATCCGGTGATGCTGCGCGATGTCGGTGCCATCTATCTTTTCAACACGCGAGACGGCACGGTTCGCACGTTGCGCGGACACCGGGGATCCGTCCGCTCCCTGACGTTCGGTCCCTCAAGGAAAAAAGGGACGTCGTGGTTGCTGTCGCTGGCTGAGGAGGAGAAGCGCGACGGCGCGGCCGAGATCCGGCTCGCGGCGCGCTTGTGGGACACGGACAAGGCCGAGTCCGTCGCTGAGTTGAACGACCTGCCGACAAAGGAACTCGCCGGCAGGCGACCCGGCGTGGCGCTATGGGCCAGCGGCGCGGAGGGCGACCAAGTCAAGGCCGCCCTCGCGCTGTACGATGGAAAACTGCGCATCTGGGATCCACACAACAAAAAAACGACTCCGCTGCGGATCGAGGATCTGCCCCACAATCTGAACGTGGCCGCGCTGCCCGGTCGCGGCCGACTCTTGACCGCTGGATACAGCCTTGAACACAAGAACGCGCGGCTGACGCGCTGGGACTTTCCCCCGCAAGGCCAACCGGAGGCGGATGGCCGCAGCGTGGGCGGCGGACTCATCCGCGACCTGAGTTTGTTATCGAGCAAGGCCGATGGCACGCCCGACCTCGCCGCCGTTGTCGTGATCCAGGGCCGCTCCCCGATCCAGTATCGCTTGCGCCTCATCGATCTCGGCAGGGAACGGTTCGGCCGCTTCACGGAGAAATCCCTTTGGGAGCAGAGCGACCTCCTTCAGCCAACAGTGGCTGCCTCGCTCCGCGGCGAGCATGTCGCCGTGGCCGGCAAGCAGGGACACGAAATCCAGGTGCATCGGGTCGCCGCCCTCCTCCGCAAGGAAGACGTTTCGCCGCAAATCCTCCAAGGCGATACCCTGACCTTCCAGCACGCTTCCTTCGTCCGCCGCGGCAAGGATCGCGGGCTGCTGCTCAACGCCCAGCCTCGAAAGCAGCTCGGCGGGGCGCCTCCGGAGCCGGACGGCGAACGGGGCGATTGGGTCTTTGATCTCAGCAAACGTCGCTTGACCGACAAGGTCAACGGTTGGCAGGCAGAACGCCCCAAGGCGGGCGGGTGGGGCGCGAAGCGCGACGGTGCGAGGAGCATCGCGGTCCACAACGGCGACGAGCGGATTCGAGCGATTGCCGTCGCCGAAAAAGAAATCCTCACCGACTACGCTCTGTATCCCCCTGGTGGGGTCGTTCCGGTGCCGCTCCTGGCGGTCGCCACCCATCGAGGCGGACAACCTCATTTGCGCCTCTACAACGCCAAATCGGGCGAGCAGCTGCGCGAATGCACCGGACACAAAGAACGTCTGCGCTCGCTGGCTTTCGCCGCCGACGGCCGGCTGCTCGTCTCGTCCGCGCTGGATGGGACCGTCTGTGTCTGGTCGCTGACCGACCTCCCCACGGTCCTGGAAAAGCACGGGCGGTTGCCGGGTGTGGTCCTGGGACAGACGAAGGAGACGACCGTGGTGCAGGCGGTCGAGTCCGACAGCCCCGCCCAGGGCAAACTACGGCCGGGCGACGTTCTCGCCGGTGTCGTGGAAAAGGAGGCACTTCGCCGACTGCAATCGCCGCGCGCCTTCTATGAAGCGTTTTACCAGTTGAAGCCGGGAACAAAGGTCGTCCTCCGCCGTGGCGATCCGAAAGGCGAGGACGATGTCGCGCTCGTCGTCGGTCAGGGCATCGACGAGCGCAAACCGCTGTTTTCGCTGTTCGTGAGCCGGGCGGCGAAGGCCGACGACAGCGAATGGATTGGCTGGAGCCCGCTTGGCCCTTACGAGTCGAGTTCGCCGAAAGCGGACAGGTATCTCGGCTGGCACTTCAACACCGGCGAGACGGGAGCGCCAACCCGCTTCGCCGGCGCGGACAAGTACCGCGAGATTTACTACCGCGAGGGCGTTCTCGGCCGGCTGTTGGAGCGCGGCGACCCGCGCCCCGAGGCGATTCGCCTACCTCCTCCCGATATGGGGATGTGGATCGAAGAGGCGGGACAAGTGCTGCCGGACGCGGGGGAGGCGCCGATCCGCGTGCGCCGACCCCAGATTGATCTCAAGGTACAGTTGCGCGAGCGTTTGCCGTCCTCTCTGACGGCCCTGACCTGGCAACTCGACGGCGGCAAGGAAACTCCTCTCGCGCTGGAGGACCGCAACGGAACCACCTTCACGATTCCCGTGACCCTCGCGCGCGGCGAACACCGTCTCGTGGTGACGGCGCGAACGCCGGAAGCCCCGCTCCGCCCCATCCGCGAGGCGCGGACGGTGCAATACCGTCCGTCTCGGCCGGAAATCGCGCTCAAGGACGCGGACAAGCAGATCTCCGTTCGCCAGGCGGCCTACACCGTCAAGGCCGACATCAAACCGAAGGCGGCAGGCGAAGACGTGCGCGTCACACTCCTCCATCGCCACGACGAGGGGGAAGAGAAACCGCTCCAGCGCAAGTTCGCCTCCCGAGAGATCGCGGAGGGCGCCGCGCTCGTCTTCGAGCAGTCCTTGAAACTGCATCCGGGCAGGAACGTCGTCGAGGTCGTCGCGGTCCACAGCGGCGCCCTCGACGACAAGGAAGAAACGAGCCGGCAATTTCTGAGAATCCACTACATTTTCAAGGCCAAACCGCCGCAGATCCGTTTCGGGCGGCTGACGCTGCTCTCCGACCAAGGCAACGGCGCTGCGCTGCCGTTGGACGACTCTCGACCAACGATCGTTGGGGCGGCACGGGTGAAACTCGATGGCGTCATCAAGGCCGGCGAAGAGCCGTTGATCGAAGCGGCATGGGACCGCGGCAAAGGCACAGCGGCTACGCGCCTCGACAAGTTCGAGCCGGGCAAACGCGGCGAGATCGCCTTCGCGGAGCGGATCGACTTGCGGCCCGGCGTTCAGACCATCCGCTTCCGCGCCCGCACCAAGACCAGCGACGAGGCCGAGCGCGGCCTGACCCTGGAATATCAGCCTCCCATTCCGTTGGTGCGCCTTACCGATCCCCCCAGCGGGACGGTGCTCGACGGCCAAGACGAGACGAAGACCGTCCGCGTGCATGGCGTGCTGGCCCTGCCTTCCAAGGAAGCGCGCGGCTACAAGGTGGTCCTCCTGGTCAACGGCCAACCCGCGCCCGAGTTGCCGATCATCGACGAAAAGGCGGGCGTCCTGGACGGGGTGGTCCGCGTCGGGCCAGGGGAAAGCCGCATCCAGGTACGGATCAGCAACCCGTGGGGAACGGTCGGCTACAGCAACGAGGTTTCCCTTCACTACGTCCGTCCGCCGATCGTTAAAACATTGGAACATGAGCCGGTCCCCGGCCGCGCGCTTATGAACCTGACCGCCGAAGTGTTTTCTCTGTCCGCTCTGAGCGACAAGCTTGTGCGGATCACGGTAAATGAGCGTGAATCCGTCGCCAAGGAGGTGCGCATCGAGCGCGGCAAGCAAAACCTCTGGACCGTTCGGCTTCGGGGTGTGCCGCTCGACGCGGGCAGACGGGAACAAAAGCTCGCCGTGTACGTGAGCAATGCCGAGGCCGAGTGTCGTCGTCCGGGCGTCCACGCCGTCCAATCGGCAATGGTGCTGCCCGCGCCCGAGGTTGATTTCCTGGAGCCGCGGCAAAACCTGTCCGTCTCGACGCCGTTCGTGACCATCCGCTTCCAGGTGCGCTCGGAGGGCGAGCTGGAGCGCGTTTCCTTCCAGCAGCAGGGAAGACCGGACAAGCCCATCGAACTGGCGGGCGTTCATCGAGAAGGAACGAGATCGGAGCTGACCAAGGAGATCGAGGTCGAGCTTCGTCCAGGTCCGAACGTGCTGAGCGTGGACGCGGTCAGCGTGAGCGGCCGACGGCCGGATGCTCCCCACTTGGTCCTCAATTACGTTCCGCCGCCGCTGCGCGTCGAGATCGACACGTTGACCGAAGGCGGCGTCGAGGGGCGGCCGCTGCCTCCGTCCGACAGGGACCGGCGCGGCTTCCTCTTTCCGCGGGCGTCGTCCGGCCAGGTATGGCTTCACGGCCACATCCACTGGGCGGACAGGGGGCGGGCCTGGCAGGACGATTACTTTCTTCTGCGCGTGTTCGTCAACGGCTTCCAGCAATTTCCGGTATTCGTCCAGCGCAAGGCCAGCGATACGGCAAAAACCACGTTCGCGACGCCCCTTCTGCTCAGTCGCGTCAAGGGCAACCGCGTGAGCCTCGTCGCCACCCGGCAGGATCCGGCGAGCAACGCCGAATGTATCGTGGATTGCCGCGCGCCCATCACCCGGCAGCGGATGCACGTCCTTGCGCTCAGCACCCATTCTCGGCCCGGCGACCTGGAGAAGCGCATTGTCAAAGCCATCACCGCGCGCCGGGCGGAGGAACCGGGGTCGGCGACGGCGTTCGAGAAGGGGGACATCCAGACGCTGACCGGCCCGCGGGCCTCGCCGCACTTTCTCAACACCGAGCTTGCCAAGCTGGAAACGAAGATGCACCAGCAGCAGAGGACGGCGGCGATCCGCGGCAAGCCCAGCAACGATGTCTTGATCCTCTACTACGAAGGCGCGGAGACGATCAACGAAGAGGGGCATTTCTTTGAAACGCTCGCCGATTCCGGAAAAGGAAACACGCTCGGCATGCGCTGCGACAAGCTGGTTGATTATCTGAGTAAGGTTCCCGGCGCCCAGGTCTTGCTGCTGGACGTGGACCGCCCCGCTCGGACGGCGGAAGAATTGTCGCGCGACAAGATCAAGTCGTGGGAGAGGAGCTACCCCGATGCGCGGACCCACATCGTCGTGATGCGCTGCGCCCATCGCGGCGCCCCCGGCGGTCCCGGCACGGTACGGCTGCTGCCGGTGCTGCAACGGACGATCCCTCGCGCCAACCGCTTGAGCCGGCTGGTGGCTCTGGTTGAGGAGGTGATCGCGGCATCCGACGACGCCGCGCTGCTCATCTTCAAGTCCTACGTCCCGACCGAGTTGGCGGATCTCCTCGTCGGCTCGCCGCCGTGAGGTCGTTCCCGCCTCGACCAACAGCGGTCGAGGCGGGAACGACCTCACGTTTTGCGCCCCATCGACCAGCGCGAAGCGCTCACAAGGCGGGGGTGGTCCGCAGAGGCCCGAAGAAAATGCGGTATTCCACGCGAAAGATGTCGGTGTACCAGTGCGTTCCCGTCAAGGCCCGGCCGTAGCCGAAGTAAAGCGAACTGCCGTTCTCGAAAATGGCCCGCACGCCGAACTTGCCGTTGACGATGGTATTGCCGCTGGCGTCCTGGACGCCGTGCGTCGTGGGCAGTTCCAGGCCGGGCGGGGGGGTGGCGGAGATCGGCGCGAAGATGGACTCGAAGCCGTTTAGCACCGTCCATCCGAGGAACTCCGTGACCGGCATGATGGCGAAATTGCCGCGCTGATATACGGCGTACCCCAGGCCCGCGCCGTAGGAGAAGACGTTGCCGGCTTCGCCGCCGCCGATCGGCACCCAGTCCGTCAGCTGGCCCTGGAGGACGAGCCGATTGAACCGCCGAAAATACAGAAGGCTCGGCTCAAGGCTGAAGTGCCCGGTGCCCAATCCCAGGCTGGCATTGCCGGTGGGGGTGTAGGTGCGCAGCTGGAAGGTCAAGAACTGGTTGGGCGAAGCGATCAGGGCGGCCTTGAAACCGAAATTGATGTCCGAGAAGCCGTGAAAGTAGGTTTGAGGATTCGCTTCATTTTCCCCCTGCGGCTCCGGGAAAAATTTGCTCCCCGGCGCCGGCTGGTCGGCGGCGTTCCGCTTTTGTTCCGATTCCGGGTTGTCCTCTTGCAAGTCGCGGAAATTGATGAAGCGATACGGAACCTCCACGAACCCCGACCAGCGATGGTTCGGGGTGGCGAATTCCATGTATGCCGTGGGCTGCTGGTAATCCACGTTTGTGGGCAACAGATCGGGACCTTTCGCCTTGGGATCGAAAAACACGCCATTGCCCTGAATGCCGTGCGGATGGAAGCCCAACTCCTGCCACGCGCCGTAGAAGTACTCGGCGCGGTCGGGCCGGTTCAGGTTGAAGGCCGCATCGTAGCGGATGCGGAAGGTGGAAATCGGCACGGGCACGTCAAGGTAGCCGCCCGGCGCGGCCAGGGCGAGGTTGTCGGCTCCCGACGCGGCCCCCTGTTCGGACGACAGGTCGGGAAAGTTCATCCCCTGGTCGGGGGACGTAGTGGTATCGGTTGGCTGCGTCGATGGTTGCATGTCAGAGGGAGTGGGTTGCCCTGTTCCGCCAGGCTGTCCTGTACCACCGGGTTGCCCCGTTCCGCCGGGCTGTCCCGTTCCACCCGGCTGCCCTGTTCCACCGGGTTGCCCTGTTCCACCGGGCTGGGCGGGCGTCGGGGCGGGGGGAACGGGCAGGCAAGGGTGCGGCGGATAGAAGTAGGGTTGGTAAGGGTATGGGGGCATGACGGGATACGCCCCTGGCTGGAGTGGCTGCATCATGATGGATCCATTGCCGGCAGCGCCGAAGGGCGGAGTTCCCTGCGGATTTGGGAGCCAGCCGGGGGGCAGACTCGATCCTGGCATTTGGCCGGATATCGCAACATTGGGAACGGGGCTCCCGAACGAGCCATTAGCTACCGGCGTGGGGAACGCGTTGGGAGGCAGGGTCTGACCTCGGGCCGACAATCCGGCCAGGAACAGCAGCGCGGCCGCCGACACGACGAATTGTCGCGGCGCGCGCGTGGACGACGGAACAACCATATCTTCTCCACAAAAAACGGGATCAGAAACTCTCGGTACCCCCAGACGCAGTCAATCCGGCGGCATCTCCATCACAGCAAGGGGACGCTGGTCTGCGCAATGATCTTTATCGGCGGGTTTTGCCGATGAGGAGGAGGAAAACAAACGCACGCGGAATAAGAATTCTGCGGGTTGTAACGGCTAGCTCGCCAAAAGGGGGGCCAAAAGTCGATCACACAATCCGCACGATCTGCGTGAAAACGGTAGAGCAAATAGCCATCCTGACTTGTTCCATTCGTCGGCGACGCGGGGGGATAAACTAAGCATTTCGCGCTTCGGTTTCGTGGAATCGAAGCGCGCTTGGCCGCCAACATGGGCCGCTGGGTCCACGCCACTGTTGGCCTGCTTTCGGAACTTCGTGGAGGCATCCAAGAGCGAGGCACGCTGGCTGGACGGACTTTACCTCGACGTGCCGGAGGAATGGGACGATCCCTATCGCTTCTTCCGTGGCGACACCACGGTGTTGTTCCGCAGCCGCGAAGTCCCAATTTCGTTATCATCCCTTGCTGTTATACGGCATTGCCGTACAATTCCGCCAACGTGCTTCGGGAGATTCGCGACGAGGTGGAAAATGGCCAAGAAAACGCGGGACATCGGCACGGAAATTGTGCAAGGAATCCGGGAAATCAAGCGTGGCGAACACGGTCGCGTAATCAACGTGCCCGACGTTGCCGCGACGCGGGCGAAGACCGGTCTTTCCCAGGCACGGTTCGCGGAGCTACTGGGCGTGTCGGTTCGCACCCTCCAGGACTGGGAGCAGGGACGCCGCGCACCCTCCGGGGCTGCTCGGACCTTGCTCATGATCGCGGCCAAAAACCCGAAAGCCTTGCTCGAAGTGGCCTAGTAGTTACCACTCGGCGACGGATAACCAAGGGCGAAGCGACGCAACACCGTGGAGAGTGGGATGAAACGTGTTGTCGGTTCCTTCCTGCTGGTTCTGCTCGCCCATCTGGAGGCGTTGCCAGCCCGCGCGGGGGAAACGCCAGAGTCCCTTCGCAAGAAGGCGAACTCCGTCCTGGCCCAGTTGGAGGGGGAGATCAAGATCCCCGGCGTGAAAGAGCCGGTCGAGGTTCTGCGCGACCGTTGGGGCATCGCCCACATCTACGCGAAGAATGCCGACGACCTGTTCTTCGCTCAGGGCTTCATCGCCGCCCAGGACCGTCTCTCTCAGATCGACCTGTGGCGTCGCATGGGCGTCGGCGAGACGGCCGAAGTGGTCGGCAAGTCGGGACTGGAGTCCGACCGCTTCGCCCGGCTGCTGAAGTATCGCGGCGACCCGGACGCGGAGTGGGCCGGCTACGCGCCCGACGCTCGCCGGATCGCGACCGCCTTCACTCGCGGCATCAACGCCTACATCGACCACCTCGGCGACCGCCTGCCCATCGAATTCCAACTCCTCGGCTTCAAACCGAAGAAGTGGCGGCCCGAAGACTGCCTCGGCCGGATGTCGGGCATCATCATGTCGCGCAACTTCAAGAACGAACTGGCCCGCGCCGAACTCGTGGCCGCCGTCGGCGTCGAGAAGGCGCGGCGGATCGCGCCGACGGACCCGCCGCGCGCGTACGCCCCAGCGCCGGGCCTGGACCTGGCGGGCATCGACCGCTCGATCCTAGCCGGCTACAACGCGGCGATCAAAACGCCGGCGTTCAAGCTGGGTGGCGACGGGAGTAACAACTGGGTTGTGGACGGCACTCTCTCGGTCTCCGGTAAGCCGCTGCTGGCCAGCGATCCGCACCGGACCATTACCCTGCCGTCGCTGCGTTATCTCGTCCACCTCAACGCGCCGGGATGGAACGTCATCGGCAGCGGCGAACCCGGTCTGCCCGGCGTCGCCATCGGCCACAACGAGCGCGTCGCCTGGGGCTTCACCATCGTTGGCACCGACCAGGCCGATATCTACGTCGAGGAGACCAACCCGGCCGACGCCGCGGAATACCGAGTCGGAGACCGCTGGGAGAAGATGAAGGTCGTCCGCGAGAGGGTGACGGTGCGCGGCGAGGAGCGGCCGGTGGAGATGGAATTGCGTTTCACGCGGCACGGTCCGGTGATTTCCGAGGACGCGAAGCGGCACCGGGCCTACGCTCTGAAGTGGACCGGCAGCGAACCCGGCGGCGCGGCCTATCTGGCGAGCCTGACCCTGGACCGGGCGAAGAACGGACGCGAGTTCGTGGCGGCGCTGAAAGGGTGGAAGGCGCCGTCCGAGAACATCGTCTACGCAGACGTTGAGGGGAACATCGGCTGGGTCGCCGCCGCCTTGACGCCGGTGCGGAAGGGCTGGGACGGCCTGCTGCCGGTGCCGGGCGCGAAGGGCGCCTACGAGTGGCAAGGCTTCCGAGCGCTCAAGGAACTGCCGCAGATCCATAACCCGACCGCCCACTACGTCGCTACCGCCAACCACAACATCCTGCCGCCCGGCTACCAGGCGGAGATCGGGTATGAGTGGGCGCCCCCCTACCGCTTCGCCCGCGTCAAAGAACGGCTGGAGTCCAAGAAAAAGTTTGCCCTGGAGGATTTCCAGAGCATCCAGCAAGACGCCGTGACGCTGCCCGGCCGGACGCTGGCCCGGCTGGTCAAAGTTGTGGATATGCGGGACCGAGAACTTCGGCCTTACGTCGATTTGCTGGCTGGGTGGGACGGCGTGTTGTCCGCCGACTCGCGCGCCGGGGCGCTGTACGGCGTCTGGCTCCAGGAGTTGCTCGACGGCTTCTACCGCCTGCAAGTCCCGGCCAAACTGCTGGACTTCACCACCGCGCGCGGCGGCGTGCCGGTGATGCTCGCGGCGCTGGAGAAACCCAACGCGGCATGGTTCGGCGCGAAGCCGACTGAAGGGCGCGACCGTCTGCTGCGCACCACCCTCCGCAAGGCCGTGGACCGCCTTAGGAAGTTGCTGCCGGGCGACGAGAAGGAGTGGTCGTGGGGCCGGCTGCACACCACGACATTCCGCCACCCTCTAGCCTCACTCGGTCCCGCCTACGCGAAGGCGTTTGACCTCGGGCCAGCGCCGCGCGCCGGCGATGCATATACCCCCAACGCCGCCTCGCACAACGTCAAGTTCGAGCAAACCGGCGGAGCGACCTACCGGCACGTCCTCGACCTGGCGGACTGGGACCGCGGCCTGGCAACGAGCGCCCCGGGCCAGTCAGGCCAGCCGGGCAGTCCACACTACGACGATCTCTTGCTCCTGTGGAAAAAGGGCGAGTATTTCCCCTTGGCCTTCTCGCGTGCAAAGGTGGAGAAGGTGACGCGCCACCGACTGAAACTGACCTCGGCAGGGAGATGAGGCCGCACGGTTACAGGACAGCGGAGGTCAAATCGCTCGGTCGGTGGCCCAGGGGTCGCGCTCCCCGCCGACTAGACTCCTGTGGGAGGGCGACCA